>JANQGC010000143.1 GCA_028277515.1 Anaerolineae bacterium
ATATCATGCCTTAAACGGCGTGATATAGCGCTTCATGGCCTGATGCGTCCGGGTAATAAAATGCCAGGTCACCGTCTAAAACTTTCCGCGAAATGACCAACGAGTTGATAAGCTCATCGTCGCGCCATCCTGGTGGCACGGAGTCCAGCGCCCAAAAGCGCAAAATAAGTCCTCCCAGGGTTATGACTGCCAGCAGCAGCAGTTCAGTTCGCATCCGGCGTGTGCTCAACTCTCTTTTCCTGCTCATGGTGCAATCGTGAGATCGGTAAGATGAAACAGATCCGCTGGCTCGTCTGTTCCGGAGAGAGGTATGCGAATGCCGTCCGGTTGTGT
Organism: Anaerolineae bacterium; assembly: GCA_028277515.1. The sequence goes on from JANQGC010000143.1 coordinate 334, forward strand.
ATATACGCCAACGGCTAGAGGGTAATCACCGGCGGCCGTTTCAGGTGGAATTGCAATTTCGAATAACTGTAGAAACCAGATGCCGGCCTGCCATGATGTTCCAGGCACGCCCAGTTGATCGTGTTGGGCGAGGGGCGGTCCCGCTTCATTTAACACGTGGGCAAAAAGGACAGCATCGGTAAGAGGCTGCTCGGCCTGCCATAATGTCACTAACTGCAAAGTTTCACCCGGCTGCACTGGGGCAGGCTGTAAATAGAAACCATGCAAGGTTACGGTATCGTCGAACCGGGCTTCTGCCGGGTTTAGTTGTGTCTGCCAATCGGACAGCATCGCCCGGCCATCTACGGAATAAATTGTTAACGGCCGATCCAGGTCCGTTTCTCGAAGGGGCAGGGTGTTCTTATACTCTGCCGTGGAAAAATAAGGTTGTAACGCCGGCGCTAATGGCGTAAAACCGGGAATCAATAGTTCACTCTCGCCGCTATCAGGAATGATGAGACTGCTGCGCGCGTTAAACCAATGCAACATGACTTCCTCGTTTTGCAAACGCATCTGTGCGACAGCAGGGCTGTGATAGCGATGTGGTGTTATCGTCGATATTGCTACTGAACCTTCTCCGTAATCATTTAGATAATCAATGGCTGTCGAGAGGGTGCTTTCATATTGCACGCGGACCTCAGGATGGTTAGCCCAGGTAATAAAATAATCGCGATACGTAAGGACGGCCGTCGCCCCAAATAGGAGCAGTAACCCAGGCACCACCCAGCGTTTCACTGCCAAAGGTTGCCCATCTATTTCTATTTGACCGGCCCGCACCAGGGCTATGGCTGGAAAAAGATATAGAACCGGCTGTATGCTGATAGCCTGCGTCATGGCCAATGACGATCCGGTGATCAACACGGGTAAAATCCCAACTGCCAGCCATGACAGCGCCAGAAAGGATGGCGGACCGTAACCCCATGCTCTTGGTGTAGGGAATTTGGCTCGTTGCAAGAATATATATCCAATAGCGATGATCAAACCGGCCAGGAAGAGGATAGCCATCAATGGACCCAGCAGCGGCTTTCCGGCGATATTGTAACGCCAGGCATTGTCACCTTCCAGGAAAAAGAGAGCAAAGCCCTGCCCTATATTGCCGGCCAATAACAACCAGTCCCCGGCAGCGGCCGTTATCAGTGGAGCTGCCAACTGTTGGATACGCAGCTCGGAAGCCGGGTTGAACGCCAGGTAGACCAGAAGCGGACCGGCGACGACCAGCATCACCAGGAGCATCAGGCCGATAGGCCACACCATGCGGCGAAACAGCGTTCTGTACACAAATGATAGGTAAACAAGCAGCGCAGGAAAAATGGTCCACAATCCCCGGGCAGGAATATAGGTATAAATCGTCAAGCCAAGACATAACCCCGCCACGGCAAATTTCAATAATGGCCGGGAACTTTTCATCTTGTTAGCTGATTGACGGTCGCGTAACTGTTGAAATCCCAACCAGAAGAGGGTGACTGCTAACACAAACAGGGTAGGCAGTAGGGTTGATCGCAGAGCCTGCCGGCCGCTCATCACGGGCCAGAAGCCAGCGGCCAGACCGGCGGCGGTTAATAAAGCGGTCGTGTTATCGAAGGCGTGGCGCACCCAGGCAAACATGGCAGCGATCAATAGTATGGAAAAATAAACGGCGACGATTCGTCCCGCGAAATAGGTGGGACCTAAAAAGGTCATGAAAGCGGCCGTCACATAATCGTAGAGGGGTTCACGGCCGTAACCGATTGTGAAATAAATTTGGCGTACACCTTCATTCAGGATGCTCCAGGCGGTTAGACCGTGGTCCGCTTCATCATGGGTCAGCCCAGGTGGTACAGAAGTCAGAGCATATAGGCGCAAAAAAACGGCCGTTGCTAGAATGAGCAGCAGCCAGCCAAAATGCTTGTAATGGGATGATAGTTTTTGGACTTTCATACCAGGAGACGCATGATACTGGACAGAATACAACCCATCAACTACGTTAAACGGGTTTTTCTATGCCGAAACGCCTCTAAACAACAAAAACGCCACGCTCAATCACAAGCGCGGCGTTTCAACTATTGAGGATTTGCCGAAGCTAAGCTAATGCTTCTTTTGCTACTTCCACAACCTGGGAAAAAGCTTTCGGCTCACGAACAGCCAGGTCGGCCAATGCTTTCCGATCCAGTTGTACATTTGCCTTTTTCAATCCATGAATGAATTTGCTGTAGCTCAAACCATTGGCGCGAGAAGCGGCGTTGATGCGCGCGATCCACAATTTGCGGAATTCGCGGCGACGTACCCGGCGATCCCGGTAGGCATACCAGTACGATTTCATCATGGACTCATTGGCCCGGCGGAACAATTTACTGCGTGTTCCCCATTGGCCTTTGGTCATCTTTATTATTTTCTTATGACGACGCCGGGTTACAATCCCGGATTTTACTCTCATTTTAAATTACCTCGCATTTCGGAAGCCTGGACACTCAAGTAGAGGAAAAACTACCGAGGCCAGGCAGCGGATTTAATAAATAAAATACCTGTTGTTTAGGCGGGCGGATTGGCCTTGTATTTTTTCAAATAGGGAGCTAAACGTTTTATGCGCTTGCGATCGCCAGCCGATTCCACCTCAAGCATTTTCGAGAACTGCCGTTTAACTCTTTTTGACTTGCGGCGGCGCAAATGGCTTTTGCCACCTTTTGTGCGCATTATTTTGCCTGTTCCTGTAACGCGGAAGCGCTTGGCTGCCGCTTTATAGGTTTTAAGTTTGTACTTTTTTGTTTTCTTCTTCGGCATAACTTCCTCATAAAAAAAGCCCGCGACGGGCTTTTAATAATAGTGACCTGTCTAATAACTGATGGTTTTCTTTATGTCCCACTCTCCGGGGCCAGCATTAACGTCATGCGCCAGCCCTCTAAAACCGGTTTTTGTTCCACGACAGAGATATCGCTCAATTCTTCGGCAATATAATCTAATGCCTCTCTACCTAGTTCCGGGTAGGTGATTTCGCGTGCTTTGAACCGGACCATAAACTTAACTTTTTTGCCTTCCTCAAGCCATCTACGGGCATTCCGAACACCAATATCGCGATGGAAATCATCTGTTCGTGGCGTTAAACGTATGGTCTTTATCTCGACTTTCTTCTGTCGTTTGCGGGCTTCCTTGTCTTTTTTTGCATATTCATAGGAAAACTTACCATAATCCATGATACGGCAAACGGGTGGTTTTGCGTTTGGCGCTACTTCAACAAGATCAAGCTCGGCTTGATTGGCAAGTTTCAGGGCCTCCTCAATAGGCACCTTCCCATGATTTTTGTTGTCCTGGTCGATTAATAATACCTCCCGGGCACGGATGCGCCGGTTAATATTATAATCTGGTGTGGCCGGTTTTCGACTGAATTTTCGTCTGCTTCTTCTGATGTTACCTCTTTTTTAAATTTCTAAGTATCACGCGTTCATTTTACGTGAAATAACAAACAACAAACCGCCCACTGAGACTATCCCAGTAGGCAGGGAAATAATAACACATGGGAGGAGGGGCGTCAATTCAAGAGGGCTGGAAAAGCCCTTTTTGGAGCAAGAGTCTCGAATAGGGTTAATGACTGTGAGTAATTGATGAGATGGAAGGGGATCGCAAGCGTCGAATTTACTGTAGGATGAGGTTGAGGATGATCAGTAATGCAAACATAGTGCCGGCTAAAATTAACACGCGGCGCAGATCTTTAATCACATAGGCATAATCGAAACGGAACTGATCGGTCGCGGATAAGGTTTCGTTGGCCGGTTCGGCTTTGGCTTCATCCTTGGCTGCCGGTTCCGGACTGCTTGCCGATGCCCTCTTTTTTCTTTTCTTTTTTACTCTTCGTACTTTTTTAGCCATGTTTCTTTCCTATCAAGCTAATTCTGCGCCGATCCGGGAGATTGTGCAACTTCTATTGCGGGAATGTTCACTGTCGTTGTCGATAAATCGTTACCAACGACGGGCAAACGTTGGCCCGTCGGTTGATCGTAAATGCCCAGGACGACCGGATATTGTCCGGGTTGCGCGTCGGAGGGAATGGGGATGGCGTGAATCTGCAGAATGGTATCGCCGCCTTTCCAATTCCAAGATGGCGCATCCAGCGTATCTTTTTGAGCCAGGATTTGATCATCATTATCTAGCACGTGGGCAAATATGACAGCCGCTGTTGTTCCGGTCAGGTCATGTATGGGACCAGCTTTGGCCGGATCGATAATACGCCACCGGGTCAGCAATTCGGCCGTTTCCCCTGGCTCAACCTGCGGTGAAAACCATTGCGCCCCCTCTAATATAATCGCGCCACCAAAATCCGCTCCGATATTTTCAGTTGGGTCAGACAAAGCGGCTATATCGATCTCGTAATAAGTAAATTGCGGGTCCAAATCGTCGGGGCGCAGAGAAATCGTTTCTATAGGGTTTAAATACGCTCCAAAAGCGGGATGGGGTGGGGTTGATGAAGGGATAACAGCTTGAGCCGGGCCACCACAGGGTAGGATAAGGGCGTTTCGGGCATCCACCCAACGCGCTTCCTGTAAAGTGGAACCGGCCAGCACTAAAGCGATAGAAGGATCGTGCGCCGGGCCGGGATAGACAGAGGAAATGACTATCTGGCCGTCTTGTTTATCCAGTTGCTGTAGATAAGTAATTTCTTCAACTAACGTTTGCTGATAAGCGGTCCGCACATCAGGAGAATCCGCCCAACGTAAAAAATAGTCCCGCGCGGTAATAAGACCTACTGCTAATAAGATAATGAAAGCGCCTCCAATGAGAACCCTACGCGGCGGCCGATCCAATCTTTTTGCCAGGTGCCTGAGTATAAAAACAATGCCCAGGGCGGGGAAAAGATAAACGACGGGTAGTGCGGCTAAATTTCGCGTTGTATTGGCCGTGGACCCGGTGACCAGCGAAGGAATAATACCCGCCACGAACCAGATGAGAGTAAATGCATAAGCCGGTTTTTTCCATCTCCATAGCGAAACAACTACGCCAATAATAAAGAATAAGGCGGAGATCCAATCGAAAACCGGCCGTCCGGGGATGTTGTAAGCGAGAAACTGATCGCCAAATCCGGGCCAAATAAAAGCTAAAAGGGCTTCCGAACTATTTTGTAGGAGTGGACTCAAATTACCGCTTGTGATTTGTTCCAGGGTTCCACCAAGCATTGATAATCGCGTCTGGGATTGGGGATTGTTGGCCAGATAAATAAACATGGGAATGGAAAATGATCCCGCCAGCAACAGGCCGACCACAACAGGTCGCCAGCTGCGCTTAAAGATGGCGCGATGAATAAGAAAGAGGTAGAGCAAGAAGATTGGAAAGAGCAACCAGGCCACCCGGGAGGCCAGGTAAATATGCAAGGTGATGAGGATGCTTAAAGCAAACCCGGCAACCAGCCAGGTTTGTCTTTTTTGAAATAATGATGTGTGATTTCTGTGCGCATCTTTTTCTTCGGCCTTAGGGAAAACGATCTGCCAGAAAAACCAAACGGCCGTGATCATAAAAAAGGGCAACAGTCCGGCGCGTAAGCTTTCCCGGCTTGTGGCTAAAGGCCAGAAGGAAACGGCGATCAATCCCGCGGTGATGAGGGCCGGCGCGCGGCCGAAGACCGCCCGGCTCCAAATAAACATGGCCAGGATGGTGGCTGTCCCGAATATGACATTGACCAGGCGCAAAGCGAATAAGCCTTCACCAAATAAAGCCATGCTGCCGGCCACCACATAACTATACAGGGGTTCGCTGCCGTAATTAAGAGGGAAATAATAGCGCAGTTGGCCGTCCAGGATTTCGATGGCTTCACGGCCGTGGTTGGCTTCATCATGAGTCAAACCAGGAGGTATGTCAGTCAGCCGGACCGTACGCAGTGCCAGTGCCAGCAGCAAAATGAAAAGGATTGGCAGCCATTTTTTAAGCATGGGGGGATTGTAAACGCCACAAAACGACGAGCAAGCAGAATTAAGAAAGCTCGCTTATTGGTTATATGCCACGGCGAATAATTCTCTTTCAAAAAACCAGCGAAAAGGAGGAACATCAAAGGCAATTTTTCGCAATGAGGCTAGGATGAAATTTTCCTGCCGGTTTTGCGGTGGAGAATCGAGCCATACCTTAATTTTCGCAAATCCGGACCGTTTTAGTGTTTGGCGCATACTCAAAATGTCTTGCTCATTTACATGAACGTCCAGGTTAGCCGGCGTAATGGCCCGCGGATCTTTAGGATAATGGCTACCCTGGCCTAACATCGTGCGAAAATGGCGCACCCAAGGATAGGCATAGGCATCATACCAACGGTTGGGTGCTGTATGAATGATAACACTACCATCCTTCTTTAAAATGCGACGAATATCCTTCAACGTTTGGTCTAACTCCCAGGGATAAAGGTGCTCAACCACATCAAACAGTAGCACTCTATCAAAATAGTGGTTCGGAAAAGGCAAATATTTGGCATCTGAGCGGCAAACACCGGCCTTAGTTGTTTCTTCCGCTCCCGTTCTTTCTTCATTAGCGATGACATCGCGAGTCATTAAAGTGGCCACTTCCGCATAATCAATTCCATAAACCTCTACGCCAAGGCGCATGCAATGGGTAATGATTTCGCCGCGCCCACAGCCGACATCCAGCACACGCATGCCGGGATAAACCCTGGCAACAGCGAAGGCATCACGAAGGCGTCGTGAAAGATGCTGGCCTTCGGATTCAATAAATACGTCATAACCTTCGCAAGCAGTTAAGAAGTATTCTTCGGTATATAGAGTGGATGGTAGTGATTTCTTACCGGATGTTGTCATTCCATTTCTAATAAATTTTTGATAATTTTGTGGCATTATAGATTTGCAGGAATCAAGTTGCAAATGGCAAGAACATATTGCCGTCCCCAATTAAGCCCTCACAAAGCTCATTGGCATTTATTGTGAAACTTTTATAAAGCCCCTGCGTAAAGTTGAATAAGTTCTCAGGAGATTGAGGTGTTTGACGAAGAGAAGGTCTGGCTAGAACAGGCCCGTAAAGGTGACAAGATTGCCTTTGGACATTTGGTTGAAGCATACCAGACGCCGGTTTATAACCTGGCTTATCGCATGCTTAACAACTCCGGTGAAGCCGAAGAGGCCGCACAAGAGGCCTTTATCCGTGCTTTTACGCGGCTGGAAAGTTACAACCCGGCACACAAATTTAGCACCTGGTTGCTATCAATCACGTCCAATTATTGCATTGATCAACTGCGAAAAAGAAGGGCTTTACTGTTGTCAATAGATGAACCGCTGCCCCCGCATCCGGCACTGCAAAGTGAAAGGACAAAAGGGCCGGAAGCACAAATGATGAATAGTGAACAACAAGAAATGGTGCAGACATTGTTATCAGAACTTCCCCCTGACTACCGGCAAGCAGTCGTATTGCGCTATTGGAATGAACTTTCCTATGAAGAGATAGCGGAAATCATGGAAACAACGGTTAGCGCCATTAAATCGCGGCTGTTTAGAGCACGAAGGCAGCTAGCTGAGATAGGCATCAATCAAGGTGTTGTGCCTCACCTTCAAACTGAGTCTGTTGGATAAGAGGAAAGAAAAAATTATTGGAGCGAATCATGGATCATGAAGAGATATTTTCCCTGATGATGGACGCGCTCGATGGTGAGCTTTTAGATGATGGCAAACAAGATCTAGAAATTCACCTGCGTGCGTGTCCGGAATGCAACCGAGAGTGGCTGGCTCTGACCGCCATTGACAGATTGTTTCGCAGCACACCCGCCCTTAGCCCTGCGGCCGATTTTGCCCAGCGGACTGTGGCCTTGCTGCCAAACCGCAAAGCGCGTTTATGGGCTATCAGTACCATTTATGGATTGATTTTGTTAAGTGGGCTGGTTCCTGTTTTACTGGTTGTGTTCATTATAGGTAGGTTGGGACCAGTTCTCAGCCAGCCGGCCCTCGTGCAGAGCGTACTGCAATCTATTCAGACCACGACGCAAGTGGGTCAAACCATTTTATCTGCTTTGCTAAACAGCGCCGGAGAAGTATTGTTACAGCAGCCGACAATTATTGGTTGGTTAATGGTCATGGTAGGTGTTGTTTTCCTTTGGGGCGGGGTTTATCGTCAGCTTAGCATGATCACATCCAATTCCTTGGGGGCAAAAAGATGAAACGAATTTTTATGTTTTTTATAGTAGTGCTGGCATTAACGATCCCTGCCGGTACGATTCTTGCCGATCCTTTTTTTGATACGGTCGTCGAAGAAAATGAAACGATTAATAATGATGTCATCGTTTTTGATGGCGATCTCGAAATTCAGACCGGCGGCATTGTCAATGGAGATGTCATTGTCTTCAATGGTGATGCTGAGATTTACGGTACAGTTAATGGTGACCTGGTAATTTTTAATGGCGACCTGGATGCGCATGGACAAGCATCTGTTAGGGGTGACTGTGTGCTGCTGAATGGGGATGTCGATGATGAATCCACGTCCGGTATCCAATGTACAAATATCAAAGGCGCGAGCTTGTCCGGTATTACGACAGGAATTCCGGCCGTTCCAGCGGTTCCTGCCATTCCTGATGTTCCGGATATTCCTCCCACGCCACCTATTCCGCCAGTCAAGGTTGTTGAGGGGCCGGGACGAATTGATAGCCTGGTCATCGATTTCGTGCGCACCGTTGGCAGCAGTTTGCTGCTTGGACTACTCGCATTTGGTGTCGTGTCCGCTTTTCCAGGGCAAATGCACCAGGTGAAAGCTACTATTCGCAAGAAGCCAGTTGCCTCTGGCGCTGTGGGGATGTTAACGGCCGTGGCCGTACCCTCCATTGCTGTTTTACTGGCTGTCATATCCGCCATATTAACAATTATATGTATCGGTCTTCTTGGTTTTCCGATCATCATGGTCTTGATGCTAGGTTTCATAGCGGCGATTGTGATGGGCTGGATCGCCATCGGTAGTTGGTTAGTAGGACGCTTGTTCAGAAACAAAGAATGGAGCCCGGCTGTAGCCGCAGCGATTGGAACCATTTTGCTGACCTTCGGACTTGGATTGTTTGGAATGGTTATTGGAGATTGGCTGCAAATTCTTATCTCCGTCATCCTTTCTTCTATTGGACTGGGAGCGGTGGCCTTGACCAAGTTTGGCCGTAAGCCTTATCCGCCGGCGGAAGAAGAGATCTCTATACAAGAAGATGAAGAAAAAATCTCCGTTGTATTGGATACACTGCCCGATGATGATGCCGGACAACCGTTTAAAAATGCTTAGCCAGGCATCCGTGAAAAATTGATGCTCTTGGAGAGTTGTTGCAACAACTCTCCAAGAGTTTTTTTGTTTTATTGGGTACCTAAAATGGTGACCATCTCCGCTCATTATCTCTCGCGGGAATCACAAGCTAAAAACCGGATTTCTAAAACCAGGATCTGTGTTAGAATGCCACGATGGCTAAAATTGTCTTTATGGGTACGCCGGATTTTGCCGTACCTGCGTTGCAAACATTAATTGATACACAAACGGTGGTAGGAGTTGTTACCCAACCTGACCGGCCGGCCGGCCGTGGCCGACACCTGAGACAATCTCCCGTTAAGCAGTTGGCCTTACGGAACAATCTCCCTGTTTACCAACCCTCCTCATTGAAGAGTGAGGAATCCGCCCAGCCTTTGCATGATTGGGCGCCCGATCTCATCGTTGTTGCCGCATTTGGCCAAATTTTAAGGCCGCATATTCTCCGACTCCCGCCTCATGGATGTCTCAACATTCATGCCTCCTTATTGCCGCGCTGGCGTGGCGCTTCTCCTATCCAACATGCCATCATGGCCGGTGATGAGGAGAGCGGCATCACCCTGATGCAGATGGACAAAGGCCTGGATACGGGGCCGGTTTATGCGCAGGAATCGCTGACTATTCATGATGATGAAACAGCCGCTTCTCTACATGCTCGACTGGCGGCTTTAGGGGGACATATGTTGGGCCGGTATTTGGATGATATTTTAGACGGCCGCATCCAGGCCACACCCCAGGATGACTCGGCTTCAACATATGCACCCATGATTAAAAAAGAGGCGGGCCGCCTGGATTGGCAAAGAAGCAGCGCCGACCTTGATCGACATATTCGAGCCATGACGCCCTGGCCCGGGGCATTTACTATCTGGCAGGGCAAGACCATGAAAATTTTAAAAGCCCAACCTGTCTCCACTATGTCTGCCAGGGCAGGCCAAATCGTCGTTAAAAATGGCCAGGTTTTTGTGGGTAGTGGCGACACTGCCCTCATATTGGAGCAGGTACAGCTGGCAGGAAAGAAGAAAATGGCGGCGGCCGACTTTTTAAGGGGCAGACCTGAATTTGGCGGCAGTATATTGGGCTAGTAACTGGTGCGAGAGCGTATGAAAGTTTTAATTTACGGTGCGGGGGCGATTGGCGGCTATTTGGGATCGCGTATTTTCCTGAGCGATCACCAGGTTGTTATGCTTGATCGTCCGGAAATGGCCGACCTGGTTAATGACAAAGGGATAACCATACGCGAGGGTGAACGGGTTGATCATGTGTATCCAACGGCTGTCGCCTCACTCGGTCAAGCCTTAAATGTCCACAAGAATTATGATCTAATCGTGATGACTCTCAAATCCTATGATCTGCCCGCTGCCCTTGAAAAACTGAGCCAGGCACAATTGGGAACGGCAAAAATATTGACAACTGGGAACGGCATTGGAATTGAAGAACCATTTATCGAACGTTTCGGAGCTGATCGTATCATTGCCGGCTCATTAACCACGCCGGTCAGCAAAGAGAAAAGAAACCATTTAATTGTAGAGCGTATCCGTGGTTTGGGCCTGGCTCCTACCCGAACCGGTCAGGATATGCGTCGGTGGCTGACGCTTTTCCAGGGAGCCGGAATCCAGGTCGTCAGTTTGGAAGATTTTCAATCCATGAAATGGTCGAAAGCACTGCTTAATATGGTTAGTAATGCAACCTCGGCCATTTTAGCCATGCCTCCGGGTGACGTTTATCAAAGCAATCCGGGTTTTGATTTAGAAATGGGAATGATACGAGAGGTATTGGCGGTTATGAATAAAATGGGCCTGGCGGTCGTTGACTTACCTGGCCCTTCAGCAAAAAGTTTGGCTTCCGCAGCCAGGCGGATTCCTCGTTTCTTGTTAAAACCTGTTTTGACGAGGATCGTTTCCAACGGCCGTGGACAAAAAATGCCCTCTTTTTATATTGATCTCTTATCTGGTCAAGGTAAAAGCGAAGTGATATATCACAATGGGGCTGTTGTTGCGGCAGGACAATCTTTTGGAATTGCCACGCCTGTGAATCAGGTTTTAAACACGGTTTTGCTGGGGATAACCAACCAGGAAATCAACCCCGAACAATTCAGACATAAGCCGCAGCGTCTTTATGAGGAGGTTCAGCAGATTCGGCTCGCCGTTTAATTCAGAGGTTGGTTTTGCCTTTCTTCATGAACGACACGCTTTACGTAACTTCGGAACAGACGTAAACCAAATCGAATGAATAAAATGGCGATCACGGCCGCACCAATGGTCATAAAGGCAGCCAGGAGCAAGAGAATGATGACGATAGCCGTCGTGCGCCGGTTTTGTTTAATTTCTTGAATCTTGTCGCGCACATCTACCCTTGATGTTCGCCTGGTATCCGTTGGGCGTGTTGGGATTTGAGTTGTATAAGTTCCAGTTTGAATTTGAATATGGCGTTCAATCTCAGTTAAAAATTGGCGAATCAGCGAATTGGCTGTCGTGCGCAGCAATCGTGGTGAAGCGGTTACCGTGCTGCCGCCGGCCACAATCTCCCCTTCATAGATGACAGTTGTATTTCCGTTCCTTTCCTTAAGCGTCATATGCCCCTCGGCCCAAATACTCCCTTCGAGGCCTGCCCCGTTCAGGGTTAAGGAATAAGCTTCATTGTGAACCTTATCTGAAACTTTTAGGGTGCCTTTGTATTCGCCGCTGAAAGGTCCTTTTTTGATCGTTAAAGATCCCATGTACTCTGATGGGCTAATCTGCTCAAAGGTATCACAGCCAGGGATAGCCTGAGATATCATCACCGGGTCATGCAACAGAGACCAAATCATTGCCCTGGTTGCAGCAAATGTATGTGCTCCTTCAATCCTCATGTTTCTTTATTGGGAATCGGGGATTCAGTTTTTGCGTTATTGGTTTGCCTGGACTGCAACACGCCATCTAGTTGCCGGGTTAATGCCTCAATTTGATCGTTGAGACGCTCCATATCTTCTCTTGTAGGTACGCCATGCCGGGTGAGTAGATCTTCAATTTCATCCGGGTCAGGTGATGGCTCTTCTTCCGAATCATTGAATGATAAAAGTTTGTCACGCAGATTGAGACCTTCTTCTTTCGCCAGCTCGCCTTTGCTTATTAACACTTGTAGACGGCGCTCGATTTCACTATCGACCTGGTGGAACAGATCAAGGGGAGCACTAAGGCTGCGGCGCAGGGTGTTTAAGGTATCTCCTCCAGCTTGAACGAGACCGGTTAATACTGATTTGGGCAGGAAACCACCACTTTTCTTTTCCTGCTCGAAGATAATTTGCGTCAATGTCACGGCCGTCAAATCTTCTTCTGTCGTGTGATCGATGACAACGACATCCTCTCCCTGGCGAATCAAATCGGCGATGCCGTCCAGGGTAATATATTTTTTTGCTTCCGTGTCATATAGCTTGCGGTTTGGATAACGTTTAATGATGGGCATGAATCAGCTCCTCCATCGTACGGTGCATCAGAGCGGACATTATATTCGTGAATGTTCGTGATGCAAAAAGAGGGAGAAAACATTTGCTTCCTCCCCCTGCGCAACGGCTAAAAAATTGTTTTTAATCTATTTCCTGCAAGGCATCCACTTTTTTGCTGAGTTCTTCAATTTGCTCGCTAAGCAGGGCAAATTCCGATTTTGTCGGGACATTTAGGCGATAAAGTACACCTTCCACCTGCCGGTCAACGCTATCACTCACTCTGCTTGTGTTGTCTTGAATCGTTTGCTTGCGTCTCTCCAGGACTTCGCTGATAAGACTCCGACCATCATTCTCAGCAATTTCGCCACGGTCGACCAGCCGGCTCACAAAATCCTCGATTTCTTCTTGGGCTAAAACGGCCGCTCCAATGCCGGCCATCAAAATCCGGCGCAAGCCAATCAATAAAGAACGACCCTCTTCGGTGCCCCCACGATTGTTTGTAATGGTTTCCTGGTCTGTCATTAATTTCCTCGACCTTAATTTTCGTAGACAGCAAAACACGGCAAATCCAATGACGCGCTGCATCATCTCTGAATATAACATTCTGCTTTATTGAAGTCAATAGTATTAATTGTTCGGGTTACACTCCGGGATCGCCATCTGAGAACCTGAATTTTGTTCAAATTTATAAGAGGGACATCCATTTATTTGTTCGTCGCCAAATAGTAGAAAGTGGTTACAATTACAGGTTAGGATACAAGTCAAAGGAGAATAAAATGGATAATGATACGGCATTATTGACAGTTGATGAGCATGTGGCTTTGCAAACTCTAGCCGGGCAGGCTGATATTGATGGGAAAAGAGCTGCTGCTTTGTTGGCCATTGATGCCGGATCGACTCAAGCCGAAGCGGCCGAAAAGAATGGGCTGACCAAAGGTCAGGTCCAATATATTTTGCGAAAATTTCGTGCGGAGCGCCTCCTCGCCTTCCCGGAAGGATTGGCTCTCTTACCTCCAGACGCGGCGCAGGATTCAGCGAGTGATTACGAACTAATAGTAGAGGAGGAGTTTCTTGAGCCATCGCGCAGCCAGATCGGCCGTTTACTTTACAATTTAGACACACTATCAAATGAACTGCGCTCAACGGTTCCCGATCTTGGTCAATCCGCTTACTCTCCCTTGCGGATGCTAGAACTGGTACGAAATAGTGTTTCTCGCTATACGCCCCAGGTGCAGCTTGATATCCTATCTCAATTTCAAGATATGAAACGAGAAGATTTACTTGACCTGGAAACCTGGAAAGGGATCGCCTATATGATCGCTTATTCGGTGCAGTTCCAGGCCGGGCAGACCAGGGATATGCTTAATAATCGAATGCCCACCCCAATGACTCCGGACAATGTTTATCGTAATGTTCGTGGAGGCGTCGATCGTATGACGCCGGACATCGCCAAGAACATGGCTGGAACGCTTGAAGGCGCGTCAAGAGAGGATCTGATAGATCCCGAAACCTGGAAAGGATTAGCCTATATGCTGGCCTATTCAGCCCAATTCCAGGCTGGGGAAACGAAGAATACCTTAAATGAGCGGCTACCGCACCCTGTAAAGCCCGATACCATCTATGGTGTAATTAAAGCGAATGTCGATCGCTTTACGCCTGATGTGGCCAAAGAAATTCTCTCCATGTTTGAAGGAGCCACACGGGAAGATTTGCTGGATATCGACACCTGGAAGGGCGTATGGTATATGCTGACTTATTCTTTACAGTTTCAAGCCGAACAGATTCGACAGCGTTTCACCGGGGCTGACGAAGAGGAGTAGGAAAACTTCTCGCCATTTGGGGATTTGGATTTCCTGGTTCTCACTCATTACTTCCACATGCTTAAATGAACTCTATTTGGCGTTCTATTGGCCCTCTAGTATGATCGTCATGATTGATATATTTGGAGGAAGCGTTGGAACAAGAGATTGATTTACGGCCGTATATTGAGGCGGTGACAAGGAATTGGAAATGGGTGATTGGGGCAGGGATTTTGACAGCTTTAGTTGGATTAGCCATAAGCTTTTATATTCCGCCATCATATAGGGCAACCGCACTTGTTGCAGTTACTGATCCAAGACAAGTCGTTCAGTTTGATCCACGAATTAGGACAACCGAAGAAAATCAACCTTTAAAAGCTTATCCCGAACTGGCAGTAAGTGATGAAATCTTAGGTTTTTTACTTGATGAAGTCCCTTCAATTACTCCTGAAATCACCAAATTGGCAAGTTTAAGGGCGCTTTTGTCGGCCGAAGCTGGCTCGGATCCCAGTTTGATAAAATTGTCTGCGGCATCTGAGGACCCGCAGGTAGCCACCGAAATTGTCAATAAATGGGCTGAAATATTTGTGGACAAGGCAAATGAGGTATTTGGGGCACGAGGCGGTGATCAACTTGGTTTTTTTGAGGAGCAGCTTATTGTTGCTGCGCAAGATTTGCAACTAGCTGAGCAAGACCTGATCAATTTCCAGGGTCTAAACCGGTCTGTAATTCTTGACAATGAATTAACGGCTTTACAGCAGACACAAGCCGATCAACTTGCAAAACTCCGACAAATCACGTTACTCATTCAGGATGCCGAAAGTTTACAAGGACAGTTAACGAATACCGGTGATGGGGAGGTTGACGGGTCAGCGGATCAGCTGACCGCAATTTTGTTGCAGCTGCGTGCATTTGGTGGTGTTCCTAATGCTGATAGCGCGACCCCATGGCAATTTCAAGTGAACGTTGATCAAATTTCCCAAGCGGGCCAGCAAGAACAAAGTGCTTTTCTTGATACCTTGCAGAACACATTGCGGGCGCAAGAGACACAGATAAACCTGTATTTGACCGAGCTAGAGCCCCAGATTTTAACGCTGCAACAAGACAAGCAAGAAGCTGTTGCCGAGGAGGCACGTCTACGTCGTGACATGAGTGTGGCCGAAGAGACTTATACGGCGCTGGCGCGCAAAGTGGAAGAAGCGAAGATCACATCACAGAATACGAACAGCGGTGTCCGGTTAGCGAGTCGTTCGGCCGTACCTGAATTTTCCAGCGGACCACGGAAGTTAGTCATTATCGCTGTTGCTGGATTGATTGGAATGTTTTTGGCTGTTGTAGTGATTCTGGCTCTTACCTGGTGGCGAGGTGATTAATTAGTGAAGATTATGCTCTGGAGCATTTTCTCAAATGTCGCCAGGAAAAATAGGCGTGAGAGGAGTAAATTTTCTATATGAATTGGCAGGACAAAGTCGTTTTGGTTACAGGTGGGACAGGCTCCTTCGGGAAGAAATTTACCAAGACTATGCTCCAGGAGTATCGGCCCAAAAAACTTATTATTTTCAGCCGGGACGAACTCAAACAACATGAAATGCGGTCCAGTGGCTTTAATGATCCCACATTACGTTACTTTATTGGCGATGTACGTGATGAAGCCCGGTTAAGGAGAGCGTTTTATGATGTCGATATCGTGGTTCATGCTGCCGCTCTCAAACAAGTGCCTGCATGTGAATATAATCCTATTGAAGCCGTGAGAACCAATGTCATTGGCGCAATGAATATTATCGATGCAGCAATTGATACAGGTGTTAAAACGGTTCTGGCCATGAGTACGGACAAAGCCACTGCACCGGTGAATTTGTATGGAGCAACCAAACTTGTCTCCGAAAAACTATTCATCCAGGCTAACTCCTATGGCGCTGGTACAGGGACTCACTTTTCTTGTGTTCGCTATGGAAACGTGGTTGGCAGCCGCGGAAGTGTAATACCATTATTTAAAAAGCAACGTGCCAGTGGCAAGATCACCATTACTGACAAACGTATGACCCGTTTTTGGATCACTTTAGGGCAGGGCGTGCGATTTGTTATTTCTTGTATTGAGACGATGCATGGCGGGGAAGTATTTGTGCCCAAAATTCCTAGCATGAACATCATGGATCTGGCCAAAGTGCTGGCGCCGGAGTGCGAAATCGGATTTATCGGAATCCGTCCGGGTGAGAAATTGCATGAGTCAATGATCTCGTTGGATGAAGCACGCCAGGCCGTAGAGTTGGATGATCGATATGTAATATTACCGGCTCATTCCTGGTGGTCCCAGGATAATTGGGAGAAAGGAAAACCGGTACCTGATGGATTTGCTTATAGCAGTGATACCAATGATAACTGGCTCACCCCAGAATCGTTACAAAGGATGATTGATGAAAGCTAAATTAGCCATCAATGGAGGCAAGCCGATTCGAAGATCACTGTTGCCTTATGGTCGGCAATGGCTTGATGAAAGTGACATCAATGCTGTCTCCGATGTTCTCCGATCTGATTGGCTAACCACTGGCCCCAATGTGGGTTGTTTTGAAGAAGCTTTCGCGGAATTCGTTCATGCTCGGGAAGCTGTTGCCGTTAGTAATGGAACGGCCGCCCTTCATGCCGCCACATACGCACTTGGTATTGGTCCAGGAGATGAGGTTATTGTTCCTGCAATGACTTTTGCTGCCAGTGCAAATTGTGTGGTCTATCAAGGTGGTACTCCAATATTTGCCGATGTAAGGCCTGATACCCTGTTGATAGATACGGATGATGTTGAGTCGAAAATTACCCCACAGACAAAAGCGATAATTTCCGTTGATTATGCTGGACAACCATGTAATTATGATCTATTGCAGGAAGTTGCCCAGCGTCATGGGTTGCACTTGATTGCTGATGCTTGTCATGCTATTGGCGGGAATTACAATGGGCGGCCAGTGGGCAGCTTGGCGGATCTAAATACATTCAGTTTACACCCGGTAAAGCATTTTACTACAGGTGAGGGTGGAGTCATTACAACAAATGATCGTGAGTTGGCCCAGCGTATGCGTATATTTCGCAACCATGGTATCACTACCGATCACCGTCAGCGGGCTGAGCAAGGTTCTTGGTTCTATGAAATGGTGGACCTTGGATATAATTATCGCATTACTGATTTTCAATGTGCATTAGGGATAAGCCAGTTACAAAAACTCCCTGAATGGATCATACGCAGACAGCAGATTGCCGGTTTGTACGATATAGCCTTTGCCGAGACTGCGGCCGTTTCCCCATTGAACGTTCGTTCAGATGTTTCACATGCCTACCACCTCTATGTGGTTCGTTTTGACCCCACGCATTTAAATATTGATCGCAACACAATTTTCCAGGCTCTTCGTGCTGAAGGTATCGGAGTTAATGTCCATTACATTCCGGTTCATCTACACCCTTTCTATCAAGAGCGATTTAATACCAGAGCTGGTCAATGTCCGGCGGCTGAATCTGCATATGAGCAAATTGTGTCATTGCCCATGTTTCCGCGGATGGTAGATGATGATGTCCGAGATGTGGTAGCAGCCATTTACAAAGTGGTTGAGGCATACGCCGCATGAAGATTGTGGCAATTATCCAGGCCCGAATGGGGAGTACGCGGTTGCCAGGCAAAGTACTTAAAGATATTGGTGGAGAGACGATGCTGGCACGGGTTGTGCAACGGACCCGGCGTGCCAATATGCTAGATCAGATCGTGGTTGCTACAACGTCTGAACCGGAGGATGATGTTATCGTCGCCGAATGTGAACACCTTGGTGTACCCGTTTTCCGGGGCAACGAACTAGATGTACTGGATCGGTATTACCAATCGGCAAGAATGTATGAGGCAGAGATTGTGGTTCGCATTACGGCTGACTGTCCGTTTATTGATCCGAAATTGATCGACCAGGCAATCAGTTCCTTTGTGGCTATTTTGCCAGATTATGCAAGTAATGGGCTTGATCGAACCTACCCGCGCGGTACCATGCCCGAGGTAATGAAAATAGGCGCTCTGGCCCAAAGCTGGCGTGAAGCTGTGGAACCCTACCAGCGCGTTCATGTGACTCCGTATATTTACCAGAATCCTGACAAATTTCATCTTCTTCCCTTAAAAGGGAACGCGGCGTATGGGAACTACCGCTGGACGGTAGATGCACCAGAAGATCTAAAATTCGCAAGAGCTATTTTCACTAATCTAGATAATAATGAATCCTTCAGTTGGTTAGATATACTGGAGCTGCTCAAGCAACAGCCTGAATTGAAAAATATAAATTGGCATATCACGCAAAAGCGACTTGAGGAAGGGTGAAAATGGCAGACACACTTCTGATTCGGGCTGACGCAGGGCTGAAGATGGGTACTGGCCATGTCATGCGCTGTCTAGCGTTGGCCCAAGGGTGGCAGAATGAAGGGGGGGAAGCACTCTTTGCTATGGTCAGGCCCTTACCAGCATTGGAAAGCAGGCTAAAAAGCGAAGGGATGAAGGTTGCTTATTTACCTGATATTCTTCCTGGCAGTCAAGAGGATGCACAGGAGACAGCTTTGCTTGGGCGACAGAACGATACATATTGGATCGTCATTGATGGGTATCATTTTGGAGCTAACTACCAAAAATATCTTAAAGATGCCGGGTATTATTTACTCTCTTTTGATGGTTATGGTCATGCAGAACATTACTTCTCTGATTTGATCATAAACCAAAATATTTATGCTGATGCTGCTATGTATAAGAGCAAAGAGTCTTATACTAAGCTCTTATTAGGGGCATCTTTTATTTTGTTGCGACGAGAGTTCTGGCCTTGGAGGGATTGGCAACGAGAAATACCCCAAAATGCCCAAAAAATCCTTGTCACATTAGGTGGCAGTGATCCTGATAACATTACTTTAAAGGCTCTAAAAGCTTTACTACAGATGAAAAATGAAACGTTTCAGATTGTTGCGATAGTTGGAGGAGGAAACCCTTACTATTCGGAGTTGAAAACAATCATTGAAATGGATGTAAAACCTATTCATCTGGAACAGGATGTCGCTAATATGCCTAAACGAATGGCCTGGGCCGATTTGGCAATTTCCGCAGCCGGCGGCACCTGTTGGGAACTGGCATTTATGGGTGTGCCCAGTCTATTGTTGGTATTGGCTGAAAACCAAGAAAAAGTGGCCTACTATTTACACGAAAAAAATGCGGCTATTTGTTTGGGATCAGGAAAACGGGTCACAGAATCAACTATTACAAGTCATGCATCTTCCTTAATGCATAACCCTTCGATGCGCAGAAATTTAAGTTCAGAAAGCGCAAGCTTTGTCGATGGTTTAGGAGTGAAGCGTGTCGTATCTTTGCTCAAAAAAGGATGATGAATGGAGATTTAATGATCAAGCTACGAACCATCCGGCCCGAAGACAAAGAAATGATCCGCAATTGGCGCAACTTACCGGAAGTAAGCAAGTATATGTTTACAGATCACCATATTACCCGTGAAGAGCATGACGCATGGTTCCAAAGCATGATCAATGATCCTCATAGTCAGTATTGGATTGTTGTTTTTAATAATGAGGATGTGGGATTAGCAAATATTTATAATATTGATAAACGAAATCAGCACTGTCATTGGGGCCGTTACATTGCTTCTCAAGAATTTCGTGGCAAAGGATTAGGAACCTATATTGAATACTGGGTTCTACGATATGTGTTTGAAACGCTGGGATTAAATAAGTTATGCACAGAAGTACTCTCTTTTAATGATGTTGTCTTGAACATGCACCGGCGATTTGGCTTTCGAAAAGAAGGGGTGTTGCGCGAACATGTTTTTAAAGAAGGCAAACATTTTGATGTTGTCCTTATGGCAATTTTATGTAGAGAGTGGGAAGAAAGGAAATCGGCGATTGAAGACCATTTAAGATCCAAAAATATTGACATATGAGCAATAAAATCGACCTGGGGCTGAGCAGAACAATTATTTACCAAAAGGATCTGCAAACCGATCAAGTCCTGAAAGCTATTAACAACGCGCTAGAGCCGCTAGAGCGGGAATATGTTGCTGGATTTGATGCCCCACGTTTCCCTACAATTTTTATTGTTGGTGCTCCCCGTTCAGGAACAACACTTCTAAGCCAGCTCCTAATCACATATTTTGAATTGGGATATATCAATAATATCGCTGCCCGGTTTTGGCTAGCCCCCTACATTGGAGTCTTACTAGCCTCGACATTGCAGGATTCTGAGCGTCCTCCAGCAGCAGGTTTCGAGTCTGATTTGGGAGCCACTCCCGAATATGAAGGGCCGCACGAGTTTGGCTTCTTTTGGCGTCGCTGGTTTAAGTTTGGCGAAACACATCAACTAAATCCAGAGCAGATCGAAGCTATCGACAAAGAATTTTTTCAGCAGGAGTTATCAGCAATAGAGAGTGTCTTTATCCGGCCCCTCCTCTTCAAGAATGTCCCAGCCCTCAGCTTGCAGGTAGATTTTCTGGCTTCGACACTACCCAAGGCAATATTCATTCATTGCCGCCGGAACCCAATATACGCTGCTCAGTCCTTGTTGCAATATCGGTTGAAATATTATGGGGATAAGGAAAAATGGCTATCAATCAAACCCCAGGAATATAGCCGGCTAAAAAAGCTGCCGTATGCCGAGCAAATTGCAGGCCAAATCTTCTACACTTTAAAGAGAATCGATCAGGTTTTTGAATCTCTTGAGTCCTCACGCTATTTGACTATTGATTATGAAAAAATTTGTGTTTCACCTATGGAGCAATTAGAACGAGCAGCCACTTTATTTGCAGAAAATGGGTATGATTTGAATCGACGTAAATTTACGGCCCCGGACCTGGTTTCTACAAACGTAAAGAAGGTTTCTGATGACGAGTTTCATTTGCTAAAACAAGCTTGTCACCGGTTTTTTGTTGAGCAAAGTTTAAGATGAAAGATTTGTGTATTGCGATTATGCAGCCAACCTACCTTCCTTGGACCGGTTACTTTGCTTTAATGGATCAAGTCGATGTTTTTGTTGTCCTTGATGATGTGCAATTTGATCGTCGAAGTTGGCAACAACGGAATCGGATAAATTCAATCAAAGGCACCGTCTGGTTAACAGTTCCAGTCCTTAGTAAAGGACGAAGGTTCCAACTCATTAACGAAGTGTTGATTAACACCAATGAAAAGTGGCAAAGGAAGCATTTGAATGCTATCTATCACAATTGCGCTCAAAGCCAGTTTCTTTCACTGTATGAGTCTTGGTTTGACAAAATTTATAGCAATTCTTGGACATCATTATGTGAGCTTAATATCAATTTGATTCGCGGGATTACTGAATTTTTGGGTATTAATACGTCGATTATCCAAGCATCAGAGTTGAAAACTGAAGGTAAAAGAGTAAGCAAATTAATCAATATCTGTCATTCGCTGGGCGCCAATGATTATCTTTCACCTCTAGGCTCTTTTGAATATAATGAGAAAGATAATCACTTTGCGGATTCGGATATTAACTTACTATTCCAAAATTATGATCATCCCATCTATAGACAGCAAAACGAGGATTTCATCTCATATTTATCCGTGATCGATCTAATGTTGAATGAAGGGATGTGTAGCTTGGAGGTTATTCGATCTGGTATGAAGGTTCCTTACACGATTGAGGAAGTCCAGAATGTTAAAGCAAAAGAACAAATTAAAGAATAAGGACCAGTATATGACTAAACACGTTGCTATAATCGGTGAAGTTGGTTCAAACTATGATGGCGATCTAGGAGTTGCAAATGATTTCATAACTGCTCTAGGGGAGTGTGGGGCTGATGCCGTAAAGTTCCAAACGTTACGAAGAGACAAATTGGTCGCCCCGCGAATCCGGGTGGATGGAGAATGGGTGAATAACCCTGTTTTTGAGAACTTTAGTAATCTAGAACTTCCTAATGAATGGCACTATATCTTGAAAAAAAGGGCTGATGAACACCATATTGAGTTTATTTCATCACCATTCTATCTTGAAGCGGTGGAATTGTTGGAGAATGTAGGAGTTAATTACTACAAGATTGCTTCTGGGGATATTACTTTCATACCACTCTTGGATGCAGTCGGCCGTACTGGTAAGCAGGTTATCCTTTCTACTGGTGCCAGTTCTTTGAGGGATATCGAACGGGCGCTTAATGTCTTGATTAAAGCTGGAGCCGGTCAAATTTCGCTGTTGCATTGCGTCAGTAATTATCCACCACAATGGAACGAGATGAATTTGAAGGCAATCGTTACATTACAGAACGCTTTTAACTTATCGGTAGGTATCTCGGATCATACGCCTGGAGATTTGGTGCCTTTAGCGGCCGTTGCTTTAGGCGCTACTATCATTGAGAAACACGTTACCTTTGATCGTTCATTGTCCGGGCCGGATCATCCATTCGCAATGACCATGGAAGAGTTCGGCGATATGGTTCGCCGTGTTCGACTCTTGGAAAAAGCTTTAGGAAGTGGGGAAAAAGTTCCAACAGAAGCTGAATTGGCCAAACAGCGCCGTATTCGTCGAGGTATTTATGATCCGGTTACGGCCGAACCACTCGAGACCGCTGATGGTTTATGGCTTAGGCCGGAGCATAAAGGCTTACTATAATGGCACGTTACTGTCAGGTATAAAGGGATGAGGGTGGGATTACCGCATCGTTCTCAACCCAACCGCCTGATGCGTCCTCGCGACTTGACCGGTTTTCAAATGTATTTAGCGGCCAAAGTTGCCTTACATAATTTTTGCATATGGTTGAATTTATCTGCAGGAAGAGCACCTTTAACTTTCACTGATTTAATTCAAAAATGACCTATTTCACACCAAGTGTTTCAGTATTTAAATGAGCATGCCTAAGTTGTTTATCCATATTGGTACACACAAAACAGGTACTACAGCAATACAGAGCGCTTTAAAGGAAAGCCGGGCTAGACTTGAAAGTGAAGGGATTAATTATTTGCAAATACCACGAGCTATTCTTGCCGATTGGACAAAAAAGCCATTGGGTGAACAAGAAATTTATGATGGCAGAAATTTTTTAAAAAAGGCTGTGGAAAAATGCAGAAAAGATGATTTTTCAAGATTCATTATTAGTTCAGAAGCTTTTAGTGGAACCGTTTATCAAGGCTACAAAAATTCGCGATTGGTTTCTGAAAATTTGCGAGCAGTTACGTCTGGATTTGATGTTAATATAATCGTCTACCTTAGGCGACAGGATGATTTTATAGAGTCAATGTATACCCAAATGATCCATGAAGGGCGATCAATTTCCTTCCGAGATTACGTTGACCAATTGGATAATCTCTCGTTTCGATGGGATTTGCTGCTTAATGATTATGCTCGTTCATTCGATAAAAATAATATAATTGTGAGGAGGTACCATAAGAAATATCTCCCCAATAAGGAAAGCATTCTCAATGAATTTGGTGGACTCATTGGTGCAAGGAGTTTGTCCCTAGAGTCCAATAGTAGACCAACGAACCAAGGATACTCTAGAGATGCTCTTGAGATTGCAAGGTTAATTAACCCTCATTTAACCAAGGATGATAGGAGGGAATTTCGACAACTCTTACAAAGGACGCAAACTAAGGAACCATTTGATAATTACTCATTTTTTTCTTGGGAAGAGAGAGAATCGATCTTGTCCCGATACTCAGATTCAAATTCCATAGTAGCAAAAGGATATTTTGATGAGCCAAATGAGAGTTTATTTCCAAAACCTGAACCAGATTTCTATTATGGAGAATATCAAGGATTGACATTTGAACAGGCAACTAAAGTTTTAACAAAAGTTATCTTAAACGTCCAAGGAAATAGTAAACAAAGCTCAATTTTAGGGGAGAACGAAGAATTCGATGTTGAGACAGCAGGGGTAGCTTTAACAAAAGCTGCTTTATTCATTCGACAAAATCGGGGATCGATTGTTTCGATCGCATTAAATAGATTTGAGTTAAGGATAAGGGCGATTATTTCTAGATATCCATTCTTGGAAAACGCATTAAAAAAATTTATAAATTGGTGGCGTAGATGATTCTATTGATTGAGGATTAATCGTTAGTGGCGCTCGTCATTTATTCCGATGGAAAGAATAGTTGATTAGTACAAGCGAAAATTTGCTAGAAGTACAAGAAGGTAACTCCAAATTTCTGAAAGAAATAAATCAAAAGATTCTTAATGAGATTACTAAACACTCAAATACCCCAAACATGGGATGGTTTCCGCCGCGCTGTTAAAAATCCAGTCTTGCTTTTTACAACGAACAGGTACTTGAGCTATGCTATGCTGTTTATTCGGGGCATCCTGGTCGCAAAAATTCTCGGCCCTTACTTGTTTGGTATTTGGGGTTTTCTCATGCTAATCAATCAATATCTTTCCTACACAAGTTTTGGAATACCATTCGCCATCAATGTGGAGTTATCTGTAGACTCGTTGCACGATGCCAAACGGCAGGAGAAATATATAGGTGTTTCGCTGTCCATCGCATTAATCGTTACAGCCGTTTTAGTTTTTTTTGGTCTGGTCATTCAATATTTTAGCTTGCCTATTTTCGAGAAGTATTCCTTTAATCAATATGCGCTTGCCTTAGCTGTTATCGTTGGCATGACGCACTTGAAGCAGATTCTGACCAATGTTTACCGGGCATATGGCAAATTGCATCGAATCATGATTGGAGAATTCCTCTTCGCTTTCATTCCTTTATTAGCGGTGCTTTTCTTTCGTGGTGAAATCCTCATTACTGCTCTTCTAGTGGCTATGGCTGTATCTTCCCTGATTACACTTATTATTTATCTGGTTAAAGCCCCTTTTAAGATTGTCCCGCAACTCCAACGCGCGGCCATAAAGCATTTATTGGTCATTGGGCTTCCATTGTTGATTTATAATCTTAGTTTTGCCCTTATGACCATTATCGGCCGCACTATTGTCAGCATTTCTTATTCAGTTGAGACAATGGGTTTTTTTGCAATGGCCAACAGCATCACTGTAGCAACGCTTTTAGGCCTGCGAGCAGTAATTTGGGTTATTTTTCCCCGTGTTTTATCGAAATCCCGTAGCGACTTGCCTGATGAGAAAGTGGCGAGGACCATAAATAAACTCAATGATCTTTATAGCACGGCGGTTTTTCTGGCAGTATTCGTCATGATTCTACTATTGCCACTATTGTTTGCAATCTTACCCCAATATAAACCGGCTGCCAGTGTCTTGACCATAATGTTGTTGACACAGGCCATCTTGTCCGTGGTTGCCGGTTACAATGCCGTTGCCATCGCTCGCAAAAAGCAGATGTTGGTTGCGATTAATGCCATTATCGCTGTGGTTTTCATTGGGATACTCGGTGGTCTCTTTGCTTGGCTGCAATTCGATTATATTTGGGTTGCCGTGGCGATGCTCATTGGTGGGATTGTTTATACAGTATTGCAAACAAGGCTGGGAACACAACTTGTTTCTATCGAAAATTGGCATCAAGGTTCTCTTCAATCAATACTGCCATTTGGTAGTATCATTGCGATAGTGCTCATTCTAATAGGTGTTAGAATCGGTTTACCCTGGCTCTTTACCGGCCTGGGTTTGGTTGTTTATTTGTGGTTCAGACGGGACGCCGTCGGCCGGTTATGGAACTTTGCTGTTGCTAAGCTAACCGTTGCTTAATGGACATAGTCTCTTTTCTCGAACGTTTTTCGATAAGCAGCTTGCGCTCTAATTGTCTGTTGAGTTTTTGCATTTACGCATAATGAATTATCGGGGATTATTTAGGGACGTTTTAACGCTCAATGTACAGGATTTTAGTTATCTTTACATTCCGAGTAACCTGCAAAGTACATTGTCAAATCGGCCAAACCTGCGCAAACCAGGAATACAAAACCGCATAGGGATCTTTTTCTGGCATTTTTTCCAGAGTATTTCTATGCTTCGCAACTATCAATCACTCCCCCATTACAGAATTTTGTTTGTTTTTAATACAACAAACCAACACCGGTCTTTGGCTCCTGTTTATGCTCAGATAGAAGAGGCCAAAATTGTTAATGCCGAGCACAATGATCTTCCCCTTTTTTTTGCTTATTTGCTTGCCTTGCCCTTCTTCCCACTGATTATTTTCAAGTTGCTTCAGGCTAAGGGAGATGAAAGAAGGGCATTTTCCTATGTATTTGATGTGTACTGGTTTGCTTATGGTTATTATTTGTTAGTAAGGTTATTGATTCGCAGCATTTCACCAAAAGCAGTTGTTGTTGCTAATGATCATGTCATGTGGCTAAGGGCTTTTGCTAAGGCTGCCCAAGATGAAAGAATCCCCACCATTTATATACAACATGCTTCTGTAACCAAACGTTTTCCCCCGCTTTCATTTGATTATGCCCTTCTGGAAGGAATAGACACACTAAACAAATATGTGTCATGTGGTCCATCACAAACTGAGGTGTTTTTGGTGGGAATGCCAAAGTTTGACGCATATATTGATTCGCTAAATAGTAATGAGCAGGCTCGAAGTATTGGAATTTGCACAAACCCACTAGACACAATTGAGGAAGTAAAAAAGTTGTGCGATTGCTTGAGCAAGTCATTCCCTAATCTGGATTTTATCTTACGCCCACATCCGGGAGATAAAAGAAATAAAAAATGGGAAGAACTGGCCGGTATGAATTCCTGGCAGTTTTCAAGTGGGAAAGAAGAAGGCGTCTTTCGGTTTTTACAATGTGTAGACGTTATTATCGCAGGGGATTCAAGCATTCATTTAGAAGCAGCTTTGTTAAATGTGTACCCAATTTATTATGTGTTTGGAAGACAGAAAAGAGATTCGTATGGATTCCACAATGCTGGACTGGTTGAATATTGTGCAACTCCCGAGGATGTGCGATCCAAGATAAATGAACTGCGCGAGTATATTCCGGCGGTTCGAGTAAAAAGCAAGATGTTTAATGCAACGGTAAATACAGTTTATGATGGCCGTTCCACAGAACTGACTTGTTTACTAATAAATCAAATTGCGCATGGCTTAAAACCAGACTTAAAAGGTTGGAAACGAATAAAGGCAATACAAGAATTGCCAGTCTATCAGCCTGATGAGTTTACAAACATTTTGTAAAAAATTTTGAATTTAATGTTGAGATAATCATTAGAAATAGAATTATTTCCGTCATGTATAGCATAGATGAATCGCCCAGATCATGAAGTTAACAGTACGAAAGCTTTTTGTAATTTGGTTTTGCCTAATCATTCTCGTTTTTGGAAAACGGTTAGTTACAGCATTTCAAAACAACCTGGCAAATGTAATAATCCATAAATCGTTTAGTCAGCCATCCTTAGATGCCGACTCACGCCAACGCGCGTTGAAACTTGCCGCAATTACGTTAAATCCGAGGCTGTTAAATCGTGGGGAC
>JANQGC010000191.1 GCA_028277515.1 Anaerolineae bacterium
TAAAGCTGATGAATTCTTGCACCTGGTCCCACCAGATCCATACCAGGACAGTGAGCACAACAAATAGTGCTATGGAAAGGATGGACCAGATCAGGCGGCGCTGAAGACGGCCGTTGCCGGTTTGGGTTGGCTTTGTATCCTCTTGCGAATCCGGTTCTGAAGAGTTACTGGGGCCGGAGACATTTACGCGGCTTTGCTTATTTTCCTGCTCGGTGGTCACACGGATGTCCATTGGTTAGTGGCCTGTCTTCAAAGCTGCGAAGTAAACGGCCGTCACGATTGTTCCTTAGATTATATTGCCTTGCAATACGCGATTCGCAGAAATAAGTTGCTGTTCGATAAGTCGATATGCCAAAAGGTTTGTAGCGCGATCAGTGTGCCCTTTGGTTATTGCCAAATCGCGCCAACCGATTTACCAAACCGGCTACCATTAAAGTTTCTTTTTACCAATTTGAATCACACCCATTGCCAAGTCGCGCGCCAATTTGCCAAATCGGCCAACATTATTATTGGAGATGGCCAGATCTATTGCAACTAAATTAAGGATGGAGAAAAAAGCGGATGGCAGCGGGCAATCGCCTGGCCCATGCTTCTTCGCCATGGTTGGCCCATTTTTCTTCAACATAAAGGATATCGCGCACGGGGCGGTATCCCTTGCGAACGAGAAGGCGTTTCATGCGCCGAACACCGGCATAATAGTTGCGGGATCGTTTACGACTGGTCAATGCTTGAGCCGACCCGCCTAACTCACGCGTCCCGGCATCCAGGTAGACCTTGCCGGGTAAGAATGAGGCGCTTTCGATGTAACTGTAGATTGCTCCGCGGGCAAACCATAAAGAGGGACTCATGGCGCCAACAAAGCCGAAAACATCTTCGCGATAAAAGAAGGCATAGAGACTAATCAGGCCGCCCATTGAGGAACCCATGATGCCTGTTTTACGCCGTTGGGGCAGGGTCCGGAACTGGTTGTCAATCAGCGGTTTAAGCGTGTTGGCGATGAAGGATACATAACGATTTCCTTCTCCACCCCCATAAGAATGGTCAACAAATGGACTATATTCATCCAATCGTTTGTTTCCATTATTGGCAATGCCAACGACAATGGCCTCCAATCCTTCGTTAAGGGCCAGGCGCTCTAAAGTTTCATCGACCAACCATTCTCCGGCAAAACTGGTGGCGTTATCAAACAGGTTTTGGCCATCATGCATATATATAACGGGGTATCGTTTATCCGAATATTTATAAGAGGGTGGTAGATAAATCACGATGTCACGTTTATTGTATAGTTGAGGACTGTAGACATCCTGGGCGATTAAGATGTTGCCTACAACTTGATGTCCATTTTCTTTGGAGTAGATTTCATGGTACGGCTTCCAGGTTGGGCTTTTGATGAGTTGCTTAGTATCCGGATAATGAAGATGCCGTTTAATCATAATTGTCGTAAATTTGTTCTAATTAAAAGGGGTAATTTTCCCAATTTTTAGGATTATGTCCAGTATACTAAGTACAACAACTATGTTTTAACGGGTTGTCATTTCGAGCAAAGCGAGAAATCTCTCGAGAGATGCCTCGACAAGCTCGGCATGACACATGCAACAATACTTTTTTGTTGGTACTTAGGCATATTTGCACGATTAATGAGTTGTGTGAGTGATGAAAAACGAGAATAAATCAGAAAAATTGACGGAAGAGGAAAAGTTAAGAGAACACCGTATGCGCATGCGCTTTGGTTGGGACGACCTGATCGAAGAAATGATCCAGGAAGGACAGGATAAGGGCGCTTTTGAAAACCTGCGTGGCACGGGCAAACCGCTGAACCTGAAGAAAAACAGTTTTGGATCAGAATGGGATATGGCGCACGGGATTATGAAAGAAAACAAGGTTTTGCCGGCCTGGATCGAACAGCGCAACCATATAACGGCGGAAACGGAACTGCTGCGGCGTGATATCGGCCGTATGTGGAAGCGCTATGCAAGTGCCTATCAATTGTCCCCGGGAAAGACACATCGTGACGCATTGGCTTTGGAGTGGGAAGAAATGGTTCGGGGATGGGAAAAGAAAATCCAGTCAATCAATAAAAAGATCGATGATTTTAACCTGGGACGGCCGACAGAGAATCTAGAGGTTTTCCGGCTGCGCCTGGATAGTATCCTGGAGCAAGCCGGCGCTAAACCCGATCTAGCCGGTTAACTCTCATCTACTTCAATCTGGTTGAGATAGCGGGCCTGGGCCGGCCAGTTGGTGAGGTTTAAGCCGTTTTGCAGCAATCCGGATTCGGCGATCAACTTGGTGATGGTCTGCGGGTTCATTTTGCCTAACTGCTGGAAATTGACGATGCCGTTTTGGGCTAATATGGCAGCAACTGCTTCGTCGATGCCTTGGATTTGGGTCAGATCATCCTTTTGGGGAGCCATCGATTTGGCGGGTGCTTGCTTTTTGGCGGAGGGCGTCAAATTTAAATTGGCCATCAGCAAATCAAGCTCATCGTAAAAGGCGCTGACAATGTGTTCCGGTTTGTCGACCAGCCTGGCATCGGTCGCCACACCAATGTAGACTTTTCCGGCGTAACTGAGGATGCTCAAACCCAGCCCCAGACGGCCGGCCTGGGGAACCCAGAACATGATATCCTGGATTTGACGGCCGGCCAGGTATAAAGGCATGGGCGGGCCAGGGACGTTGGTCAAAACGGCTGTCGCTTTTTTGGCGAACAAGGAGACAACGACATCCTGCACCTGGCGCGCTGAACGGCCGACGATATTGAGCAAATTTAGGATGATCCCCGCTTCGGGCGATTGTTTTAACTGTTGCATGCGATAATGAACTTCTGACAGCCTGGCCAGGGGATCGCCGATACTGACCGGGAGGTTTAAGAAGACGAGACCAAATTTGTTGCCCAGCCGGCCCATCTCCTCGGCCGTGCGCAAATTGACGGGAACCGTCGCCCGGAAATCTTGCGGTTCATAGCCGGCGGACAGCATATAACGGCGAAGTGCGCCGCTCATAGCCGAGATAAGTACATCATTGACTGTGGTATGGGTAGCATTTTTGATGGCTTTGATATCGCGCAAGGGTAATGGTTTCGACCAGGCGCCGCGCTTGACCGTTCCTAATTCCCCTTTGAAAGGTGTAGGCGGATCGTCGGAGCGCAGCAGCAGCTTGCTGGTCGTGTAGCTCAACTCTGTGCCCGAAGCCATTAATTCTCTAAAGCGATCGGGATTGCGAGCGATGCTGACGCTTTCTCTTACCGCGCCGACAGACCATTTTCCGGCTGTACTCGCAACAAAACGGCCGCCACGAAAAAGGGAGCCAACGATCCCGCTGAACAAACCGCCATCATCATCTTCGATGACGCCTGACTCTCCTTGAGGAACGGGGGCATTGGGGGACATGTCGGTTAAAGAGAGCAGGATATATACCAGAGCCAGACCGTCAGCGATGCTGTGGTGAATGCGGGCGACAAGGGCGCTGCCTCCTTGATAATTGTCAACGACATGGATTTGCCAAAGAGGTTTGGAGCTATCGAGGGGTGAACTCATGAGCTGGCTGACCACTTGCTGCAAAGCGGCCTGATTGCCTGAGGCCGGCAAGGCAATATGCCGGAAATGGGCGGACAGCTTGAAATGAGGATCGATTTGCCAATAGGGCATGCCGGTGGGTAAGGATGGTTGGACCAGTCGCTGGCGAAAACGGTCGAATTTAAGCCAACGGTGCTCAAATACAGCCATCAGATGATCGATATTCAAGGGTTTGTCAAAGGTCATCACACCGGTGATCATCATCAGGGTGGTTGTCTCGTCCATGCCCAGCCAGGCGGCATCGACATTTGAAAGAGGCTCTGAATTTCGGGGCATTGAACCGCCTCCTTTGATACCAAGGACTTTTTTAATCAGGTTTATCAGGAATCTAAGCATAGGTCAGGTAAGTATACCTTCTCGTAACACAAATTGCCTAATTTGTATTCTACAGGTTAGGGCGATTCCAAAGTTACCAACAGATTGATGTAACCGAAATTTCATAATTTCGCTCCTCGGCGCGATAAGTAATAGGTTACATATCCGAACTTGGAACCACTCTATTCTACAGGCTGCTCAGATGTTCGATGCGGCTGTGATAGTGTAATCGCCAGGTTTCGCGCAGGGGGTGGTCGACGAGTTCAAAACGTGCTATTCCTGTATTGTGGCTCCAGACTTCACAACGTCGCCAGGGACCGATGTTAAAGACATGATCGAAAGTCATTTCAATCACACCGCCATGACAAACAGCAAGGATGGTTTGCTGTTTGTGTTTATCTATGAGTTCTTCGATGAAGTTACCCACACGAACGCGAAAATGCATTAGGCTCTCACCCATATCCCTATTCGGCGTAGTAGAGGAAAACGGCCGTTCGCTGCTCCAAAAATCACTGTATTCCGGCAGGTCATCGCTGGGCCAGGCGGTATGATCGAGACGGTTATTACCGATCTCGCGCAGGCGGTCTTCAATGATCAGTGGTTGGTCATACACTTCCGAAAGGGGTTCGGCCGTTTCCCTGGCGCGCTGCATGGAACTGCTATAAAGGGCATCAAATTCTTTGACCTCACCAGGCAGCCAGGCAGCCAATGCAGCAGCTTGTTTTTGGCCTAATGGCGTCAGCCCCTCATCGGTATTGCCACCATCCCAATCTTTTAAATTTACATAGCTCTGCCCGTGGCGGATCATGATCAGATTCATCGTTTGACCTCAAGTCATTGTGGCGCATGCTTTCTAGCTTGCGGTTGAAACAACCTGGAAAGGTTGTTCTACGGTAGCGCGAGCTTTCCAGCTTGCAGATAAACAACCTGGAAAGGTTGTTCTACAGATGCAAAAACATGAGTATAAATAAATGTTTGGCATTGGCAAATGGCTGGATGAATTTGCAATGTTTTATCAAGTGATTGCAGTGGGATATAATTTTGCCATGACATTGAATGGCATCGAAAAAAGAAAAAGAACGGCGGCCTGGATGCCCGTCCTGGCCGATGTATTGGGGATTGGAGCGCTTTTTGTGCTGCTTGCGCCGGTGACGGAGTGGTTAATCACCTCTGTCGGGTTAAATGTTTTCATCGTGATTGTGACTTTTGTTTTGTTTTGCCTTGGCGTTTATCTCATTCGCAAGTTGGAAACGCCTGACGTCACATACGGCTGGCATCCCCCTGATATTCTACTGGACCGGCGTGTACGAGCCGGGTTAGCTGTGTTATTCGGCTTGATGATGACGACAATTTTAGCTTACCAGTTGGGTTATTTCGCATCGGTCGAAACGCTTGGCTCGTTTGAAATAGGCGAAGGAGAGTCATCTTCGCTTTTCGTTTATATGCCAGGTGCTTTACTGGGTGTTTCCATGCTCTATGTCCTGGTGCTGGCTTTCCCGGTTAACGATAATGTGGTAGAGGGAACCCTAAAATCGGCCGTTTTTGCACTGCTTGGACCGCTCTTGATGAACAGCCTTTTGTTCATCTTGGTGGCTCAGTTTAAAATCATATTCACAGACTTGGCAGTTTTTGGACCGGTCGGCACGTTGATCCTCACGGCCATTTTCCTTGGTATTGCCTTCACGCCGCCTCGATTGATATTACAAACAAAATATCCCCTGGAATGGTCGCTTTTTTCCTTCGCGGTTTTGCTCATCAGCGGCGCTTTTATCGTCAGCGGTCCCTAATTTCCGTATGGATTTAATCCTGGCGCTCATTTTTTTCCTGTTGGCTTTGTTATATGGGTCTGTCGGGTTAGGCGGGGCGTCTGGTTATATAGCAGCGATGGGTTTGCTGGAGTTGGACCCGGCGGTGATTCGGCCGACGGCGCTGACCATGAATGTCCTGGTCGCTTCTATCGGCACCTGGAAACATGTGCGGGCCGGACAATTTTCCGGCCGTATATTCTGGCCGATTGTGGCTGCCTCCATCCCGATGGCCTTCATTGGCGGCCGTTTAACGCTGCCGGGGTCGATTTACCGGCCCCTTGTAGGTTTGATCTTGCAATACGCTGCCTGGCGGCTGTGGCGCGGGTCCAGAGCTGCCAATGAAGATAAAGAAATCACGGCGCTTCCCATTTGGATGGCCTTATTGGCGGGAGGCCTGATTGGATTGACGGCCGGTCTGATTGGCATTGGCGGGGGTATTCTACTCGGTCCGTTGATTTTGCTGGCCGGCTGGGCAAAAACGCGAGATGCGCTGGGCATTACATCGGCTTTTGTGCTGGCTACTTCTCTTTCGGGATTATTAGGAAGGCTTTCCAGCGTGCCCCAGCTTCCACCGGCGATATGGATCTGGTTGTTGGCGGTTGGTATTGGCGGCTGGATTGGCGCGGAATTCGGCAGTAAGCGCTTGAATCCGCAAATTTTGCGGCGCTTGCTGGCGTTGGTTTTGGTTGCCGGTGGATTGCGAATGCTGGTTGGATAAAAAAGATGCCAAAGAAGTGACAGTCACTTATTGAAGTGACTGTCACTCGCTAAAGTTTATGGCAATGGGGTGATGGTGATATGGATATTGCCGCCATTCATGTGGTTAATGGGCATGACCACACCATTTTGTACTTGCCCACTGTCCGGGCCGGCCTGACGCGGAGCCTGGTTGGGGCCGTAGCCTGGCGCTTCGTCCACTTCCGTACCCGCATCATATAAGGTGACCAGGTGTGTGACGTCACCGCTGCGCGGGCTACCGTTCTCATCAAACAAGGGCAGGCTGTTCAGACCATAAAACCAGTCATTGGAATCGACGAACATGGTTACCAGGGAGAGGTGATCACCTGGGTTGGCGTTGATTGTGAACTGGTAGTTGCCGTATGGTGGGGCAATGGGACCAGGGCCTGAGGCGCCCCGGCCGACGGCCGCTGCGCCCGCATTGGCGTCACCTTGCTCGGCGACCAGCATCATTGGGCCACCCGCTTCGGCCAGGAATTCTAGACCAGGGGAAGCAGAACGGCCGGTCGCGAATAAGGCGTTGGGCTGCTGATGAACCTCCCAGGCTACTGGTGCCAAAGGAGTATTTATTCCGGAGTGAGCGGCTAAGGCGTTGCCCAGGGCGGCGACATTGCCGTCTTCCGCTAACGCTTCCAATCCCAGGCCAAAATCATCCTGCCCACTGACAAATAGAGGGGCGGAGTTGCTGTGTACAACAAATACACCTGGGGCAAGAGGGCTCGGCGAGGAACTGTTGCCGGATATATTGTCAATGCTTAGATTAAAGTGGGAGGGACCAATCTGGCTCAAGGTAGCGCGAATTAATTGGGACGTGGGGGGCAGATCCTGGGAGAGAACCTGGCGCACTTGTGAGTCGGGATCATCAGGGCCGGTATCAGGGCCAGTTTGGCGAGGGGCTTGATCGACACCTATGCCAACTGGCTGGTCACCTTCCGTGCCGGAATCCCAGAGGGCGACATAGGAGGTCACATCGCCCGTGTTCGGGGTTCCATCCGTCCGGTATACGGGGATTCCATTTTCATCGGGAGCGAAGAACCAATCATTAGATTGGACAAACATGGTGGCGAATGAAACATATTCACCCGGCGCTGCATAAAATGAGAAATTATAGCCTGAGCCGGGCGTGGCCGGACCGGGAGAGGAAGCGCCGGTAGGCGTGTTAAACACACCGCTGGAGCTATAGGGATAATTGGCGACATTATCGACAGAGACGACAAATTGCTGCCCTTCCTGCGCGAATGCGCCGGATGGACCGGCAATAGCTATGGGAATAATAAATAGGAAGGCGAGAAAAAGGGTTAGATTTTTGATTCGTTTCATTATTAATCTCCTTTGAACTAAAGATAATTCACATGCGCGATATGGAAATCGCGGTTACTGATGAGCGATATGGAAATCGCGGCTACTGATACGCGATATGGAAATCGCGGTTACTTTTTGAAGTGTACGGAGGATGGGTTACAGACCCCTTACGTTGGGCTTACAGGGTGCTTGCCAAAGGGCTACAAATTGATTACAGAGTCAGGCTGTGGATGCGGCAATAATAGCCTGACCTAAAGCGAGGCCGCCGTCATTGGGAGGGACAAGATGGTGATGGAGAACCTGAAATCCGTCTGTTTCCAGCAGGTGAATGGTTTGTCGCAGCAGTTTCATGTTCTGGAATACACCGCCGGATAAAGCGACGATGTTGAGGTTTGTCTCATCGCGAATTCGGCCGCTTAATTGCCGGATAATATGGGCGATGGTGGCATGAAAACGGGTGGAAATCTCGGCCGTCGATTTTTCGGCCGCCATGTCGGCCAGGATAGCTGCAAGGATTGGCTTGACTGCGACCTGGCTATGGACTAATTCAACCCGATAGGGGATTCCTCCGTCGTTGGCGACACTTTCCAGTTCGATAGCTGCCTGGCCTTCATAGCTCACTTCATGACGCAGTCCAAGCAGGGAGGTTACGGCATCAAAAAGGCGACCCATGCTGCTGGTGGGCACGACGTTGAGACCGGTTTCAAGCTGGCGAGCCAACAGCCGCCGTTCCTGGGGTGGGCAGGCCTGGAAAGGGAACAGGTTCTCCGCCCAGGGGATTCCAGCGGCATGGAGATAGGCTAGGGCTAGGCGGTAGGGTCGTTTGACGGCCGCATCGCCACCCACTAAGGGCATGTAAGCCAGATGTGCTGCTCTATTGTACGATTTGTAGTCCGCGATTAAGAGTTCACCTCCCCAAATCGCTCCGTCCGGACCATATCCCGTGCCGTCAAAGCTGAAACCGATGACCGGCTGCGATCCGTCCAACCCTTTTTCAGCCATGAGAGCGGCGATATGGGCATGGTGGTGCTGGACCTTGATTAACGGCCGTTCACCGGCCTGTTCTTCCGCCCAACGCGTAGAGAGGTATACGGGGTGCATGTCACAGGCGATGATCTGCGGCCGCACGCGGAAGATATGCTGGTAATGGTTGACGGCCGTTTCTAAGGCTTGCATGGTCTCTAAATTTTCAAGGTCGCCAATATGCTGGCTCATATAGGCGTATTCTTCATTGGCCAGACAGAAAGTCGCTTTTAGTTCGCCGCCGACGGCCAGAATAGGCGGGACGGAGAATGGAAGTTTGACGGGAAAAGGGGCATATCCGCGGGAACGGCGGATGGGGAGGGGGTGAGCAGTAGACAGTGGGGAGTGATCAGTGGTTGTGGGAATGAGGCGTAGGACGGAGTCGTCACAGCGGGCGTGGATAGGCCGGTTATGCATCAGGAAGGCGTCGGCCAGGCGGCCGAGCTGTTCGGGCGCCTGGTCGTTGCCTTTGACAATGGGTTCGTCGCTGAAATTGCCGGAGGTCATGATGAGCACAAGGGGTTGTTTGTTTTCATCTGCCGGTTGAAGCAGGAGAGTGTGCAGCGGGGTATAAGGCAGCATGACGCCGATGGCCCGGTTGCCGGGGGAAATTCCTGCTGATAAGAGGCTGTTGCGTTTCTTTTGCAGGAGGAGAATCGGCCGTTCTTTGGAAGTCAACCATTCTTCCTCTTCCGGGCTGACCGAGGCAAAACGACGTACGGTTTCTACATCCAAAGCCATGACGGCGAAGGGTTTGTCTACCCGTCCTTTTCGTTGGCGCAGGCGGGTAATGGCTTCCTCGTTTGTGGCATCGCAGGCCAGGTGGAAACCGCCTAGCCCTTTGACGGCCACTATTTTTCCCTCTTGCAGCAGCTTGCGAGCATGGGTGAGAGCGGCTTCCCTAGCAATAATTTCTGTACCCGGACTCTCTTTATTTTCCAGCCAGACATGTGGCCCGCAGACGGGGCAGGCATTGGGTTGGGCATGGAAGCGCCGGTCCAGGGGATTTTCATATTCGGCCTGGCATTGATCGCACATGGGGAATTCAGCCATTGTGGTCATCGGCCGGTCATAGGGGATATCCTTGATGATCGTGAAGCGGGGACCGCAGTTGGTGCAGTTGATGAAGGGATAGCCAAATCGCCGGTTGTTGGGATCTTGCAGTTCAGCCAGGCAGTCATGGCAAACGGTTATATCCGGCGAGATTAAGGTTTGCCGGGCGGCCTGGGATTGACTGTGCACGATAGTGAATTGGGTGCTGCGTTCAACCGGCATGTCCCTGGCCTGGACGGATTCAATATGGGCCAGGGGTGGTTGTTTAGGGATCAGATCTTGTTGGAAGGCGGTAACGGCCGGTGGAGAGCCTTCCACTTCAATAAAAACACCGCCGCTGTCATTGCCTACGAAACCGGTTAGATGATGCTCCAAGGCGAGTCCGTAGATAAATGGGCGAAAGCCGACGCCTTGCACGACGCCGGTCACGGTGAGATGCAGGCGTTTGTGGGTTGAGGGTGGTGGTTGGTTACTCAAGGTATTTCAACTACAGAAGTGACAGGCACTTCATTACCCGTGTTGCCACTTAAATAATGATCAAAGTGACTGTCACTATACTTATTTTATCTTTGACGTAGGGAAATTGTACGCAACTGGTGGGGTTGAGCCAAGTGGTGGTGATGGTCTGCTGGTTGAACAATAGCTACAATTCCTGCATGGTTAAATTGTCGATCATCATTGTGTCTTACAATACGAGCGCGCTGCTTGATCAATGCCTGCAATCTATTGAAGAGGCTCAGGAGCCAGTTGGAGGGATGGAAATTATTGTGGTTGATAATGCATCGGCCGATGGCAGCCAGGAGATGGTGACCCGGAAATATCCAGCGGTTAAGCTGATCGCTCTAGAGGAAAATATCGGCTTTTCGGCAGCCAATAACCGGGGAGCCAGGGTGGCCGGCGGAGAGTTTGTTTTATTTTTGAACTCGGATACACGGCTGCATGAAGATGCAATCGTCCAACCGTTATCGTACCTGGAAGCGCATCCACGGGTTGGGGCGATTACGGTCCGGTTATATTATCCCAGCGGGCAGCGCGATCCGGATAACCATCGTGGATTTCCCACCCCCTGGAATGCGCTCTGTCATTTCACGGGGTTGAGCAAGTTGTTTCCCCGCGACCCGCGTTTTAATGGCTACTTTCAATCATACGTTGATTTCGAGCAGATCCATGCGGTTGATGTGATCGCCGGTTCATTTATGATGATGTCGCGCCTGGTTTATGATCAACTTGGTGGTTGGGATGAGACCTATTTCTTTTATGGGGAGGATATTGATTTTTGTTATCGCATCGGCCGGGCCGGTTATAAGATCATTTATTATCCACATGTGGAAGTGCTGCACTATAAGGGAGCCAGCTCGGGACTTCGTAAGGAATCGGCCGATATTGCCCAACCGCCCAGGGAGACGCGGATTAAAGTTGCCCAGGAATCAGTACGGGCGATGAAAGTGTTCTATCGCAAGTTTTATAGCGAGAAATACCCGTCATGGGTGACCGGAATTGTGCTGGCGGGCATCCAGGTACGAGGTTGGCTGCGTATATTGAAGCACCGATTAATGGGATGACACTGTTGCGCATGCTTTCTAGCTTGCACAATGAACAACCTTTCGGCAAGCTCAAGACAGGCCTGGAAAGTTCGTTCTACAGTAGCGTATGCTTTCTAGCTTGCGGTTAAACAACCTGGAAAGGTTGTTCTACGGTAGCGCGAGGATTTAGCGGGGGGACCAGAAGGCAATGCGGCCGGGACCGATTTTGGTTTCACGGCCGCTTTCAGCATTGACCACGGTGATATCAACCTCGCTGTTATCCAATAAAGGCATGACGAGGGCAGCACTGTCCGGCGACCAGATGCGATGGCTCAAGGCATACTGGTCGAAGAAAACCAGGAACTGGGTTAAATAGTAGGTCGGAAAGCTGACTTCTCCAATATCTATACCGGAACCGTCTGTGACATCAATGATGGCCAAATTAAAGGCGTGAGGATTGCGCTGGACAAGAGTAGAGAAGGAGCGCTTGGCCAGCCGGCCGGATTTTGTATCCCGCACCTCAACCCCGCCATCCAGACCAAAATCAAATGGCAGACTGATTGTAGCGATTTTTTGGCCATCCGGAGACCAGAAAAAGGCGAGGACAAGGTTGGAAGATAATATGGATACGTCCCCGGTTTGGGCATCAATCATACGCAGCGGTCCCCAAAAGCTCCCCTCACTTCTTTCACTGCCGCTGATATAGGCTAGTTTATCCTCAGTTGGACTCCAGCTTAAGGCCATCGTCCCCGCATGGCGTTCCGTCAATGTTTCGCCATTTTGCCGGTCGTCAATGGTCAACCAACTGTTGCCGCCGGATTGAATTTGTGAATACGCCCAATACCGGCCGCTGGGCGATATGCCGGGAGCTTGAAAATATCCGGGGGAGGTGATTTCCGGGATCTGATCTTCCCCGGCGTCATCAATCAGGGCCAGGCGGGCGTCATCGGATGCCCCGCCGGAATGGATTAGCAGTTCATTGCCGGCATCGCTCCAATGCCAGTAAAAGGGGCTGCCGCTGGCGATGGTGCGACTCTCCGGCTCAGCAGTCGTATCAACAATGTTCAGGCTCATTTCACGACCGATCTGGGCTGAAAGGTAACTGATTTGGCTGCTGTCGGGTGACCAGTAAAGGTAAAAGGGACTGTTTCCCCGGCCAAAGACCAGTTCCTGTGGGTCTGGGGTGGATTCATCATCTTCGAGGAGAAAAATGCCTGATCCTTCGTCACTATCACCTAACGCGGCGATTCGGCTGCCATCCGGCGACCAGGCCGGAAATTGATAGGTAAATTCTTCACCGGTTAAGGCCCGGCGATCGGCCCCGTCGGGGGCCATGGTTTCGACATGACCCAGATTGTTGACAATGACGATGCGGTTGATGGCATCGGTGGATGAGGGTGGCGCGGAAGATGGGTTTGCCGGATCGACCGATGTGATGTTTTGTGGGGTGGGTTGCTTTGTGGATGGTTGGGACGGTTCGGCCGTGGCAGGGGTGATTTCAGCCGATGAAATGGTGGAATCGTTATCACGCCGGACAAACCAGGCGATGCTGATCAGAGAAGAAGCGAGCAGAGCTAGTATCACGATTCCTACCACCGCTCGGAACAAACAGCCTGGTTTATCAGGTTCTTCAGGCTCATGCTGCGGCGGCAGTGGTTCAAATTGCATCGTCATTCAATAAACTCCATCTTCTTAGGCGCAGTCACATTCTATCACCTTGATGATCTGGCTTGCCTTGTACTTACGTAACGTTTAGACGCGTTTTATGTGATAAAATTTTCCCATGAGTAAATATGGTCAACAATATGAGGAAGAGACCCGGTTGGATCAAGCCGGCTCAGAAGAAAAGGGACTTTCCGGCTTCATCGCTGCCGCGGGGGTGATCCTGGCTATTTCCTATCCGGTCCTGGCTTTATCAACCGGTTTTCGTGCTTTTTACCAGCTTTTTTTCAAGGAAGGGGTGACCAATTATTTAGGTCCTGCGCTCAGCGCCGTGGCTGCCATATTGTACCTGGTGGCGACAGTTGGTTTTGCCGTGCGCAAGAAGTGGGCCTGGAAGGTGTCTGTTACCGCACTGGGGATTGAAATGGTGATGGTGCTGGTTGTAGGCACCCTGAGTATCCTGATTCCGGAAACGATCGGGCGGACGGCGTGGCGGCTTTATGGGATTGATTATGGATTTTTCCCCCTGATTCAGCCGTTGTTGGGGCTGCTTTGGTTGTTTAATCGGCAGACCCTGGTGGCATATGGGATCAGGAAAATGTAGGACGATTTGCCAAATCGTCTTACAGATGCTAATCGTTAGTCGGGGCCGGTGAATTGTTCCAGGGCGCGTTCGGCGTGGATAAAGCGGCGAGTCCCGGTCTCGGAACGGACAAGAATGGAGTCAATTTCCGCAAATCTGCCTCTGACGCGAATGCCCCCTAAAAGCGAACTATTGGTGATGCCGGTGACGGAAACG
This sequence comes from Anaerolineae bacterium, assembly GCA_028277515.1. Next base: position 13,799 of record JANQGC010000191.1, read on the forward strand.
ATGATGTTGTCGCTGCGCACCAGGTCGTTACAGGTGTAAATCTTTTTGATATCAAGACCGGCCTCCTGCACTTCATCTAATTCCTGGTCGCTCTGCGGGGAAAGACGGGCCACCATCATACCACCCAGGGATTTTACGGCACTGGCGGTGAGAACACCTTGTGATGCACCACCGATGCCCATTAGAATGTCGGCGGTAGTGTCCGGAAAAGCGGCCATCAATGCGCCGGCAACATCCCCTTCTTCGCGCAGCGCGATACGCGCTCCGGTCGCTCTGATCTCATCAATTAACTCTTCATGGCGGGAACGGGCCAGAACGATGACGGAGAGATCGTGCACGGCTTTCTTCTTTACTCTGGCGATCAGGGCCAAGGTCCAAGCGGCAGGTGCATCCAAACATTCCGGCACCAGGGCGTCGGCCGCTTCGCGGTCAACAACGATTTTGTCCATGTATTGTGCGGGTAAGGGTGAGAAAAATGATCCGCGCGGAGCGATGGCCATCACGGAAATGGCGCCGGATCGTCCCTTTATCAATAAATTAGTCCCATCGACCGGATCAAGCGCCAGGTCGGCATCAGCTTTGATACCATCGCCAACGATGGGACGGCCGCAAAGCAGTTCCTGGCCAGGCGCACGATTTTCTTCGCCAATTTCAATGACGCCGTTAATTCCGGCAGCGCACAAGGCATTAAACATCGCATTATCGGCCGCTAAGTGGGCGCCTTGATAATTGCCTGATCCAATCCAGCGGCTGGCTGCCAGTGCGGCTTCCTCCGTCACGCGAACGAGTTCAATGCCAACATTGCGATACGGTTCTGATGTGATCATGGGAATCTCTCTAAATCCATTCTCATTTGTTCTTCTTTGGGAATGGTGAATGTGTCAACCGCCTCCAACAAACCGGCGGCCTCCCAGGCGGATATACCCCCTTCTAAGATGGAGACATTTGTGTATTCGTTGTCCAATAAGATGGCGGCTGCCTGTTTGCTGCGCCGGCTGCTGCGGCAAACAAGGATGATGGGTTGATCTTTTTTAATTGCCGGATCGAGCGCAGCGATCAAGGGCAGGGGCACGGAACGCGCCCCATCAATATGGCCGTGATGGAATTCTCGCGGTTCGCGCACATCAATCAACGCGATCTCTTTTTTCTTATCAGGATCTTTCATGATCTGCCAAAGCTCTTTGGATTCAACAGTCGGATAGACCTTGCCGGTTAAATTTTTGTCAAAAGTCAGGCCGATGAGATCGAGGCGCTTGGGCAGATTCTGACATTCTTTAAACACCCGGACGGGGCATTCGTAGATACAGACCGCCGGATCGAGCGCGTGATGGAACAGGTAGCTGATCGCTTTGTCATCGTCAAGAAAATGGTCGAATCCCAGGTGTTTATCGAATTCTGTGTCCTTCATTCGTTGCATGACGCGATGGCTGACACGAACTAAATAAACATCTCCCCCGCGATCCCGGTAGGTATGGACCACGTTCTCCAACATATGGATGCCGCTGAAGTCAGCATTGTTGACGTGGTGCATGCGTAGAAGCAGAAATTTCTGGGATGGGTTTTTAGCAGCTTGGTCGAGAATGAAGTCTTCAACATAGTTGACGGCTCCGAAGTAGAGATCGCCCAAAATTTCGATGATTCCCAGTTGGGGACAATCTTCTTTGTCGGAGTCATACACAAAGTGGTCGAATGATTCGTCGGGAACAACGGTGTGTACTCGAGGAGTGCTGGTGTGCATAATGTAACGAATGAATGAGAGAATTATGCCAATGAGCACGGCCGTTTCGATATGCAAGAAGAGTGTGCCAAAAAATGTGACAGCCATGATCACAGCATCGCCGCGACCGCCTTGTAAGATACGGCGAATTTCACCCTTGTCAATCATGCCATAGGCGGTGACGATCAGCACGCCGGCCAGGGCCGATCGAGGCAGATAGCGGGCAAATGGGCCTAAGAACTGCATGGCGATGAGCACCAGCAAACTGGCCAAAATGGCGGCCATACGTGTTTTAGCGCCTGACCGGAAATTGACGGCCGTTCGCGAAAATGATCCGGCCACAGGATAGCCGGAAAGCAGACCGGTGACCGTATTGGCCATTCCCTGGCCCACAAATTCCTGGTTGCTGTCCAGGCGCTGGCGTGTCTGGACGGCGACTGATTTAGAAATGGCCGTACTTTCCACCAGCCCAATTGCACCAACGGCCACGGCCCCGGCAATTAAACTGCTTATCAAATCCAAATCAACCTGTTGTAGATCAGTCAAGGGCGGGAGACCACTGGGTAGACTTCCGATGACATTCACCCCTGCGGAATTAAAGCCGAAAATAAAAACGATGATGGATGCCAGCAACAGCGCTATTAAGGCTCCGGGTAAATTGGGATTCACGCGCTTGATGAGGATTAAAAAGATAATGGTCCCGATGCCGATTGCAGCGGTGAGAAGATGGGAATCAGGAACGCGAATCACCATGTCCAGGGTGGATTCCAGGAGATGCTCACCCGAGGAAAGCAGTCCAAGAAGAGGGCCAATTTGTTTGAGTAAAATGAGGACACCGGCCCCGCTGGCGAAGCCGACGATGACGGAATGGGAGACGAAATTTACCAGTACGCCCAAACGGGCTAAGCCAAGTACGAGCTGGAATAGGCCGACCATGATGGCCAGGACACTGGCCGCGACGATATACTCAGGTGTGTTTGGCATTGCCGCGCTGGATAGGGTTGATAAAACTAGCAGGGAAATGGCGTTGGTCGGGCCATTATGAATTTGATCGGACGAACCCCAAAGAGCGCCGATAACGCCACCCACAACGGCCGCATAGAGTCCCATTTCCGGGGGAAGTTCGGCAATGATAGCGAAGGCGATGGCCTGTGGCAGCAGGATGACGGCAACCGTCAGGCCGGCGATGAAGTCAGGTCGGAAGTCAGACGGATTGTAGGTGCGAAATAGTCGGACCGGCTCGGTGAGATATTTTCCTATGGGAGCGATCGTTGACTTGAACGCCACTTGTATCCGTGAATCCTCAGCAACGAGTGGTGCATCCATATCGGCAGTTTACGACATGGCCCATTAAAGATCAACTGCAAAATGATTTGTCCCGCCTGTCCCGCCCTTACGATATTGATCGAAGTGTTGCAGAGATGAAAAGATCGGCGATCTTATTCTATTTCTAAAACTTTATATGGGTAAATGTTGATGATTTCGGTTTGTTTATACTGGCTTCGGCGGGGAGTATCTTGACGATAGATGTGGATATGGCCGTGTAAATGGTAGCGTGGTTTAAAGATGCTCATCAGATTAAGGAAAACCATGAAGCCGGTGTGGGCGAGGTCGGACCGATCGTGGATGCCGAATGGAGGAGAATGGGTGATCAAAATGTCGAGAAAACGGCCGTATCGTTGGCGATTCCATAACAGTCGAGGAACAAGCCTGGCCACCTGCCCCCTCATCTCATTTTCAGAATACATGTAGGGGGCGCCGGTTCGGTAGCGCATAGAACCACTTAATCCGGCGATCAACAGATTTTTATGTTTTACCACCTGGGCATGGATGTCCGTTCCGCCCCGCACACCCGTTAATTGGCCACGGCCGCTCACGTATTGTGGATTACCGTCATGGTTTCCGTGAACATAATAGAGGGGGACATCAAGGGCGGAGACAAGGAAATCGAGATAGTAATAGGGCAGATCACCACAACCAAGAATTAAATCGACATCCGGAATGTTCTTACGAACGTTATTACTATAAAGAAAATCCAGAACCTTGTCGCTGACCGCCAATATTTTCATACATTTAAGGGTTTGGCCATTGACGATTTAAATTTTCATCCAATTTAGCAAGAATTGCTTGCTCCAGATTAATGCCGGTGACGCTCGCTAACTGAAGCAGGTATAGGGCGACATCAGCTAATTCGGAGGCCAGGGCGTCCGGGTCTGTGGCTTCTTCCTGCCATTGAAAATGTTCCAAGACTTCCGCAGCTTCAATGGCCAGGGAGGCAGCCAGGTTTCGGGGGGATTGTTGCTTAGGGGTGTCTTCTTCGTACCAACCTTTTCCGGTGACGAAGTCATGCATACGGGCTTCTAGTTCGGATAAGTCCATCAGATAGCAAATTGCGCATGGGTAGGCAGGCCGCCCATCCATGCGCAATGTTTTTTTTAAGCAGAATTTTACAGTCTTTCAGCTACGTAGGCACAAAGATCAACCAGGCGCGCGGAGTAGCCCCACTCATTGTCATACCAGGTGACAACTTTGACCATTTTGCCATCGGAAACTTCCGTAGATAGACCATCAATGGTCGAGGAGGCGCTGGAGCCGATGAAGTCGGTGGAAACAACCGGGTCTTCGGTGTATTCCAGGACCTTGCCCAGCCAACCGCCACCTTCGGCCGCTGCTTTGAAGGCCGCATTGACTTCTTCTGCGGTGGTTGCTTTGGCGACAATGGCGGTCAAGTCTACCACCGAGCCAGTCACGACCGGTACGCGGAAGGCCATACCATTGATTTTTCCATCCAGTTCAGGGAGGACCAGGCCGACAGCCCGGGCAGCGCCGGTGGTCGTGGGGATGATGTTGGCAAAGGCAGTTCGTGCGCGGCGCAAATCTTTGGCAGCCATGTCCAAAATTTTCTGACCATTGGTGACCGCATGAATAGTAGACATTAAGGCAGTTTCAATGGTGAAGTTGTCGTGCAGGACCTTGGCGGCAGGGGCCAGGCAGTTGGTTGTACAGCTGGCGTTGGAGATAACATCCATGGTGCTGCTGTCGTATGCATCTTCATTGACACCAAGCACGAAGGTGCCGTCAACACCTTTTCCGGGTGCAGAAA
>JANQGC010000211.1 GCA_028277515.1 Anaerolineae bacterium
CGCTTGACCGCGCTGGAACGTCGGTTTCAACGTGGTGATATGACTGTCCAGGCCCTGGACGCCATCGACTTATCCATTCCTTATGGCGAATTTGTGGCCCTCGTCGGACCATCCGGTTCAGGAAAGTCGACCCTGCTCAATCTCCTAGGTGGCCTGGATCATCCCAGCGCCGGTGAGATCTGGCTGGATGGTGTGCCCTTGCACACCGCCGGCGAAAAGGAGCGCACCGAGCATCGCCGCCGCCGAGTAGGCTTCATTTTCCAAAGCTTCAATTTACTGCCTCGCCTGACGGCCGTGGAAAATGTTGCCGTGCCTTTGATGCTGGCCGGGGTGGGGCGGGCGGAGCGCGAAGAACGGGCCAAAGAATTATTGCAAACCGTCGGCCTGGGTCATCGCTTTGATCATTATCCGTCAGAATTGTCGGGTGGCGAACAACAGCGCACGGCCGTCGCCCGCGCCCTCATTCACAACCCGTCTCTGATCCTGGCCGATGAACCGACGGGCAACCTCGATTCCAAAACCGGAACGGAAGTCATGACCCTTCTGCGCCGGCTGAACAGCGAACAGGGAATCACCCTGGTAGTGGTCACCCATGATCCGGACGTCGCCGCTTACGCCTCACGCACCATTCACTTGCGAGACGGGCAAATCGCCAATATCACTCATGAACAGGTCCAACCCACAGAGCAAGTGATCGATCAACCGGCAAAAACAGAAGCTGAAGCAAACGCGCGTCTCAAGCGCAGTGACATCCTCCACAGCGCATTTCGCAACCTCGGCCGTCGCCCGGTGCGCAATATTTTGACTGCCGCCGGTGTACTGATCGGTATCATTACCCTGGTGGCTATGGTCTCCTTCGGCGTCGGTGTACAGCGTGAGGTGCAGCGCAACTTCGACACCATTGGCCTGGAAAATATTTTTGTGTTTCCCCTATTTGCCGAAGGAGATGGCTTTGATCCCTTCGCTGCTGATGAACCGATCATGCTGCTGACACCGGATGTCGTCAGCCAAATTGAGTCCTTACCCAATATAGCCACCGTTCAACCCAATTTAAACCTGCCGGCTGGCATTGATGCCAGTCTGCAGTTAGATGGCCAGGAGTTGTCTATACGCATTGCCGACGGTTTTGGCGAAGGTCGTTTCACATTTGGCGGAGGAGATGGCTTATTGGCAGGAAAGAGGATTGAGGGGGCGGATTCCAGCGGCGTCGTTTTAGTCGCCGGCTTAGCGGATCAATTCCTTGCCGCAGAAGAAGATTATGACAGCTTGATCGGCCGTCCCGTCAATTTGACGCTGCGTCTGCCCAGGGGAGAAACTGAGCAGTTTCCTTCAACCATCATCGGCGTGCGCGAAAGCTTCGGCCGTCGCACCATTGATTTAGGCCTGCAAGAGAGGACAGCGATGAAATCATGGTGGTTTGGCGAGCCGGACATCGTCCAAATCCAGGGTTACGATCTGCTCACCGTCACCGCTAATGATCTTGCAACCGTGCCCGACCTGATCGAATCCATTGAAGAACTGGATTTGCGGACCCAATCATTGGAAGCGGTGCTGGACGTGGCCAACCAGGTTCTGTCCTTGCTGCAAGTATTGTTAGGATCGGTTGGCGGCCTGGCCTTACTGGTGGCCGCCTTGGGTGTGGCCAATACGATGATGATGGCCATTTACGAGCGCACACGGGAAATCGGCGTCCTCAAGGCATTGGGCGCGTCGCGCGGAGAGATTCGCGCCATGTTCACCGTGGAAGCCGCGCTGATCGGCTTGATTGGCGGCGTTTTTGGCCTGATTTTCGGCACGCTTCTCGGCCGTCTGGCCGACTGGATCGCTCACCGCTACCTGATCAGTGAAGGCGTGACCGGGGTAGGGCAGTTGTCCATCGTTCCCCTTTGGTTAGCTGTCGGTGCCCTGATCTTTGCCGCCCTAATCGGCCTGATCGCCGGCCTATATCCGGCCGCCCGCGCTGCCCGGCTGGATCCGGTGGCCGCCCTGCGCCATGAATAGACTTCGCATAGTATGACAACCAGATAACAACTTCTTAATTCTGCCTATTTTCATGTTTATTCGACTTTTATTCCTCCGGCAAGGCGGCACCTTTATCAGGTGATTTTTAACCAACAACATCTATAATTACCAGTGTGGACTCCCAAAGTGAAATAGCAAAACTAAACCAGGCCATCGACAGCCTTGAAAGCCAACGGCCGATGTTGGGGGACGCCGTCGTTGAAACCTCGATTGCTGCCTTAAAGGAAAAACTGGCTAAGATTGAGGGTCAAGAATCTCAACAACAACGGAAATTAGCTACCATCCTCTTCATGGACATGGTGGCCCACACGGCCATGATCCGCAACCTGGATCTGGAAGATCAATTAGAGGTTGTCGATCAAGCCCTGACCCGGCTGTCACAGCCGATTTACGATTTTGGCGGCCAGATCAGCCGTTATCAAGGAGATGGTTACAAAGCCATTTTTGGTTTAAGCGGAGATGAACATAATCCCGATCATGCCATTCAAGCTGGCTTGGCCATCCACAAAAAAGCGGAGGAGCTCGCTACAAGGTTAGAACAGGAATGGGGCCTACCTGATTTTCGAGTGCGGGTAGGCATTGACACCGGCATGGTGATCGTCGGGGGGCAAGTGGAGGGGGAGGATTCTATTTCCGGACCGCCGGTCAATCTTGCCGCCCGGTTGGAAAAATCGGCCGCGCCCGGAACCATCCTGATCAGCCAACACACCTACGGACATGTGCGTGGTGTTTTTGATCTACAGCCCTTAGATCCTATCCGAACCAAAGGCTTTAACGAACCCATCGCTGTCTACCGCGTGCTGCGCAGCAAGCCACGCGCCTTCCGCACCCGCCGTCGCGGTGTGCAGGGAGTAGATACGCGCATGATCGGCCGTTCGGCCGAGTTGAGCCAACTGCAAGATACCTTTCATCACATGATGTCTGAGGAAAAACAGCAGTGGATCACAATCATCGGACAGGCCGGCCTGGGAAAAAGCCGCCTGCTTTACGAATTTGAACAATGGATCGACTTGCATCCCCGTTTCATCACCCTTTACCGGGGTCGCGCGCGGCAGGAAATGCAGCATGCTTCGTATGGACTGCTGCGCACTTTATTCGCTTTTCGCTTTAACATTCTGGATGATGATCCGCCGCACGAAACGAGGCAAAAGTTTGTTGCCGGCTTTGAGGAATGGTTGGGTCCTGAGCCGGAAACGGCAATTAAGGCCCAGATCGTCGGCCAGCTTATTGGCTTTGACTTCAAGCATGAAGACGCTATCCGCGCGTTGAGCGGCGATCCTCAACAGCTTCGCAGCCGGGCTTTATCGGCCATGATCACCTACTTTCGCGCCGCCTCTTCTTCGCCTATTGTCGCCTTCCTCGAAGATATTCATTGGGCAGATGAAAGTTCATTGGACATTTTAACCAGGCTGTCCATCACCCAAACAGAAAGGCCGGTTTTGATTATCGCCACCGCCCGGCCTCAATTATTGGAACGCCGGCCCGACTTCATGCATGATCAGCCCCACCATCAATTCCTAAAACTGTCGCCACTATCCTTACCCGACAGCCGCCGCCTGGTTTCCGAAGTGCTCAAACGTGTGGAGGAGCTGCCCACAGCCTTGCAGGAACTGGTGGTTACAAATGCCGGAGGCAATCCTTATTTTGTCGAAGAGTTGGTGAAAATGCTGATCGCTGATGGCCTGATCGTTAAGCATGAAACCTATTGGCAAGTGTCAGCGAAAGATATTTCCAAGATCCAGGTTCCAGCGACGGTTACAGGCGTCTTGCAAGCCCGCCTGGAAGGCTTGCCCCAGGCCGAACGGCAAATAATCGAACAAGCGTCCATCGCCGGCATGTTGTTTTGGGACCAGCTTATCCATCATATGAACATTTATGGAAAGACACACTTGACACTGCAAGAAACTGAGGATGGATTAGACGGTCTCTGTGCCAAGGAAATGATCTATAAAATGGATGCTTCCCAATTCTCAGGCACGGCCGAATATGCTTTCCGGCACGCTATTCTGCGCCAGGTGACCTATGATTCCATTCTGAAGCGCCCCCGCCAGACCTATCATCTACAAGCTGCCGGTTGGTTGATCAACCAAAACGAGAAAAGTTCCTGGCAGCATACGGCAGCCATTGCCGAGCAATTCCAATTAGGTGCGGATAAAAATAAAGCAATCCGGTATCTTTCGCAGGCCGGTGATGAAGCGGTCGAGCGTTTCGCCAACAAAGAAGCCCAAGAATTCCTCTCCCGCGCGCTCTCCATCTGCCACGAAAACGATTATCGCGCACGATTTAACCTGCACACCGCTCGTTTGAGTGTCTATCATCGGTTAGGTGATCGTGACCGGGAAGAAAAAGATTTGCAAGCGGCCGAAGCCATCGCCAAAAATCTTGAAGACGATCAAAGATTAGCCTCAACCAAATGGCACTGGGCAATTTTCTATGAAAATGTCGGATCCCATGATGACGCCATTCGGGAAGCGCGCGAATGTGCCCGCCTGGCGCAAAAAATCGGCAACCTGGAACTGGAAGCCAAAGGGTATATTGCGCTGGGCCGGGTTCTCTGGCGAAAAGGAGCGTTGCATATCGCTCAAGAAGAACTACAAAAGGCATTAAAATTGACTCAAAAGACCGGAGAGCGCCAGCTTGAGGGCAATGCCAACTTAAACCTGGGAAATATTGCGGGCGACCTCGGTGATCTGGATGCCGCCCGGCACTATTATGAACAAGCATTAATCATCGACCGCGAGATCCAAAACCTGCCGGGAGAGGGCATTGATCTGAATAATCTAGGTATCCTTTCTGCTATGGCCGGTAATCTTGCCAAAGCGCAAGAATATTTTGAACAATCTCTGCAAATTGCCAGGCATACAGGCAACTCATCCGGTGAGGGCTTAGCCTTAGGCAACCTGGGTAACGTCACCGCTGATCGTAAGGACTTTGTCGCCTCAAAAAAGTATTTTGAAGAATACCTGACCATCGCTTTGAATATCCGCAACCGTTCTGGAGAGGGGCACGCTCTTCATGGCATCGCGTATGCTTTACTTGGCTCAGGCCGCTATTCGGAGGCAGAGAGCTATTTCAAACAGGCCGTGAACCTGCGCGAAGAAATGGGACTGTCTCATCTAGCCATTGAATCCCGGGCGGGTTGGGCTAAATCTGTACTTTCTCAAAACAATGCTGCCCATGCCTTAAACCTATTGGAGCCGGTTCTACATTTACTACAATCCCAACCCGGCAAAGATCGTTATGGATCGATTGAAACACACCTGTTCTGCATTCAAATTTTGCAAGCCAACGAAGATCAACGAGCGTCCGACTTTTTAACCGCTGCATACCAGCTCGTTCAAGAACGGGCCGCTAAAATCGATAATCTTGAAGAGCGTCTATCATTTTTAGAAAATGTCGAAACAAACCGAGAGATAATTCACTTATGGAAGAAGAATGGGTAATGAGGGATTGCAAAAACCGGCGGCGTTAAAAACAGGGCAGTTCCAAAGTCAGATTCGTAACCGCGATTTCACAATCGCGTTCTTGTGCATACGCTAGAGCGCGAAAATGATTTCGCGGTTACGGTACGATAATTGG
>JANQGC010000223.1 GCA_028277515.1 Anaerolineae bacterium
GCAGGGCGATAACCATTGGCCAGCTCAAATGGCTGGTCGATGGCCAAGGAACGGCTCGTTCCATTAAACGTCCGGGTAGGCTGCATGAGGCTGTCGGTAACGGCAGTCCCAGATAGATGATCACCATTTTTTCTACGGGTCGACCGTGAAAAGAATACAGAATGCGGCTTATAGGCCAACTTGGTACTGCTAAATAGTTTAAGTAATGTGACACTCACTTTAGTCAATACTTGAGTGGCAATATAGAGAATAAATTGACTGTCACTTGTTAAGAAACCACTAAAATTGTTATGGTTAAAGTTTTATTTGTTTGTCTTGGAAACATATGCCGTTCGCCCATGGCGGAAGCTATCTTTCAGAAAATGGTGCATGACGCCGGTTTGTCGTCAAAAATAGCCGTGGATTCGGTTGGAACCAGTTCCTACCATGTAGGAGAGCGTGCTGCGTCCGGAACGAGACGAGTGCTGGCTGCGCATGGTATTGAGAGCAAGAGCCGATCTCGCCAAATTAGCGTGGCTGATCTAGCAGATGATATAACATACGTCATAGCCATGGACTCGGCTAACTTGCGTGATATCCGGCGCAGATTTGGTGACCAACCGCGATTGGAACGGCTTTTGAATTATGCCGATAGTGACTGGGGGTTGGATGTACCGGACCCATACTATGAAGGCAATTTTGAAGTGGTGTACTCAATGGTAGAAGATGCCTGCCGCGGATTGCTGCGCACCATACGCCAGGCCGAAGGAATATGATATGTAGGCCGATTTGGTAAAGGGTGTATTTCAAACTGGTAAAAAAGGAACTTAAGTGTAAGCCGATTTACTAAATCGGCCAGCGCGGTTTGTCAATACCCAAAGGGCACGCTGATCGCGCACCATACTTTTAATGAAGGAGCAATATTTAAGAATGAGAGAAGACCGCGAGCGTGATGTCATAATTGTGGGGGCTGGGCCTGCAGGTGCTGCGACGGCTACTATGCTGGCCCAAAAGGGCTATGATGTGCTAATGCTGGACCGCCATGATTTTCCCCGTGACAAGGCATGCGGGGATGGCATACCTGCCGGAGCAATAGAGATCATGGTGCGCCTGGGAATGCAGGAAAAAATTGAGAAAGCGGTAGAACGAGGCGAGTTTTACCGCATAGACCATGTACGAATATTGTCTCCTAAAGGTAATATGCTGCGCGCTCCCTTGACTGAAGGCAAGGAGGGCGGCCGATCTTATGTGGCTCCACGTGTCCATTTTGATGCCGTTCTTCAAGAGCACGCGGTTGATTCCGGCGTGGAGTTCAAGCGGGGATTGGTTAAAGAACCATTGGTCGAAGATGGGCATGTTGTGGGCGTCAATGCCCAGTTAAACGGACATGTGCAGCCGCTGCGCTCCAAGATCGTTGTGGGTGCCGATGGTGTTACCTCTGCTATCGCCCGCAATTTACGCCCCCCTGAAAAGCAGCACCAGGATCTACACCGGGCAGTTGCTCTAAGGGCTTACATAACCGATCTGGAAGAGATCGAACGGGAAGTTGAGTTTTATCTCTATGATGAAATTTTACCCGGCTATGCCTGGATATTCCCGGCGGGGAATGGGAAATTGAATATTGGTTTGGGCATGCGTTTGGACGTCTTTCGTAAAGGCGATCATAATTTGAAAGTTATGCTTCAAGATTTTCTGGAGTTGCCGGAAATCAAAGGTCGCCTTAAACGTGATGGTGAAGTGAGTGGCATCAAAATTTGGCAACTTAACTTTGGATCGCAGAAGAAGCTACAGCACGCTTATAATGGTGCGATACTCGTTGGGGATGCCGCCGGTTTTATTAACCCACTGACTGGTGGGGGCATTCATAATGCGCTCCTTTCTTCCAGGTTTGCCGGTGAAACGATAGACGAAGCGCTGCAATCAAATGATACGTCTTATGAAAACTTGAAAGTTTATGAAGATCGCTGCCATGAAGAGATGTGGAAAGGGATGCGCCGTTCCTATTTCATCCAGCGTTGGGTCCTCCGTTTTCCTGGACTGGCGGATCTGCTCTTCAATTTTGCCGGCAAAGACGGGGCGTTAGCTAAAACTTTTTTGGAAAAACTGTAGACAAGATTCAAATCCAGAAGCCTTCTTTTTACAAGAGGCGGCTTCTTCAAAAAAAGCCCGCACCGGCGGGCTTTTTTTGCTAGCAGTATTACGAGTGCATAAGAGAAAAGTGCTTACATCCGGCGTGCGTTGACATTCTTGGCCTGGGGACCTTTGCCATTGTCAATCATGTCAAATTCAACCCGGTCTCCCTCATATAGATTGCGATAGCCTTCACCAGAGATGGCCGAGTAGTGGACAAATACCTCTTGCCCACCGCTGTCGGGGTTGATGAATCCATATCCCTTTAACCGGCTAAACCATTTTACAACACCTGTTGTTTTTTCCATTACGGTACCTCCGCTCCTGGGTTTCGTTAATTAAATGATAGAAGTGTCCACCATCGCCAAAATGGACCCAGCAAACCCAAAGCATCACCCAAAAGCATATTTGAATGATGCTCCGGTTGCTGTGACTACCAATACAGTTCGTTATTCAATTTACCAATACAACTTCTGAATTTACAGTACCAAGTTAACACGTGGGGCAGAAAAGTTCAATCGGTCGTGAACAGTTTTCACGACGGGTTCACAACGCGTTCACGCTTTCTTCACGTCAGTTATAAATGGGAGTTTTTTGACTTCTTTTCGGGCGATTTCTAGAGGTAGAATTGGCTCAATAAGATTTGCGTCGCTGTGCTTGGGCGAAGATTAAACGCACCTGGCTGTCGACGAAACCCACTTTCTGAGCAAGCTGTTTTGAAGGTTCGTTTTGCTCACTGGCGACATACAATGGGGATCTGCCGGAGTCCAAGACATGTTGAACGGCCGCCGCTAAAACACTGCGTCCCCATCCTTGCCGCCTTTGACCTGGAGATGTATTCACAAACAGTTCAGCGAAGTAAGGACTTTGCCAGTTTAATCCAGAGACCGCACCCACCTGGCTGCGATCTTGTGGCGAGCTGATGACAAATCGTGGCAGATCATTTGGTCCGGCCGATTGGGTCACATGAATATTGATGATCGGCTCAAACCGAGAACGATCAAGGGTGAATAGATGCAATTTTTCTACGGTTTGAATCTCAAAGAACGCTTGCAGCAGCGGTTCGTAAGCTGCGGGGGCGTAGAGGATAACCGGCGTCCCTTCGGCCACGATGGAAAATAATTGTTCGGCGGCGGCATTGGCGTCCGCCTCTGGCAGGCGCATCGTGACCAGCGGACGAAAAATATCCAGGCCGGTTCGGGAAAGTGAGACATAACCGGTCGCGTTCCGGCCATCTCCAGGAAAGATTTCAAGTTGTGTTTTTTGTTGCGGATGATGAATAGCATAATAGGTAGCGATGGCGTCGGCGGGATTATGCTCATCTAATAGTTGTCTTATCGCTTTTCGTTCTACATCAAATGCCATTATGTGGCAGCTCCATTTTACATACGCTCAGGTGTATGAAGACGCTGGTTGGATGAATAGGGGTAAATATGAACCGGCTGTTTATTGTTTAACCGGTGTTGTGTTTGTCGCCAATAATCAACATCAAAAAGATCGCTATGGTATTTTTCAAATGATTGTCGCAGCTTTTCAGACAGACCCAGGAAATTTTTAAATTCCTCCGGAAAAATATCCCCTTTATTCACGTGGAACCAGGGTTCGCCGGCCAATTCATCTTCATAGCTGGCCGCCGGTGGAATGCGACGGAAACTACATTCAATGAGGAAACTTACTTCATCATAGTCGTAGAATACAACACGGCCGTGGCGCGTAACGCCAAAATTCTTTAGCAGCATATCACCCGGAAAGATATTGCTTATTGCTAGGTCCTTGATGGCACGGCCATAATCATAGACGGCCGATCGGGCGGCGCTTTCCGCCGCTTCTTTAACATAAACATCCAATGGAATCACCCGTCTTTCCACATATGCATGTTTGATCACGACATATTCCTCGTTGACAGTCACTGTTTCGTCGGTCACCTCAAGCAGTTCCTGTAACAACTCCGGCGTAAATCGGCGACGATCAAATTGTAAATACTCAAACGATTGAGCATCAACAAGACGCCCGGCCCGGTCATGCCTATGCACAAGAGTATATTTGGCCATGACATCTTTACGCGTGGAATTCTTAGGATAATTGAATTTGTCTTTGATCAGCTTGAACACCATGTCATAGGTGGGCATGTCGAACACCAGCATCACCATACCACGCTGCCCGCGGGCGATTTCAAACCGATCTTCAGAATATGCCAGATGATTCAGCAGGTCGCGATACAATTCTGTTTTGCCATGTTTATTGTAGCCAATAGAAATATAAAGTTCTGCTATTCGTTTACGGGGTACGATGGTGGAAAGAAAATGGACCAGATCGTATGGACGGCGGGTATCCACATGGAAATATGAGCGAGCAAAGCTGAACAAAATGCTGATTGAATCTTCATCCAAAAGAACAGCGTCAATAATAATCCCATTCTTATTGTGGATGAGGGCTAATGCAAAGGGGATCAAATGGGGACCACTGAACAAACGGCCGACAAGGTACGCGCCCATGCCTCTATAAAATCCGCTTTTAACCATCTCGGCACGGTCAACCGTACGTAGTGCCCCGATGTCTTTCAACTTTCCATTAATATGATGAGCGACTAGCTGCGCATCAGCGGCAATGTCTTCAAATTCAGCCTCAAAACTATAATCGGCAACGATACGCTGCACTAATTCGACCGTTGATTCAAAATGAGGGTAAGTGCGATAGATGGTAGTTTTTGAATGGGTTGGTGGCGTTTCAAAGTCGGTTGCTACAAATTCAATTTGTGGATCGACGCCCACTGTGGTGAAGATGCGCCTGGTAAGTGAATTGTAAAATGTTTCCGCTAATTCCCAGGTGTCACTCTCCAGGATCAGGCCGGAATAGACGGCTTTCATCGCTGCCCAGATGAGCTTATTTTGAATCTTATCGGCTAACAAATCTCGCATGGCAGCTTCTAATAAATCGACCATGCGCTTATATAGATCGAGCCGGTTGGTTGAATCCTTTTGCAACCCGGCCCAATCCTGTTGCTCGAATCGATTTTTAGCCTGGCCGGTAATCGTTACCAACTGCTCATGATAGGTGTAAAAGGCTTGATAAATGGTCTGGGCGCCCACACCGGCCAGGCGGCTATCGGTTAAACGCCGGGTCATTCTTCCTTGTTTGAGAACAAGCGTAGCAATGAAATGATAAATATCAAGGTCACCAATGCACCAACCCCTAAGATGATGGGATTAAGGCCGCCATTGTCTTCACCTTGCTGAAACATGTCGGACGTAGCTGAGGTGGCAGGTAGCGGGTCAGCGGTCTCCGGTGGCACTGGCAGTTCATCGACCGGCGTGTCTTTCCAACGCTGTCCTTCCTCAATGAGCATCACCGGAATGCCATCCTTAATTGGATATTTGTAACCCGTATCACTTGATACAAGCCAGCTATTATGCACCAACTCCAACTGTCCTGGATCTGGACCGTATTTTTCCGGCTGTTGGACAGCCGCGGGATCGCGCAGGATTGCCAGTAAGTCTTTGCTGATGGGTAAATCACCATTATTTTCGTTCATGATTCATCTCCTAAAGATCGCGCTAACGATCATTATTTTTCTTATCCAACGAGTCGAGTGGTTCGTAGAAACTACCTTTAAATCTTAACTAATTAATGCGGCTATAATTGTAAGTGCGCATCCTTAGATGCGCGGCTTTTCCGGACCGGCATCTGAGGATGCCTACTTACAGGATGACCATATTATTTTGTTAATCGCCAACAGCAGTTTAAGGGCTAGTTGATCTTAATATAATAACGGGTAAACGTAACCGAGGATTCACATCCTCACCGGATGGGCGTGAAATGGATTTCGCGGTTACATTTGCCAGTTTAAATATACAAGATTCATAAGCCATGACTACAAATCCAACAAAAACATCAAGCTACTAGTATATCCTATTCAGTGGCTCATCGTTCATGAATTTAGAATTTTGGTCTAGTCCCGACCAGGTAGACAATAAAGGGAAAATTTTGTATTGGTTCAATTGCATAAATCTGATTTCTTGTTTGTTTGCCTATACCGGGTAAGTTAAAATTATATTCTTGTATCATATAGTAAAGTTGAACATGGGATCAATGGAATCATGATATACTTTTTAATTCGGGTTCTTGTCAATGCGTTGTCATTAGCTGTCACCATCATATTGCTGCCGGGCTTAAGTGTGGGTCCTATTATCCCTGGCGTCATTGATATAAGCGCGACTTATATTATCTATGGTGCGATTATTGGATTGATCAATGCTTTTGTGCGGCCGATTGTTTTGCTTTTTACTGCGCGACTCCTGGTGCGCAGTATGGGACTATTTATTTTTATCCTTAACGCCTTCTTTTTCTGGCTCCTCACCGCATTTGCTCCCGATTCATTCATTGTCAACGCCCCGGTGTTGATCTGGATTATTTTGGGTGGGGCATTTATGGCCCTGGCTGTCGTCATCATGGAAGCACTTTTCGGTCTGGATAGCCCTGATTTCAATAGTAGCATTGAGTCTCAATTCTATTGGCGCTGGGTGGGCTATTTGTCATCCGGCCGGCGAAATTTAATAGCCGAAAATTTACGCGTTGTCCAAATTCTAGACATCATCGAGCGATATACCAAAGATATAGCCGTTGAAATGACGCCTTTTGATCGCTTCAGGGTGTTCATGCAAGAATTGATCTTTCGTGATGTCGATCCCATTCATAACATGGATCTACCGGAAAAGGTGCGCCATTTACTGCAAGAACTAGGTCCGACATTCGTTAAGTTTGGTCAAATTGTAAGCAGCCGGGCGGAGCAGCTTCCACCCGAATGGGAAAAGGAACTGTCCCGGTTACAAAGTAATGTGCCACCATTTTCATATGAAAGCGCGCAAAAAATTGTGGTGCAAGAGTTAAACGATGTGCCGGAAAATCTTTTTGACTCTTTTGAAAAAGAACCTTTTGCCGCCGCTTCCACAGCCCAGGTACACAAAGCTACTTTACTGGATGGCACGCCGGTGGTTGTAAAAATCCAACGGCCGAACATTGATGTTACAGTTAAAGCGGACTTAAATGTTATGAATGACCTGGCGAAGCGCATTCAACGTCGCCAGGCCTGGGCTAAAGACATTGATCTTCGTGGATTAGTAAAAGAGTTCAGCGAAGGGATTTTGTATGAACTTGATTATCGTAACGAAGCATCCAATATCGGTCTGCTGTCCCGGAATATGGCAGATTTCAACTTTGTACACGTTCCAAAGGTATACAATCATTTATCATCCAGCAAAGTGTTAACCATGGAATTTGTTTCCGGGGTCAAAATCAGCGATGTGAAAGCAATTGAGGAGGCGGGAATTGATAAAGGCCTTTTGGCTCGCGAATTTGTTCACGCAATGGTCAAACAGGCGCTCTTTGATGGCTTTTTCCACGCCGATCCCCACCCAGGAAATGTTTTGGTGGATCTGGAGAATCAGCAAATTGGATTTCTCGACATGGGATTAATGGGAGAGTTGAACCGCTTACAGCGTATGGCCCTGGCAGATTTGCTTGTATCTATGGTTGAACAAGATGGATATAACATGGGCAAGGCGGCGCTGCATTTAAGCAAACCGCTTCCTGGATTTACAGTGAATGAAGCCCAATTTTTAGAGAACATGGATCGCTTTGGGCAGCGATTTTTAGGAGTAGAAGATGCGAATATGTCTTATGTGTTTACCGCGTTACAAGATATGCTCCGGCGAAATGGACTGCGCCTCGATCCCAACTTTACCTTAGTTTTTAAGACGCTAATGCAGGCGGATGAAATCATTCGCCGGCTGGAACCCACGATTGCCTTATCATCCGCGGCCGTGGACAGTAGCATGATGCTTATTCGCCAACAGGCTAACACGGATTACATCGCCGAACAGGTACGCAAACAAATTTCACGAAGCTCTCGGGAAGTCGTTTATCGACTTCCAAATTTGGTGGAAGCGACCACGAAATGGCTTGACCAGTATGAAAAAGGAAAACTCAGTGTACACATTGATACCAGCGATCTTTCCAAGGAGGTAACAAAATTAGATAAGGCCTTAGGCAAATCGCTCGACCGCCTGGTCATAGGGATGATTTTGGCAGGCTGGTTGGTGGGTGCGGCTATCGTGAGTACAGTTGACATTTCTGTTGGCGAATATAGGCTTTCCGACCTTGCATATTACATGTTCATTGCTGGAACATTGATTGGAGTTTATGTGATTTTCCAATCCTTAAGACGCCAACTTCGAGATGAGGATGACGATTATTAGCATAAGGTAGAGGTTTTACATGGTCAATATCCTAATTTCAATTTTATTGTTTTTTGTTGGACTGAGTCTGGGATTTTATCTATTGCTTTTTGGAAGAAAGGCATTAGCAGTAACCACTGCCATTGTTTGCCTGGCCTTCACAGGTGAGTTGCTAGCCATTGTTTTGCTTGGTGAGGATTCAGGTTGGGCATTAGTCGAATCAGAAAATTGGGTCTTTGTGGGGATTGCTGTTGCCGCCGGCATTGTTGGTGGGGTTTTAGGTTTAAGAGCCAGACATACTGCTTCGAATGTTGTTGGATTTGTCGCTGGAGGGTATATTGCGCTTTGGTTGTATAATATCGCATTCTACCTCATGGTGAGCATAGGAGAATGGCCGGAGCAAACAGCTTTCTGGGTAGGTGTTTTCATTTTAATTATCGGTGGATTAATTGGATTAGTACTCACCAGGCGAGATGAAGGAATTGCGATCATCATTGTCTCTGTTTTTGTGGGCACTGATATGATTATAACGGTATTGAACTTAAACCCGCAGAGCAGCTTTACCGCTGTGTTCGCCATTAGCCTCGCGCTGCTAGGTCTGGTCGTTCAGTATGCCCAGTATCTGCGAGAAGTTAAGGCAGAAAGACCTATATTCACAAATGAAACCGCTGATCGGCCGGCTCCGGAACTGTTTGATTTAACCGATGATGCCAAAATATAAACCTGGGGTGGATTGTATATAAATAGAATGAGAAAGTTGTTTAGGAATAAATAAATTCGTAAAATAAGAGTGTCAAATTTTGTCAATCTGGCGGCGGGAAATTTAAACGTTTACCAGGCAGATAACTTCAGTTATATATTTATCGCCAGATAAAACCCATAATCTTAATAGGAGAATATTATAATGAGTGATTTGATCGTATTAGCGTTCAAAAATGACACAGACGCATTTAAAATGCGTGATGATTTAATCAGTTTGCAGAAACAGGAAGTGATTACTCTGCAAGACGCGGCCGTCGTGGTGCGTCATGGCGATGGGAAACCAAAAGTAAAGCAAGCAACTAGTCTAGTTGGCGCCGGCGCGTTAGGCGGCGCATTCTGGGGTATGTTAATTGGCCTTCTATTTTTTGCCCCTTGGTTGGGTCTGGCCATTGGCGCTGTAACCGGCGCAATTGCGGGCAAATTTACCGACACCGGCATCGACGATAATTTTATCAAGGAAGTTGCCAATACCATTGAACCTGGCCATTCTGCTTTATTCCTGTTGGTGAGTAAAGTGACGATGGATAAGGTTCAGCCGTCGCTTGAAAAATATGATGCTACAGTGATCCAAACATCTTTATCTGATGAACAAGAAGAAAAATTGAAGAACCTTTTCGTGCATGATGAAGAGGAAGCACCGACTGCGTAATTCTTTATCAAGCCTCTGAATTTTTGATGCAAAGACCGCTGGCCGGCGGTCTTTTTTTATTTTCGTTTCATGACGACTAAGGTGGCATCATCAAACTGAGGTGTGTCCCCGGCATGTTCCTTGATGCTGGTGCGAATCGCTTGAAGGATATCGTGAGCACTTTTTTTTCGTACCATATGTGCCGTTAGTAACAACCTTTCCAAACCATATTCATCATAATCCTCGTTGATTGCCTCCGTCACACCGTCTGTATAGAAAATTAACAGGTCATTTTGATTCAGGCGCGTCTTGTGCGGTTTCAGGTTGATTTCCGGTAAAATGCCTAAGGCCATTCCTGGCACGCTTAATAAGCGGGAATCACCTTTGTTTTTGATTAACAGAGGTGGATTATGGCCGCCGTTGGCAAAGGTGATGGTATTTGTTTTGGGATCCCATACAGCGTAGAAAACAGTTACGAACAAATCAGATTGCGCATCAATACTAATTATTTCATTGGCACGCATAAGTACATCTGCCGGGTCTTTGCGGTTAAAGCCAACGGTTCGTAATATTGTCCGGCTAAGGGCCATGAAGAGTGAGGCGGGCACTCCTTTGTCGGCGACATCGGCAATGACGATTCCCCATGTCCCATCCGATCGCGGTAAGAAATCATAAAAATCGCCGCTTACCTCGCGAGCAGCCAGCCATAAACTGGCGACATCACATCCAGGAATTTTAGGATTTCCTCTTGGCAAGAAGCTGGCTTGAATATCTCGAGCGACGTTTAATTCCTGCTGCATGCGCGCTCGCTCGGCCGATTCTTTATAGAGTTGATTATTAACAACGGCCGTGGCTGCCTGTTGAGCGATACCATTGAGAATATTCAGCCGGCGGGAGGTCATGGGCTTATCGCTATCAGGGGGCATGCCGACAATTAATGCCCCCACCAACCGGCCTTGGGCATTTAGTTGAAAGGCATGTGCTTCGGCCGATTCCAGTACCGTTTTCATCCAGCCCGGCAGGCGAATCATGTGCATATGAGCAGAAGGATAGCGAGCATCGGCCGTGTTAGCCGTCATTGAGTGAAACTCATTATCGTCAATTTCCAACGTTGCCAAAACGCCGTGTCCCATGCTGCTGATACCATAGCTAGGACCGGGCAGAAATAACTTTCGCTGGTCATCGCGAACCAGGACAATGGCAGAGTTCACCCCAACGAGCATCGGTACCAAACGCACGATGGTATTCAAAATCTCATTTAAATCCACCAGACTGTTCACTGCCTCGGCCACTTGTAGGAGGGCTGTATTTACCCAGGCTTCTTCTTCCTGCGCGACCCGCAAACGGGCACTTTCAATTCCTTGGGCGGCTTGTTGGGCGATATTTCGGATTAGTTCCTGTTGGCGTCGTCCGGGATCATTCGTATAAAGCGGACTCGGTAGTGAGGCCGGTTTATCGACAATCATGATCCCTTGGGGCTGGTTATGCTCACTGACCAGGAGCGGGATTAATTGAACCTCAGTTATCGTTCCATGATTGGAATGAAAAGCGGGTTCTAACCAGGTGGGAACTCTTTGGGTGACCAATGGCTGGCGGCCAACATGAACCGCATCAAGAGCATGCCAATCGCCGATGGCTAGTGATAAATTGGGGTCAAGGATCGTCTCTCCACTAACTTCACCATAATAATTTCCAAATTTGTAAATCTCAAGTTCGTGATCCCAAAGCAAAATATAGCATTTATTTACGCCGGTAAGCATCGGCGTTAAACGAGAAATAGAATAGACGATTTCCTTTAGATCTGCGCTGCGGCTAATGGCTTCGGCGATTTGCAACTGCGCCATGGTCATCCAGGCTCGCTCTTGTTGCCAGGCCAATTGCTGGGCTTTATAGATGGCACTGGCCACTTCCGCAGCTAACGCTTCCAATACTGTTTGTTCAACATCGGTAAAAACATCTGTCTGTGAGCTTTGAACATCAAGGACACCTAAGGTTTGATTGTTTACGATCAACGGAATTGCGATTTCGGCACATGTATCAGGAATGATCAGATCGCTTCGATCCTCTAGCTGGGGAACGAAACGCCGATCGGCCGCTGTGTCATTGCTGACAATCGTTTCACCGGAAGCAGCGGCCGCGCCCACAAGTCCTTGCTCGGATTTCAACCTCCCTCCAGGGGCGGATACTGATTGATCGCTGCTCGCTTGAAGGATGGCGTCTCCAGTGGCCGGATCGATAGAAAAGATATTGATTGGAGAAAAGTCAAAGGTTTCCTGGGTCAAGTTGACGACCTGGGTAAATATTTGATCAAGGTCCTGAACAGCGTTCACCTGCCTGGCAATCTTGCCAACCAATTCAAGGTGAGCGGCGCGCATACGTTCCTGTTCATAAAGTCGGGCGTTGGCAATGGCTGCTGCTGACTGATTCGCTAATATCATTAAGCGTCGCAAGTCCTCCTCGTTGAAACGGTGGGGCTGGCTGCTTTGAGCAGCGACAATGCCTACTGTTTCCTCCCCGCTCACCAGGGGGATGAATATCGCCGAACGGGGTGGTGCTTGGCTTATATAAGATGGCCTGGCCGGCAGCTCATTCATTTCGCGATCAAAATCGCGTACCAACAAAGGACTTTGAGAATTTCTTACCCAATTAATTAACCCTTGACCATCACTGATATCAAAGGATTGTGGGGCAGTTTGTTTGAGACCATTAATGGCCCAATACATGATGCGGTAGCGATTGTTTTCAAAAAGGCCAACCTGAAAGGTGCGGATTTCAATGATCTTCCGCGCTTCTTCGGCAATGAGATGGCACAACGTGGCCACATCGAGTTCAGAAGCAACTATTGCTCTTCCGGCAGCACTTAAAGTTTCCAACTCGGCGATGCGCCGGATTAACATTCGCCGCGAAAAGAATCGCCGCCACAAGATTAAGGTAGTGGCTAGAACAGCGATCACCAAAATAAATAGCGAAATTGTTTGCCAGAGATCGTTTGCCAGGGGAAGTTGGAAGGTAGGCAAGTTTGTCATAGGGTAGATTGCGTTATTAGAGGATTTTATCCCGCCAAATTATACGCCGTGATTCATAGTTGGAAGTGGTTCTGAGCATCTTCACATGATGAATGGATGGAAAAAACACGATCAAAACCAATTAAGGCGAAGATTTCCTGGACGCGGCCGTTTAATCCGCACAGTACAAGGTCACCTCCCTGCTCACGGACCTGACGCCAGGCTGTAACAAGACAGCGCAGCCCACCGCTGTTGATATAGTTTGACTGGCTTAAATCAACGATCAATCGGGTGTGTCCATCGTTGATTAAATCGTTCAGCATTTGTTCCAGCCGGGGATTAAGTCTTTGATCCAGGCGGCCTTGGGCACCCACAACCCAGATTTCACCACTTATTTCATGACAGGAAATGGTCATTCATCATCCTCGGAGCGGAGATTCTTGATGAGCACAAGTGTGTTCCCACTGTCTCCATTAAAGCTGTATTGCACCTCATCCATCAGTTTGCGCATGAAATAAATACCGAATCCACCAATTTGCAAACTGTTGATGATGCCGTTGAGCGCCTCCCCTTTACCTGTTATTTCCGACTCAGGCTGCTTTGGCTCAGGTACATCATCGGGGATAAAGGGACGGCCGTCATCGTGTAAAGTTATTTTGAACTGCTCCCCGGAAACTTCATACGCCGCAGTGATAAGCCCCACATCCTCAGCCCCATAAGCATGTTCGATGATATTTGTCGCCGCTTCATCACAGCAAAGCTCGACATGAAAAATACCATCCTTATCCATCCCTGCCTCTCTAGCGCCGTCTGCCAGGAATTGGCAGAGAACGCGGATTTGATCATACTTACCAGGAACGGTTAGATAATTTTCCTTGCCCATCTTCAGGGAAAGCAATTTGTAGACCCATTCGTCATGAATGGGTCATGATTAAAATGTGCCAACCGCGGTAAGATCGTTATCGTAAACCTTAAAGAGGGGAGCTTCAGCAACCGTTAAACCAGCGAGGTCCAATACTTCAGCAACACGTTGAGATGGCTCGCTAATGACCACATCTCCTCTGTGCTTTTTGCATTCACGTAAAGCTGCTACAAGCGCGCGCAATCCGGCACTACTCATATAATTGACATCCTTAAAATTTATAACGATGTTATATTTGCCATCATTCATCACGCCTTTTAACGCATCATCCAATTCGGATGCATTACTACTGTCAATGCGTCCTGAAACTGTCAGCAGTTCGACCCGTTTCATAGATTGAGTCGAAATTGATAGTTGTGAATTGCTCATGGATTCTTACCTCCGGCCATTAAATTTACAAATTGCCTTCGTATTATACCACAAACAAACTAGCGGAAAATGGAGGGTTGGCCGCCCCTTCCCGTTATCACGTATAATGATTAAATGGTTGAAATAAACGCGGTTGAATTAAAGGGGCGCGTCGCTGCTTTGGGATTTAATAGGGTTGGCATTATCCCCGCCAGGCCTGCAAAACGACTATCAAAGTACCTGGATTGGATCCACGATGGTTTCCATGGGGCGATGGCTTATATGGCGCGCCCAGACCGGATCGTTCGACGCCAGGATCCCGAGGTCATCTTGCCCGACGTACAAACAATCATATGTGTAGCCCTGGATTATTTCACGCGTCCCGTCCCTGATCATATTGCCCGGAACCCAGGACGGGCACGGATATCTAATTATTCCTGGGGACAGGATTATCATGATCTCATGACGCCACGGCTGGAAGAGCTGGCAAGTTGGTTGAGAACCGGTGACCGGGAGGCTAAAACCAGGGTTTATGTTGACACTGGCGCTATTCTTGAAAGGGATCATGCCGAAACAGCCGGCCTGGGATTTACGGGCAAGAACAGTATGCTGATTGCTCCACAAAGTGGGTCCTGGCACTTCCTGGGCGAGATTCTAACGACCCGGCGCCTTGTCGACGAAAGTACGCGAAAAACCATGCCTGGCTGTGGAAGCTGTCGTCGTTGCCTGGACGCCTGTCCGACGAATGCATTCCCAGCTCCTTATGTTCTGGATGCGCGGCGTTGCATTTCTTATTTAACGATTGAACTTAAAGAGTGGATTCCGCATCATCTGCGCCCATTAATGGGAAACTGGGTTTACGGATGCGATATTTGTCAAGATGTGTGCCCTTTTAATCGCTTCGCCCAACCTGTGGATGAACCGGCCCTTTGGCCAGAGGATTGGGATGATGTGGCCCCGCCGTTAATCGATCTCCTGGCTATGACGGAACTTGAATTTAATGAACGGTTTGCCAACAGTCCAATCAAGCGCATTAAACGCAAACGCCTGGTGCGTAATGCGGCCGTGGCTGCGGGCAATTGGGGCAGCCAGGAAGCCGTCTCATATTTGAAGCCCTTGTTAGCGGATCCTGAGCCGCTGATTCGTGGCCATGCCGCGTGGGCATTACGGCGCATTGGGGGAGATGACGCGCATAAGGCGATAATGGCAGCGCTCAAAAGTGAAGAAGATGAACACGTCCGGATGGAAATGGATTCATTGAAAAGTGACAGTCACCTGGATCGCTAAGAAACAAGTGGCTGTCACATGATGAATAGGTCTTTGTTTTTTAATTATCAACGAATTCCCTGATAGCGCGTAAATTACGGGTTGGGGTGGTGACCATGATCACGCAACCCGTACCTAGCAACAAGCGCCGGCCGTCAGCTTGTTCAGCGGCATCCTGCGCTTCTTTTAAGGCTTCGTGGGGGTTTTCCTGGTGCAGTGTCCAATGATCGATACCGCCACTTGCCGCGCCTTTAATCTGTTGCAGCCCTTCCTTTAGGCTGATACCTGTTTCCCGATCATGCCAATTGACGATGGATGCCGGGTAGTCGGCGACCAGATCAAACATCACCTGATCGCCGTGGATGTGTACCACATTCAGCCATCGATCCGAGGCTGATTGTAAAACTTTCAGGTCGGATGGTCGGCCGAAATCAGAAAATTCCTGGCGGCTCATCAAGGGATAACGCGCATGTTGTACAGCGTAATAAATGCCGCTAATGCCAGTTTTTTTAGCCGCTTCGACAAAGCGAATGGTGCTTTCAGTAATCGCATCTAAACCCTTACGAAAAGAGTGCGGGTGGCTGCGCAGATGGCTGAGCATTGTTTGATGTCCAGCCAGATTCTTGGCCTGCGACAATGGGGAGAAAACAGTGGCGATGAACGGAACTTCTTCGCCAACGCCCTTTCCGGTCAGGCGTAAGGCCTCAACTTGGGTGGCCAGCATGCCCTGTGCCGGATCGAGCGCTCCCAATCTTTCCCAGTCGTCGGGGGATTGAATGGGATGATAGGTTCGTTCGCGCGTACCTTCAATATGGCCAACCCAGCGATCTTCCGCTCCCCAATCAGCGACGGAGTAATTGCCCGATGGCCCCACTTTGAGAATGTCCCAATCATAGTCGCGTTGAAATTGCAGATGGGCGGCAGCCATGGCCTGGGCATCTTGATCGTCACCCGGCCAATGACGCCACAAGGATACGGGTAGACGGTCGGGTTTTTGGCCGTCAATTGTGGTTTCTAATCGTTTGCGTTTACTCCAATTATTCATTGACTTTCCTAAACAACTTTCTGTAGATCGGTCATAATCGGCGATGCTATGGCGAGCTGGACATTATCTCCCTTTTGCGCAAGACGCTCCGGTGTGAGCAGGACCCCGCCTACCGGCAGATACTCGTATCCGCTTTTTACCAGGGCATCAAAGTCAGGAATCATACGCCGACCGTCAATGACCAGGTAAGGGGGCTTGACAGAAGACTGAATGGTGTGGGCCAGGCCGCGGAATTCTTCCCAATCTGTTGAGATATAAAGGGCATCGCTATTATCGATAGCTTCTTTAGCCGATTCATGATAACTAATGCGATCGAAAAGATGGTTCTTCTCCGGGTTAAACCAGATGTTGCGGGCATCTTCCATGGCTAACGGATCGTAGGCGCGAATCGACTTAACGCCTTTGGCTAGCAGAGATTCAACGACCTTGAGAGCGGCCGAATCGCGCATATCGTTGGTTCTTTTCTTGAAGGCAAGACCTAATAAAGCCACGGTTTTTTGGTTGAAGTTGAAGTGACCTTCATACATGGCGCGATCAACCAGGTAGGTTTTCTGATATTCATTGATGTTATAAACGGCTTGCAAAAGATTCGTTGGTCTTCCTGCTTTATTGAGTTGGTAGATCAATGATTGGATATCTTTACCGAAGCAGCTGCCGCCGGCTCCGTTGCTGACATAAGATCCCCAGGTGCTGATCCGTTCATCGGAGGTGACACCAATTTTCAAATCTTCCATGCGTACATTGGAGAAGGATTCGGACAGTCGTCCCCCAACACCGTTCCAGAAAGAGATGTAAGTCAAAAGCAGGGTGTTGGCCATGTATTTGATGGCTTCGGCGGTTTCCGGTGTGGTCTCCAAATAGCGGATGCGCACATGGTTTACAAATTGGGAATAAACCCGGCGTAAAATAAGCAGATCTTCTTCCGTATCCGCCCCAATGACTACCCGATCCGGCCGTCGCGATCCGGCAATGGCGCTGCCCTGAGCTAAAAATTCAGGATTAGAGGCCACGCCAAAATTCTCTACGTTATGCTCGTCCATAATGTTTTGCAGCAATCTGGCCGTGCCGATAGGAACCGTGCTCTTGTTAACCAGAACTACGCGGTTTTTATTTTCGCGCGCGACCAACAATTCTGCCAGGTAATGGGTGGCATTCAAATAGTAACTCAGGTCGGACGATCCATCCCGCTTGGGCGGTGTATTTAAACAAAGAAAAATGACATCTGTTCCTTCGACATGGTCACGTACATCGGTTGTAAAAAACAAATATCGATCTTTGTTTTCAGCAATTGAAGCGACAAGCCCCGGTTCATTTACATACCGTTCGATCTTTTCTCGCGATCCGGTTTGATAAGCATTTATTCTCTCTTCGTCGATATCGTAAGCAATGACTTCATGCCCGTATTCCGATAAGACGGCCGCGTGAGTCAAGCCCACAAATCCGGTGCCGACGACAATTATTTTCATCAGATTTCTCTCCTTAATTTTTTAATCATACGCGAACTGTACCCATAATTTCAAGTAAATATTTCGAAAGGTTTGTCATTTTTTATTTTCTTGTACTTCTGGAATCCCTCAGAAAAAATGACAAACCTGATACAAAAATAGGCGCCTCATGCTATATTATGCAGCAAGGGAAAATCAGAGAATTGCCTTAGATTCCGCGTCTGCCCTCTGATTAACCTACGCTCATCTTAACTTTCGATCCCTGCTCTCGTTTATGTTTATCTTCGATGATTAGTTTAGCCGCATTACGGCCAATTTCTACTGCAAAATTTGTGCCCCGATCCCAGGGATAAACTTGGCTCATACTGGCGAAATAAAGTCCTGGTAAAAGTGTGCGAATGTTTGGGATATTCGCGGAATGGTTGACCGTGGGCACAGGCTGAGCGTAGCGTGCACGAAACAACCAGCTTTTTCTGACCCAACTGCGTTCAAACGCAGGGTTGAATTTTTGCAGCACCCCAGTAAATAGATCTTCAAGTTCTTGTTGCTCCATCTCAAAATAGGGATGATCTTGGGTCACATAATCCCCACAATAAACAATGACATCCCCACCATAATATTTGCGGTCGATATAGTTTGTATGCTCGACAAGCGCCAGGAAGGGGATTTCATTTTCGCTCTTGTCCGGTGAGTCAGCAGGGATGTTGAGCCAATAGGTTTTGTGTCGGGTCAATAAAGATTTTTTTAAGGCTAAAGTCATGACGACTGCGCCCATACTTTTCAATTTGAGCAGTTGGCCAAGGTAATTCTCCGGCAAGGACGGGGCCATACTGGCCAATTGTTTGGGCGAGGTCGTGACCAATACCCGATCGAATAGTTCCGTGGTTTCCGATGCCGAAAGCAGCAGCTTCCCCGTTTCTACTGGTTTGATTTCCTGTATGGGTGAATTGAGATTGATCCGGCCACCGCGATCTTGTACTGCCCCGGCTAAACGGTCCACGAAGGCTTGAAATCCGCCTTTGAAGTAGCCTAGTTTAGGGGAGCGTACGTGCAGCCGTGCCCACATCCAGGCCATGTTTGCTTCCTGGAAGTAGGGGCCAAATTTACCGATGAGCATCGGCCGCCAGGTCATTTCATAGATTTTGTCACCATACCAACGACGCAGCCAGCTATCGGCCGTCTCTTTCTCCAGATTGCGCCAGGGTTCAGTGAAACGCAAATAAGCACTGACCAATCCAAACCGGGCCACATCAAAGAGATTAAACCCTGGAAATGTGATCCATCGCTGCGGAGAATCAAAAGGAACAATTTCCCCCTTATATATCACAGACGTTGTGGGGCGGGGGAAAAACAACTGGTTACTCATGCCCAATTCTTCCACCAGATTGATGATTTCCTTATCGGATGTAAAGAGATGATGGTAAAATTTTTCCAGTGGCCACTGCCAGTTGTCATCACGAAAACCGGATGCCAGCCCCCCACAATTTGGACCGCCCTCGAAAATATGAACATCATGTCCGGCATTTAACAAATCAAAAGCGGCAGAGAGACCGGCGATTCCCGCCCCAACGATTCCGATCTTCATACAACTACCTTTTCTTCGTTTTGCTTCATGGCATCGCTCAGCTTGGAGAGACTTAACCCTTCACGAATCATGAAGTATCCTCCCAAAACGGTGATTGGCAGCCAGAGAGCCACATGCAGAACCAGGGTATAGGCGGCAGCGATATTGGCATTCACCCCATATAATTTTAAAATCTCGATGCCCGGTTCATCAAATGTGCCAATATAGCCGGGTGCGGATGGCAACGTAGTGGCTAAATTCACGATGCCATTCATGAGCATGAGGGCAAAGAAGCTCACTTGAAAATCAAAGGCCTGCATGACGAACCAATATTTCACTGTTTCTAACAGCCAAATGATGACCGAGGTAAAAAAAATCATGATGACGCTGCGGAAGTGGCGTAAAGATTCCAGGCCGGTTAAGAAGCGACCTGAAAAATCGAGTAGGGGTTGGGCAAGCTTTTGCGGCAGGAAGCGGCTTCCAAACCATTGCGTCAATTGATATAGTTGTTTGGGAAAGGCGGCCATAATGAAAAAGAGGATCATGGCAGCAAAAAAAGCACCACTGGCCAGGGTGACTATTAAGCGGATGCGGCCGTCTTCATCCCCAGGGATGGGTGTCATTGGTAAGGCAATGAAGACGAAGGCTAGCATGACCAGGCCGTCGAAAACACGTTCGACGACGACTGTGGCGATACTGGCGCTGAAGGGAATATCCTCGCGCAGACGAAGCACATAAGAACGCAGCAGTTCGCCTGCTCTGAAGGGAAAGATGTTGTTACCCATATATCCGATGACAACCACCGGAAAAAGACGTGGTGTCGACACGGATTTTAATGGACGCAGCATATACGCCCAGCGCCAGGTGCGTGCCCAGACGGCGAGAAAGTAAACCAGCACACTGGGAAGAAGCCACCAGTAATTAGCGCCGCGAATATTGAGCCATACTTGATCGAGTTTTAGCCCTCTCATCGCCAGCCAGACAAAAATGATGCTAATGATTATGCCCAGCCAGAATTGCCACCGCTTCAAATAAATCTTCCTTCCATTCCCTTGTCTTTAATATACACAGCCAGTGACAACTAAACGCTCCACCAGGGATTTAAGTGACAGTCACTTGAATCGCTGCGTTCTCTCTGAATAAGAGACTGTCACATTTTTTAATCCCTCTAATTGTATCAGAGGTGGTATAGGTGTCATATGATGTTAAGGAGTGACTTGGAATGGTTAATAGAGAGGTGTGCTTGCTTGCAATATGGGGCGCTTGCTTTATAATTTTGGCTGTTCGGGGTGTGGCGCAGCATGGCAGCGCGCTTCGTTCGGGTCGAAGAGGTCGCCGGTTCGAATCCGGCCACCCCGACAGATGACATAAACCTCGCAGTGGTCATTGGCCGGCGAGGTTTTTGTTTTGGCCGGGATTGATTTGAGCCTTTTCAGGAGTAAAGGGCGATGGATGAGGGCAGATGGCAGGGAACAGTGGAAATGTTCCGCCGCACGGAAACGGCAAAAGGACGGGCCGAAAGTGGCTATTTCTCCATTGAGGGTATTCGCCTTCATGAACGGGCGCTGCGCGCCGGTATTTGTCCGTACCGGGTCATCACAACGTCATCGCTGCTAAATGCTGATGATTTGAGAACGCAATCCCTGGTTGCTGAGTTGCAAAATTGTGGGACACAATTTCAGGTTGTACCTGAGGATATTATTGAGGAGTTCACAGGTAAGCGGGAATTGGGTCCACTGTTGGGATTAGTCAAACTACCGGGGCAGTCCTCGCTCCAAGATGTGGTTCGATCATCAAATCATCCATCACCGCTGATTTTGGTCGTTGTTGATGTCCAAGATCCGGGCAATGTAGGTGCACTGCTGCGAACGGCGCACGCTTCAGGAGTAACTGCGTTGGCGGCTGTCGGCCCCAGTGACCCATTCCACCCCAAAGCGTTGCGTACATCAATGGGCAGTTTGTTTAAACTCCCTGTTTTGCGGTATGAGACTACAAGCCAATTGATGAGCGAATTAAAGGAATTAGGGATTGAAAGGGTGGGCACGGCCGTGTCCAAGGGCATTCTTTTGCCGGAGGCGACTTTTTCTGATTGTGGAACCGCAGTTTTCCTGGGCAGCGAATCCTGGGGACTGCCGGAAGAGATACAATCGGCCGTCGATTGGTTGGTTTCGATTCCCATGGTATCTACTGTGGATTCCTATTCGGTAAATGCGGCGGCGGCGATTATTCTATATGAAATCGGCCGTCGTCGTTATTCGCGTTAGATAACAAAAGAGGTTTCAGGACGATGGGTCACACGCCATTCATCTGGTTGGGATCGGGGAGAAGCCGCAAACGGGATGTGGGCTATAAAGGCAAAATGCTCGATTTAGCGGCGCGAGGCGGCCTGCCCGTGCCCGAAGGAGGAATTTTGCAAGATGAATTTTTCCGCATTTGCTTGGCTGAAGAAATCGCGGCGCTTATTGGGGAGCGGGTTATCATTCCCGATCCGGTTTGGTTGTATGAAGTTCTATACCGGGATATTCGTTTCCCTCGACTAAAATCACGTGTAGCCGTGCGGCAGGCCGCGGCCGTCACTGAAAATAACAAACAGGAAAACATGCATGCCCAACTAAATGTCAACTTCGATGATCCCCAGGACATGACCAACGCCTTAAGAACAGTGTGGTCGGCCGGGGACCCGCGGGATGAGGGAAATAAAATGGATGTGTTGGTGATGGCGATGGTAGAAACCCAAACCTGGGGCACTGCCTCAACCCTTCAAGGAGAGGAACAAGATGCAACTACAGTCCATCAAAAAGGGGGAAGTGGGCAAACCGTTACGCTGAATTTGCCCAGGCCGGGCTTATTTCGCCGTTCGGAGATTGAGTTGCCTCCTTTTGCCCGCCGTCTACAGAAGTTATTAGGTGGCACGCGACGCACATTTGGCCGTGATGACTATCAAATTGATTGGCTGGATGATGGTGAAATCTGCTGGTTGATCCAGGTTCATGAATGAGGTCAGACATTAAAGCGGAAATAAATAACATCCCCATCCGTGACCTCATAGTCCCTGCCTTCAATGCGTAAGGCGCCCGCTGTTCGGGCGGCGGCCGAACTGCCGTGAGCGGCAAAATCCTCGTAGCTGAGCACTTCGGCGCGGATGAAGCCTTGCTCAAAATCGGTATGGATCACACCCGCAGCCTGCGGCGCTTTCCAACCGTTGCGGATTGTCCAGGCGCGTACTTCCTTCTCATTCATGGTGAAAAAGCTGATCAGGTTGAGTAATTGAGCGCTTTTTTGAATGAGTTGGTCTAATCCTCTTTCTGCGATCCCTGCTAAGAGAAGGTATTCCTCCTGCTCATCCTCCGGCAGCTCCACCAGCTCTTCCTCCAGCCTGCTGCATAGGCGAATGACTTCTGCCCTTTGCTCGGCCGCAACCGCTTCGACTTCTTGAACATACGCATTGTCTTCTGCCAGAGATTCTTCATCAACGTTGGCAGCGAATATGATCGGTTTGGCTGATAGAAAACGCATCTCTAGGTTAAATTTCCGAAAAACGTCGTTTCCCTGGTCCAGATAAGTTTGAATGGGATTTCCACCCTCCAAATGATCTTTTAAGGCCAGCGCCAGTTCCAGAATAGGGCCGTACACTTTTTTATCACCTTTGATCTGCCTTTCCAGCTTTTCGATTTTGTTTTCTAACTGCTGCAAATCGGCCAGGATTAATTCTGTGGCCACGATCTCAATGTCCGATCGCGGTTGGGGTTGGGGAGAGATGTGGACCACATTGGCATCGTCAAAACAGCGCACAACATGAATAAGCGCATCCGCATCTCGAATATTGCCTAAAAACTGGTTGCCTAGCCCTTCGCCCCGGCTGGCTCCTTCAACCAAACCGGCAATATCCACAAATTCAATGGTGGCATATATTTTATTGGGGACACCTGCCAACTCATGCAGATGGGCTAATCGCTTATCGGGGATGGGCACGATAGCCTTGTTAGGACTGATTGTACAAAAGGGGTAATTGGCTACATCAGCGTTCTGCGCCTCAGTCAGGGCGTTAAAAGTCGTGCTCTTGCCTACGTTGGGCAGGCCAATGATGCCAATGCTTAATGTCATTTTACTAGGTTAATTACGTGAAATAATCTGAATCTAATTGCTTTATGGAATAATTGGCAACCTGGCTTACTCCTAAATCATAATCTATCATCAATTGGGCTAACATTTCACCATCAATTAGAACAATTTTGTTGTCAATCCTATCTACATAATCGTGGGCACCTTTACTAAAAGAAGAAGTGGTTATAAATACACCTTTTCTTGCCCTTTGTCCTTGTAAAGCTCCAGCGAACTTTTGTATTTCTGGCCTACTAACAGTATCTTCCCAACGTTTTGCTTGAATGTAAACCCTGTCCAATCCTAACCTATCTTCTTTTATTATCCCATCAATACCGTTGTCGCCTGTTTTACCAATAGCCTGCCCCGCATCTTTTCGAGTACCCCCATAGCCCATCTTAACAAGCAAGTCTACAACCATTCTTTCGAAAAACGTTGGAGAACAATTTTTAACTGTTTCAATAATTTCTGTGGACAATTCATCGCGAAGAGATTGATAGGCCTCTTCAATCGCTTCTTCGGGAGTGATAACAATTGTCTTGTCTTCATCTACCTTCGACTTTGGTTTCCCACTTTTTTTCCCTTGGAATTCTACAAATTCAGGGAACTGCTTCAGGAATGAGACGTTTATGGCTGGAGGATTATTTTTGAGTACGTTCAACCCACGGGTAGTAATTTGAAAATAACCTCTTTTGGTAGATTTGAGAAGCCCTGCTTTCCTCAGATATGTACTTGCCCACCCAACTCGATTATCAAATCTTTGTTGCCGACCACTAGGAAGCAGTTCTTGCCTTTCTTCTTCTGTCAAACTGAAATAATCTGATAAATGCTCGATTGTTTCCCTTAACGAATGTTCTTGCCTATCATCCGTATATTTCAATAATGGTAGCATTGTTGATTGATAATCTGGGATGGTCATATTTCTTACCTCACAAATCGAATAAATTACTTACCATTAAATTGGAAATTTACATTCTAAATGTACCAAATTGATCGTTGGGGAAGGGGGCATTAAGCGTGGTGGAAAAGGCCAACGCCAACGCTTCCCTGGTTTGTGCCGGGTCGAGAATGCCATCATCCCATAAACGGGCGGTGGCAAAGTAGGGACTGCTTTCCCGGTCATATTGATTGAGGATCGGCTCTTTAAATGTCTGTTCAGCACGCTGCAAATCTTCTGCGCTCGGATTCTCTAAATTCCCCAAGTAGCGTTTTTTGCCAACGGTCCACAAAGTATTGGCCGCCGATTCCCCGCTCATGACACTAATTCGGCTGTTGGGCCAGGTGAAGAGGAAACGTGGATCATACGCCCGTCCTGACATGCCATAATTGCCCGCCCCGTGGCTGACGCCATGCAGGAGGGTGATGCGTGGCACATTCACGTTGCTGACGGCCATGACCATTTTAGCCCCATCTTTGGCAATCCCTTTGTTTTCATACTGTTTGCCAACCATGAACCCGGCGATATTTTGCATGAACAGCAAGGGCGTACCTCGCTGCCCACATAGTTGGATGAAGTGGGTCGCTTTTAGCGAGGACTCGCTGAATAAAAGTCCATTATTGGCCACAATGCCCACTGGAATACCCATGATATGGGCGAAACCGCACACAATATTGGGACCATAGCGGCTTTTGAACTCGCTGAGCCGGGAGCCATCAACCAGGCGAGCGATGACCTCGCGCACGTCGTAGGTCAGCCGGTTATCGGCCGGCAGCACACCATATAGTTCTTTTGGATCGTAAACCGGATCTTCCGGTTCCTGCATGACCACAGACATTTGCTTGCGGCGGTTAAGATGGCTAACAACTTCGCGCACCTGGCGCAGGGCTTGCTCCTCATCTTCGGCAAAGTGGTCGGCGACGCCGCTTAGGCGAGTGTGCACATCAGCGCCACCTAAATCCTCCGCGCTAACCTTCTCGCCGGTTGCTGCTTTGACCAGGGGAGGGCCGGCGAGAAATATGGTGCCATTGCCCTGAACGATAATCGTCTCGTCGGCCATAGCAGGAATATAAGCTCCGCCGGCCGTACAGGAACCGACGACGGCGGCGATTTGCACGATTCCCTTGCCGGACATGCGGGCGATGTTGTAAAAAATACGACCAAAATGATCCCTGTCAGGGAAAACATCGGCCTGTAAATGAAGGAAAGCGCCCCCGGAATCAACCAGATAGATGGTAGGTAAATGATTTTCCTCGGCAATGGTCTGGGCGCGTATATGTTTCTTGACTGTCTCCGGAAAGTAGGTCCCGCCTTTAACCGTGGGGTCATTGGCGATGACCATACATTCTAATCCAGCTACACGGCCGATGCCGGTCACGATTCCGGCCGAGGGCGCTTCGCCATCATACATGTCCCATGCTGCCAACGATGAGAGTTCCAGGAAGGGGCTGTTGTTATCGAGAATCGCTTCAATGCGTTCCCTGACCAACAGTTTGCCGCGGCTGCGCTGGCGTTCAATGATACGCTGCGGCCGTTCTGTAGCTGCATTTTGCTGCCGTTTAGCAAGCATTTCAGCCAGGGATTGATTGTGTTCAAAATTCTCCTTGAATTCCGGGCTGCCTGGATTGATATGGCTGATTATTTCACTCATAGAATTAAGAGTCTCCAAACAAACTTTGACTTTTCTGATAGAATTATGCCTGATTATGTTATTTTGCTCCAGATAATGGAAAAATTGAATGGATTCATCTGACCTGGCTCAATTCATAGCCGAGAATAATATACACGCGGAGATCATCCACTTGCCCGTGCAAACGTTAACCGTCGCAGCGGCCGCTGAGGCGCTGGAAGTGAGACCGGAACAAATCATCAAGTCCGTGCTATTTTTAGCAAACGACCGTCCGATTCTGGTAATTGCCAATGGACAGGCGCGTATCCAGCGCAAGCGGTTGGCCGACACCATTGGAATTTCACGTCGCAGAGTGAAGATGGCCGGCGCTGACCAGGTATTACAAATAACAGGATATAAAGTCGGTGCAGTTCCCCCGTTTGGACATCCGGCGAAGCTGGATACATTGGTTGATCAGGGTGTATTTAATGAGACATCAGTTTATGGTGGTGGGGGTGAGAGCGACGCATTGATGGTTCTGACAAGCGAGGAATTACAGCGGGTTGTCCAGGGGCAAGTAGTTGATATCATCGACCGTTAAATATGAAAGAAGAAGCACAAGAAAACAATAAAATAATTGTCCGCATCATCCAGGCTCCTTTTCGAGCGTTGGGCTGGATGCTCTACGGTTTCAGAAAATCCCTTTTGCTCCTGCGAAATGGAATACGTAGATTAAGACGGCTGCACATTGATTACATCGTCATCCCGGTGGAGGGCAGTTTGCCGGAACGCGCCGCGCCAAGGCCCGGTTTCTTTCAGCGCCTGCTGCCCTTCCCTTTGCGCACGGCTGAGATGAGTTTGCAGGAATTAAATGAAATGCTGCTGCGAATCGCCGATGCGCAAAACGTTAATGGAGCGCTCTTCATTTTCCGTGGTTTTCAAGCGGGAATCGCGTCTATTCAAAATTTTCGCCGGTCTATTGAAAGGCTGCGCGCAGCCGGAAAAGAGGTGATTGTCTATACCCCTTATCTCGATCTGCGTCATTATTATGCAGCAGCGGCGGCCGACCGTATTATCGTTCCGCCGGGCATACAATTTGATGTTTTAGGGTTGCATAGTGAAGTTGTCTTTTTGAAAGACGCCCTGCAGCAAATCGGTGTGCAGGTCGATGTGGTCCAGATTTCACCATATAAGACGGCCATGGATATGTTGCAGCACGCCGCCATGACGCCCGAATATCAAGCCCAATTAGATTGGCTGTTAGATGACCAGTTCGACATGATCACGGCCGACCTGGCGCAAAACAGAGGGTTGGGCCAGGAAGAAATGAAAGCATTCATTGACCAGGCTCCCTTGTTTGCTGAAGAAGCCAGGCAAAATGGATTGATCGATCATTTGGCTTATGAGGATGAGCTGCCCAACCTACTTGCTGGAAATCCTGGTAAAAAGAAAACAGGTGATGATGTGCGGAAGGATGAGCAGAAATCAACAGCGATTCTCAAAACCTGGCCCCAGGCGCGCAAACAGCTCTTTGAAAAACCCAGAAGGGTCGGCCGTCCCTTTATTGGTGTGGTTAGCTTAAATGGGTTGATCACGATGGGTCCCAGCAGAGGTTCCCCATTTGACCTGCCGATCCCCATCGTGGGCAGTTCAACGGCCGGAGAGCAAACCTTGCTCACCCTGCTGCGTCGTGCCGAGCGCTTGCCGGGCATGAAGGCTTTAATATTTCATGTTGATTCCGGGGGTGGGTCAGCCCTGGCATCGGAACTGATCGCCCGCCAAATTCAGCGCATCAGCCACAAGATCCCCGTCCTGGTTTATATGGGCAACTTGGCCGCATCAGGCGGATATTATGTCAGCGCCCGGGCGCAGCATATTATGAGCCAGCAGAGCACAATAACCGGGTCCATTGGTGTTGTGAGTGGACGGCCGAGCACGTCGCAACTGCTTGAGAAAATGAAAGTCAACCGGGTGACGTTGAATCGTGGGCGCAATGCCGGACTCTACTTTGAACAGACGCCAATGACCGACGAGGAACGGGGTATTTTTTGGGAATCCATTGTGCATACTTATAACCAGTTTAAGCGGGAGGTCGCCGAAGGACGTGGCCTGCCATTTGATTCATTGGATCCCCTATGTGACGGACGGGTCTGGACGGGTCGCCAGGCCAAAGAGAAAGATCTGGTGGACAGTCATGGTGATTTCATTGACGCGATTGAACAGGCGGCCGAGTTAGCCGGACTGGAACTCGATGACGATCATCGGCCGGGGGTGATGAATCTTCATCCTGAAAAAAATGGTTATCTCCTCCCTCAACCCTTTGAAGCCATACAAGATATTGAATATTATCTCTCTCGCCACTGGATGAAAGCCTTGAGTGGCAGACCCATGTTTTTGCTGCCTTTTACGGTTTATCTGGATTAAGTAAACATTCGTGCAAAACCACTTAATTTACCCCGAAAAGATGCCAACTGATTAAAAGTTGACATCTTTGATGTGACTGAGGAACGAAAATGAAGCTAAAAAAATGGGTTGATCAAAAACTCCTCTTGTTAATTTTAATTCTCTCCTTGCTATTTCTAGTTCTAGGGTTGAGTCCGGCAAAAAAAGCCACCGCGCGTCCTGCATGGCAACAAAAAGTTGACCAATGGGTGTTAGAAGAAACCAGCGGGGTAGCACCGGCTGAATTTTTGGTTGTCCTGGAAAAGCAGGCAGACCTGAGCGGCGCGGAAAGGCTTACCGATAAAATTCAAAAAGGAGAATATGTTTACCAGGAATTGACCAATATCGTCCGCCGCACACAACCGGCATTGATTCAATCCCTACGTTTATCCGCGGTTGACTATCGATCATATTGGGTGACAAATATGGTATGGGTGCGCGGCGATGCAGCCGTAGTTGAAAGTCTGGCCAGGCGTTCGGATGTCGCGAGAATTGTGGCCAATCCACGGGTCCGGTTGGATATTATTGAACCGCTTGCATCCGTACAGGACAGCGACGAGGCCAATGGCATAGAAGATAGCCTTGTTCTCGTCAAAGCTCCCGATGTATGGGCAGCCGGCGTGACCGGGCAAGGGGTGGTTGTTGGTGGGCAAGATACGGGGGTCGATTGGGATCATCCGGCGTTGAAAAACCAATATCGGGGTTGGGATGGCCAGACGGCCGACCATGATTTCAATTGGCATGATGCCATTCACGAAGAAAATCCTAATTCTTCTCCGGGAAACCGGTGCGGCTACGATTCCCCGGAACCATGTGACGATCATCTCTCCGGGCATGGCACACACACAATGGGCACAATGGTTGGAGATGATGGTGGCGATAACCAGATTGGTATGGCCCCCGGTGCCAAATGGATTGGCTGCCGCAATATGGAACAGGGTGAAGGAACACCGGCCAGTTATGCCGAATGTTATGAATGGTTCATCGCCCCTTACCCGCTTGGTGGTGATCCGATGCAGGATGGTGATCCGGCCAAAGCCCCACATGTGATTAATAATTCCTGGAGCTGCCCAATAGGGGAAGGATGTACTGAGCCTCAAATTTTACAACAAGTGGTGGAAAATGTACGCGCGGCAGGAATTGTCACGGTTCACTCCGCGGGGAATTCGGGCCCTTCATGCTCCAGCATCCGTACGCCGGCGGCAATTTATGATGCATCATTCACAGTGGGGGCAACTCAATTCGTTAATTTGGCGGATCCAGATGAAGTTATTGCCGTTTTCAGTAGTCGTGGTCCGGTTATTTCAGGGGAAATTTCCCTCTTAAAACCGGACATCACCGCTCCCGGCGTTGGCATTCAGTCCAGTTATCCAGGCGGCAGTTATAGTTCGCTAGATGGTACGAGCATGGCTGCACCCCATGTGGCCGGGTTGGTGGCGCTGCTGATCTCTGCTAATCCTGATTTGGCCGGCGATGTCGACGGCTTGGAGCAGGCAATAAAGGATACGGCTGTGCCCTTTACCAGCGATCAAGGCTGTGGCGGTGATTCGCCTGCTGCCGTGCCCAATCATGTTTACGGCTGGGGTAGAATTGATGCATTTGCGGCTTATAAAACAGTTGCGATTTCCCGAATCTTCTCTCCGGTTTGGTTAAGCGGGCAAACCGAGTAAAATCCGGAAAATAAGGATTATAGGAGAGAAGGTGCAAGATGAAGCGAGCCGTCAGCGTTAGCTTAGGCTCCTCTAGCCGCGATAAAATCGCAGAATTGGAAATATTTGGCGAGAAAGTCATGCTTGAGCGCCGGGGAGTCGATGGTGACATTGAGCGAGCGACAAGGCTATTTGGCGAATTGGACGGGAAGGTTGACGCGCTTGGGGTAGGTGGCATCGATCTTTGGGTGCAAATGGGCAAGCGGCGTTATGCACTGAAAGCAGCCTTGAAAATGGTGAGGGACGTCCAGCACACGCCGGTGGTTGACGGCACCGGCTTGAAAATGACCTTAGAACGGCAGGCGGCCCAATGCCTTGTCGATGGTTTGGGACCGGACTACAGTAGCGGAAGGGTTTTACATACGGCGGCGGTTGACCGGTACGGCTTGACCCTGGGCTTTGCTGACCTGGGTTATGAGATGGTATGCGGTGATTTGATGTTTGCCTTAGGGATTCCCATCCCGGTGCGCACTCTACGCGGCTTGCATTTGTTAGGCCGCATCATGCTGCCCATTGTTTCTTATTTACCAATTAGCGTCATTTACCCGACAGGGGCAACGCAAGATAGAATCGAACCAAAGTTTACCAAATATTATGATTGGGCGACGGTGATTGCCGGTGATTGCCATTATATTAAACGCCATATGCCGGATGAACTAAAGAAAAAAGTGATTGTCACCAATACCACCACACAAAAGGACATGGCATTGTTCCGGGAGCGTGGGGCCCGTTATATCATGACCACGACGCCTGTTCTGAACGGCCGTTCCTTCGGCACCAATATGCTGGAAGCGGCTTTAACAGCAGTGGCCGGAAAGAAACGGCCGCTTACCTTCGAAGAATTGGGGCGGATGATCCGTGAATTGGAATTAAAGCCCACACTGCATACAATGGAAATTTGATAACGTTTCACTTGATATATAGGGGACATCCATTTAACAAAAGTTGTCAAATTTTAGGTAGCACAGTAGTAAAGGTTTTTTGTTGAGCAATTGCTAGCAGGAGATGGAATGGACTGCATTGTAACGGCCGGTGGCTTGCCCACCGAGGAAGACCCACTGTATGCGTATACCCAGGGAAAACCCAAGGCGCTCCTGGATTTTGAAGGGAGAACGATGCTTGAGCGGGTGATGGACGCTCTGCAATCGTCTCAATACGTGGAGCGCATTGTGTTGGTGGGATTAGAAGATCTGATGGGCATGCAGTTCAAACGGCCGATCGATCAGCTCCTTCCCGATCACGGCAGTATGGTAGGTAATGTGCTGGCCGGATTGCGCTGGCTGAAGCAAGATAAACCTGACATGGAAAATGTTTTGTTTTGCACATCGGACCTTCCAGCTTTGACTTCTGCCAATGTGGATGATTTCATAGAAGGCTGCGAACCTTTTGATCATGCAATATATTATGTGTTTGTCCCACGTGAAGCGATGGAGATTCGCTTTCCGGGGTCAAAGCGTACCTATATCAAGCTGAATG
The DNA here is from genome assembly GCA_028277515.1 of Anaerolineae bacterium. The sequence continues at coordinate 31,602 of JANQGC010000223.1, forward strand.
GACTGGAGATTGCCGGGGGGGATATGGCCATTGCTAAAGCGGCGCTGGCCGATCAAAATGAAGAGTTGTGGAATTCATTGACCCAGGCGCGCAAGCATGCCTGGAAATTGGCGAATATGGTTGGTTTACGATTCTTGCTTAAATATTTATTTCGCCGATTGAGGGTTGGCGACATTGAAGAAACGGCCGAACGGGTTATTGGCCAATCTGTAAAAATCGTGCTTGATGCACCCCCGGAAATCGGGATGGATGTTGATAAACCGGCACAGGTGGAACTCCTGCGCGCCGATATTCGCAGCAGAGAGCGATCATAACAGAAAAGCGCAAATAAATGGCTTGAGAATGACCTGGCACGATATCATCAGTAAGGATGTTGCGTATTCAAAAAAGATCTCTCGTTTAACCGAAAAACCGTTTTTTCGAGGGATTGCCTGGATCATTGCCCGAACGGGAGATAGCTGGGTTTGGTTTCTACTTTCCATCCTATTTATTTGGCAGCAACCCCGATTTGGCTGGTTACTATTAGCAACGGTTGCGTTAACAGCGCTGCTGACGGCAGTGGCCAAAGGCGTGTTTAAGAGGGAACGTCCGGCCCCCAAATGGGCTATCTCTACCGATAAGTATGCATTTCCATCCGGTCATGCTGCGCGGGCCGGGGCGGTAGCCGTGACATTGAGTGTTACATTTCCATCATGGACAATCTTTTTTTTCCTGTGGGCATTTCTGGTATGCTTCTCGCGCGTCGCGTTGTCCCGCCACTTTGTAAGCGATGTGGTTGGCGGTTTTCTCTTCGGTGTTTTGATAAGTCTCATATTGCAAATTATTTTTTAATCAAATTGTAGAACAGTGTTACTGAAATTTATTTGCAAAGAAATTCGACAACTTTTCACTTGAATATTGGTGAAAACCATTGAATAAAAAGTTGTCAGATTTTTGGTAACACAATAGTAGGTAAATTGATATGCAAGACCAGTATAAATACATCGCTATTGAAGGCGTCATTGGTATTGGTAAGACGACATTGGCTCGCCTGCTGCAAAAGCAGTTTCAATCCTCTATTTTGCTTGAGGTTTTTGAAGAAAATCCGTTTCTTGCCGATTTTTATGATGACAGGCAACGATATGCTTTTCAAACGCAGATTTTTTTCCTGCTCAGCCGGTATCATCAGCAGCATAAGGCAGTGCCTGAAGCGCTTCGTGAAGGGTTTTTAATTTCAGATTATACCTTTGCTAAGGATGAGCTTTTTGCCTGGCTGAATTTGAAAGATGATGAATTGGCCATGTACGGGCGGGTCCATGCAGCCTTGAGTGAAAAAATCCCAAAGCCGGATTTGATCGTTTACTTAAAAGCCGATCATGATGTCGTAATGCGCCGCATTGCGCTGCGCGACCGGCCTTATGAACGGGATATGGACCCCGAATATATTCGTCTCCTGGCGGAAGCGTATGAGGCATGGCTCAGCAATTTGGTGGAAATTCCGGTCTTGACAATTGATGTCAGTGAGCTGGATTTTCTTGCACAGCCTGAAGATTTGCAGCAGGCGAGACAAAAAATTGAACAGATTTTGCAGGAACAAGTCCCGCAACCTCATATGATTTCTGTCGAGAATCAATTGTTAGAGGACGGCCGGTTGGCTTCGTACCAACAGTTTCACAACCGCCTGGATGAGGCCAAAAGTTTTGATCCGGACCTCTTCTTTAATTACATTTTGCTCACTGAGGAGTTGGGCGAGGTGGCCAAACACCTGGTAAAGATTTGGGGTGAATCCAAGCATTTGGCGAAAGAGGGGCGAACGGCCGTTGAGGCCCATGAAGAAGCCCTGAATCGGAGCAGGGCAGGTTTGCGTGGTGAATTGGCCGACTTACTGGCTTACACGATAAAGCTGGCTAACTACGCCGGGATAGATTTGGAACGCGCTTACCGTGATAAAATGCGCCAAAATATCGACCGCACCTGGCATTCGGAACGCACGCTGCCAACAGATTGATTCCGTCAATTTTTTAATTGGGATGAGTGGCGAGTTGTATAAATGGGTCCCTGGGGAGTAAGGTTGCTTTCTATCAAATGAATCTTGCTGACCTGTATCGGTAATGGCTTTAATTTAATATTCCCAATCAGCTTTTGCAATTGCAGCTTGTTTTTAACACGGCCGATGGTGATATGAGGGCGAAACGGCCGGTTCTCCGGCTGCCATCCCAGGTTTTGCAGCGCGGCATCTAACGCCTGTTTCAAAGTTGACACTCTTTTAAGATCCCCACGCAAACCGGCCCAAACGACGTGGGGTCGTTTGCAATTAGGAAAACAACCCAGGGTATCTAATTCAAATTCGAGTGTATTGTGCTGCTTTGCCAGGCTATCCAATGTGTCATAGAGCGCGGGTAGTGAGGTTTCGGCCGTGTCGCCTAAGAATCGTAACGTAATGTGCATCAGTTCGGGTTTCACCCAGCGAATAGAGCGATTGAGTATTTGCCGGTTTAATTCGGCAACGGCATTTCCTAGCAACTTTCGGACATCAGGTGGGAGATGGAAGGCGATGAATGTGCGGATATGACTCATAGGCTCATTGATTTCCTATGCGGAAGCTGTTCAGGGTGATATCGATATCATTTTGAAATTCGCGGGCGTCTGCGGCGGCCGTGCAGGCCGAAACCAGGTAAGCGGTGATGGTCCCTGGAGACCAAAGCTGGCGGCAGTGAATAGGCGGCACATCATGATTGACATCAAATAAGGCGACCATTTCTCCTGCGCTATTTTGAGCTTGGCGGGCATTTTCGACGAGAACATCTTTAAAAGTCTCCTGGCTGAGGGATGAGACAATTTGTTCGCCCGTCAACTTATTGAGCCGCTCGCTGGCCATGATCAGCAGGAATGTAGAATCATTGCCGGCGAGAAATACCTGTTCGTTATCTGCAACTAGTGATCCTAATGGTTCACCCGCCTGGTCCAATAGACGGGTATCTTCTATGAAGCTGGCCGCCGCCGGATCGCCGGTTAAATCTTTTTCCCATATCCACTCCCAATTATCCGGTATGGAAATCGTAAAACGTCGGAGAGGGTCCTGTACCAGTACAAATTCGCTCGATTCGGGTCCCAATTGCACGATTGTGGGGTTTTTGGCCAGGGAATTCATAAGCCAAATGAGAGCCATAATAATCAGAATAGTAAGACCGCCATAATAAATGGTTAATGGGATTGGGGTTGATTGGAGGGTTTCCGCTTGCGCTTCCTCCTTATCGCTTGCGGCTTCTTCCTCTCCTGGTTCGGGAATGATGGGAGATAATTTCCAGCCACAATGCCAGCACACCGTGTCACTGTCTAAGACGGGACGGTGGCAGTTATCACATATGCGAGACACGACATGTTCCAATATTTGTTAAGTAGTTTACTAATACCATGTAATTATATTGGCGGAATCCCTTAGTTTGCTTCTCTATAATAGTGTTAACAAAGCAAATTAATGCTTAACATTTTCCTCTTTTTCTCCTCTTCCCACAAGAAGCCCCGCGACCGCGGGGCTTCTTGTAGTTTGAATGCTGAGCAATTAATTATTGTGTGACCTAAAATTTGACAACTTTAATTGAATGGTTTTCGCTCTATATCAAGTGAAAAGTTGTCAAATTTCTGTGCGAATGATTTTGGTAACAGTGTATTAATTGTGTTAACGTAATATGACTTGAACGATAGGCCGTCTTCGCGTTTCATCATAAAGGTAGCGGCTTAAGAAGTCTTCAATTCTTTTTGTAAGTTTACGCCGGTCTTTTTGCCCATTGTTTAAAGCGCGTTCAATGGCATTTTCTGCCCCATCATACAGTTCTTGTGCGCTTTGTGAATCAACGAATCCGCGCGTGCGGAATTCCGGTGTACTGGCCAATTGCCCTTTATTATTTATGGATAGCACGGCGAAAAAGAAACCTGCCTGGGCCAGTTTGTCCCGGTCGCGCACGACTGACCAGCCTATATCGCCAACGCCGGCTCCATCAACGAATACATAGCCGCCAGGCATGCGCGGACAAATGGTTAAGCTGTCGCGCGTTAGTTCCAAGGGAGTGCCGTTTTCAACGACAGCGATATTTTCTTTGGGAATTCCTAATTCCTCAGCCATTTGACCATGCAGGCGTAGGTGGCGCAGCTCGCCATGAACAGGGATCAGGAATTTCGGCCGGATCATATTTATCAACAGTTTCATTTCTTCTCTGCTGGCGTGTCCTGAAACATGCACATTGGCGATTTGATCGTATAAGACATTGGCACCCCGCTGGTAGAGCCGGTTAATCGTACGGTACACCATTTCTTCGTTTCCAGGGATGGCATGGGCGGAGAAAACAACGGTATCTCCTTCTTGTATGCTCAGGTTGCGGTGCCGGCCGTGGGAAAGGCGGCCGAGTACGGCCGATGGTTCCCCTTGCGCCCCGGTGGCCATAATCACAACTTTGCTCGGTGGAATATTTGAAATCTGCTTGATATCAATGAGCAAATCGTCGGGAATGTTCAAATAGCCCATTTTAGTAGCGATTTTTGTGTTTTCCCGCATGGAACGGCCGGTGATGGCCATTTTGCGTCCATATCGCACGGCCGTGTCGGCCACCTGTTGGATGCGCGAAATCAACGAGGCAAAGGTGGCAATGATGATGCGCCCTTTCGCTTTACGAAATACCTCTTCAAATCCTTCGGCCACGATCGATTCGGATGGTGTCCAGCCTGGTTTATCAGCGTTGGTGCTGTCTGCCAACAAGGCCAATACGCCTCGATTGGAGAATTCGGCTAACTTAGCGAAATCAGGAGGCCAACCGTCGGCAGGTGTGTGGTCAAACTTGTAATCTCCTGTATGGACAATCAAGCCCACCGGCGTTGTAATACCAAAGCCGACGCAATCAGGAATGCTGTGCGCGACGTGGAACGGTTCTAGTTTAAAAGGACCAATTCGCAGGACATCTCCCGCTTCAAACGTTCTCAAATTAACTTGATGGAGAATATTTGCCTGGCGTAGTTTTCCTTCAATCAATCCCGTGGTTAAGGGTGTTGCATAAATGGGCGCATCAATATCCTTCATCAAGTGCTGCAAGGCTCCAACATGGTCTTCATGACCGTGGGTGACCATGACAGCCTCAATTTGATCCCGTTTGTCTAAAATATAGTTGTAGTCGGGAATGATCGTGTCGATTCCCAACATGTCATTTTCAGGAAACATGATGCCGGCATCAATAATTATCATCGAATTTTGATACTCAATAACTGTCATGTTCTTGCCAATTTCCCCAAGTCCGCCCAGGGGAATGATTTTTAGTAATGGTTTCATTATTCCTCCGAATTTCCTCGGAAATGCTGCTGTTTAGATAAAGTTGCAACCAGATCCAGGGAAAATCTTTTAATCAATTTTGTTTATAGGCTGAGAGAAGGTGATTTTTAACAGGCAGCGCAATCATCGTCCTAAGTACTTTTTACTTAGGATTATTTAACTGCCAATCAGCTCCCTCGATACGCTTTATTGAACTTGACGAAATAAGTGGGTAAACGTAACCGAGGATTCATATCCTCGCCGGAGGAGCGCGAAATGGATTTCGCGGTTACAAAGTTTACCTGTTTAAATATACAAGATCTGTGAAGCGTGAAATTATTATTGTTTAAACGTCTAGAGATGACGCTATTTAAATTAAAGATAGATCCAACCTTCACCAAGGTTGGATTTGATACATTCGATTTTAGTGTGATTTCTAACTAATACTCCAGATAAAATTATTGTTGATAAAAAATTATACCGGTCTAGCTTTGCTTGTAACCGTCAATTGCGTAAGAAAGCAGCCGGTTTAGGGTCAACTTGAATTGATTGGCAATGTTCAAACGCGCAGCCACAACCATACAAGTATGATAAGCACAGTTTGTATGATTGACAAGAAAATTGTAAAAGGGATTAAGAAAGCGCGGTTGGGTCTGGTCTCATTTTGGTGGTTATTGGCTAAAGGCATAGCCACTTCAGGGATAGCTTCCTCAATTGTTTGATCTTGCTGAACGTCTCCATAGGCAATTATCGCCGATGAGATGTTATCCTGGCCGCCTCTTTCAATGGCTAATTCGATCAGTCTGTCGTTTGCTGCATCCAAATCATCGCGGTTGATGATTTCGCTTATTTCTTGATCCTCAACGTGCCTTGTTAAGCCGTCCGAGCAGAGCAAGAGCTTGTCTCCTGGAAGTAACGGAACTTCAAACAAATCGATCTTGGGGGTCTTTTCTGAGCCTATGCTGTATAGAATCACATTGCGGTGAGGGTGATGGGCAGCCTCCTCTTCCGTGATTGCTCCTTCTTCCACCAGCTTGGCCACCAGGCTTTGATCTTTGGTTACCTGGTTTAATGTGTTGCCCCGCCAAAGATAGCCGCGGCTGTCACCGACATTCGCGATATATGCGGTTTGATCCAGGATTGTTGCCGCCACCATCGTTGTGGCCATCCGTTTGTTTTCATTACGTTGAGCAACAAGCTTGCGCAAGTCGGTATTGGCGGCCTGCATGGCAATGACCAGCCTGTGTCCTGGATTCTGATTGTCGCCGTCCATATAATGGGAAACTGTTTGGTTGCTGGCATACTCGCTAGCAACCTCACCGGCATCGGCACCACCAACGCCATCGGCCACGATGTACAACCAACCATTTTTTTCTTGCTCTTCAAAGGTGTTAGGTTCTCGACGAATAATATAATCTTCGTTGTGATCGCGAACCAGACCTTTGTTGGTCTGCATCGAAGCTCTTATTGGCGCGAGATCATTCATGTGGTTGGCTTAATTCTAAAACAGAATCAAAACGACAAGAAATGCGAGAACGATAGCTGCCACAATGACGAGGATGGCTAAAATGCGCAGCAGCCAGATTTCTTCTTTGGTTCTACTGTCATTCGCTGATTTTGGGGCGGAGTGACTTTGCGGAATGTGTAATACGCGCGCTTTTTGCGCACTCTGTTTTGATTCACGCTTGGGTCTTCCGGCGGCTACCGGCCATGATTCTCCATTATTTTCGGCCGTTTGTTGGGGAGCCAGTTTCTTATCATCTAAATCTTGCAGCCATTCCGGCAGCTTTGTTGGTGTTTGGGGCTCCTCAACAACCTGTGGGGGTGTTTCCGGACTATCAAACAGCGGTGTGGAAGGTTTTGACTCTGTTCTGGTGGCCGGCCTGACAGGTTGTTCATTTTTTTCTTCTTTAGCAATAACCGGCGGGGGAACAGGTGGGGCGGTCAGACGTTTAATCCGGGTCCTGGCAATATCATTTTCCGGATCCAAGGTCACCGCTTTTTGCAGGTAGCGAATCTGGCGATCCTTCGGCTCAACGATATGTCCTAATAGAAACCAGGCGTTAGCGTTTTCCGGCTCTTCACTTATCAGGTTGGCCAGCAGTTGTTGGGCAACATCCACCCGGCCTGCGCGCGTGGCGACGATCGCCTGTTGAAGTTTTAAATCCATGATCCTTCCCACAATTGCCCACTCATTTTTTGGGGCAGGCATTGAAAATTGTAACATGACAAGAGCGAAAATACGAGGATAGGGGGTAGATTCCAATCGCTTATTTACACTATTTTTGCGCTAGTTTGTCATAAACAGGGCAAGGAAAAAAATCGTGAGACTTTTTTAACTCAATCAAGTTGGCACGAACAGGAACGCGGAGATCGGACAGCATTTGGAGCAGGTGACAGATGGATAATCCCATGACACCTAAAAAGCAGCCATTAAGATGAGCGACAGGTTGGAATTGCTGGTGTTGGATAGCGTAACCGCCGGCCTTGTCAATCGGATCTCCCGTGGCAATATAACCGGCAATCTCCGCGTCGCTGTAATCACGCATGGTGACCTCGGCCGTATGTACCCCATGATGTTCATCCCTGGATGTGAGGTCGATTATCGAGACCCCTGTATGCACCTCATGCATTTTATTTCTCAAAGATGTAAGCATCTCCCAAGCACGGATGTCATTTCCCGGTTTGCCCAGCATCTCACCATTCGCAGCAACAATTGTGTCGGCGGCGATAATTAACCTGTTTTCCAAAGGGGAGTCCGGCAAATGTTCGGCCAGTGCACGTGCCTTTAATTGTGCGGTGCGAATACTGTTCAATGCCGGATCGGGGTGGGTGATACTGTCTTCATTGACGGGGACGGTTTGGATTTGGAATGGATAACCGCAAAGGTGTAACAATTCCCGGCGTCGGGGAGATTGTGAAGCGAGGATAAATTGAGTCATATCTACCCAAAATAAGGCCAGCCCATGATTGAGCTGGCCTTATAAAGATCAGGTGGTGTAGGAAAGGAGATTACTTCAGCTCGACAGATGCGCCGGCAGCTTCCAGCTTCGCTTTCGCTTCTTCGGCCGCATCTTTGGCGGCGCCTTCAAGAACGGTCCCCATCTCATCCACAACAGCCTTGGCTTCTTTCAAGCCAAGGGAGGTCAGAGCACGGACTTCCTTGATGACGTTGATCTTCTTCGGTCCAATATCGGTGAGCACGACATCAAACTCATCTTTTTCTTCTTCAGCTTCAGCAGCGCCGGCAGCGCCGGGGCCAGCCATCATTCCCATTGCTACAGGAGCAGCAGCGCTTACGCCCCACTTCTCTTCCAGCATTTTCGTTAACTCGGCGGCCTCCAAAAGGGTTAAGCCACTTAAATCTTCAACAATTTTTTCTAAATCGGCCATGATAAATAATCCTCCAAAATTAATGTTTCTTTATATATTGTGATAAGAAGAGATAATCTGCCGGCTGCCTAGGCAGCCGCCTCGGTTCCACTCTCTTCACTTTTGGCGTATGCATCAACCACATTAACAACCTGGCGCACACCGCTGGAAAGCGTCGAGGCAATATTTCGTGCCGGGGCGCTAATAAGGCCAAGGATTTGAGCGCGAAGTTGGTCAAGCGATGGCAGTTCGGCTAACGCCTCAACTTCTGCGGTGGACAACATGTTCAGATTCATGATGCCACCCTTGATTGATAAATTATCCTCATTCTTGGCATATTCCACTAAGGCCT
>JANQGC010000298.1 GCA_028277515.1 Anaerolineae bacterium
AAACCGTTATAGATGGTGATCTTCTGCTTTGTCAGCAGTTCACCCGCTCCACCTGTATGATCAAAAATCGACCCGCGCCAGCGCAGTTCTTCAAATGCATTATTTGCCATCATAATCTCCTAATTTCAACCCAAAACAAAAAGACGCGGCATTTACCGCGTCTTCAGAATAAACGTTCCACCAAATTAAGCATTATTTACAAGCAGGCGAAACCTCCTACGCGGCAGCGCAAATCAATCTCACCATAATAATAACCCTTAATCTTAAACATCATAATCAAATGGTAGCAGATGGGGACCAGCCGGTCAAGCATGAGCCATCAATTTATCTACCGCGGTTGCCAGTTGGGCCAGGTTGCGCACCACATAAACATTGTCACAAATGGGCGCGTATTCCAGCATGTCGCTGTCCCCGGTCCCCCATTGGCGCGGGTGCTCAGGATTAAACCAGATCAGCCGTCGCGAGCGACGCTGCAATTGTTTCATCAGGTCAAAGCGCGGGGGATTGTAATTGTTGCGGCCGTCGCCCAAAACCACAACTGTTGTCCGCCCATCAATGCAGTCCAGCCAATTTTTGAAGAAAGTGTTCAAACTCTCCCCTAAATCGGTGGCATAGTGCCTGGGCGCCCGGTTGTAAAAATTATCAAAGACAGCATCCACTGCTTCTCCGGGGCGGTTGCCTACCAGAACGATACTGATTTCTTCCATGTCCGAATAAAAACCAAAACTGCGGGTCTTGGACACCTGGTCCTGTAATTCATAGGTCAAACGCAGCATAAATTCAGCCACGGACAGCATGGAACGCGACATGTCGCAGATCAACACCAGGCTGGGTTTTAATTTTCTCTTTTTATATTTCAGCTCTATGGGTACGCCGCCATAACGTTGGTTGGCGCGGATGGTCCCTTTGGAATCAAAGCGTCCTTCCTTGCCCCTCTTACGGCGCAAGGCTGCCCGGCTGCGCAGTTGCGTGACCAGGCGCTGCACCTCCGTGCGCAGCATATTGGCTTCTTGATCGCTTAAAGAATGGAAAGGTTTGTGCATTAAATCCGAGCCATGCAGATCCTTGGGCCGGTTAGCCCGATCCTCGGCGATTTGACGGCCGACCTGCTGAGCCACCTGTTCTTGCAGCGCCTCACGGTTAGCCTCGACGATACCCAGCAGCTTCTGGATCGATTCATCGCTCATCCCTTTTTCGCGCAGGGCCTGTACCAACTCCTGGAGTTGTTCTTCCAGGTGTTGGAAACCCATCTTTTGCAGCATGCGCCTGGTGACCCAACGCCCTTCTTGCGGGGTATTGGCCCACTGGGCGCCCATCTGATTGGCAAGATCCTCTAATTCCTCTTTGGTCGGTCCATCACCGCTGGTCAGCCAATCCATCAAGTCTTTCATGCGCCCGCTCAATGATTCCAGAGCCTCTTGCAACATATTCTGCTCATCGGAGGACAGCTCTTCCAGGGCATTTTGCATGGCCGGACCTCCGCTGCCGAAGTAGAGTGGAAATAGTTCGTCGAAAACGGCCGTGTGATCCACATCTTTAACCAGGGTAGCCCTCAGCGACTCCCGGAATATCTGCTTATCTTCAATACCCAAGGTATCAATAGCATAGAGCGCGTCAATTGATTCGCTTACAGAGACACGCACCCCGGCTGCCCTTAAACCTCTAACAAATTGGATCACTCGCTCATCCATTGCTCCATCCTCAATTTCGGTCGTAACGGTCGCGCCGACTTCTTCCCCCACCACTCATCATGCGCTTAGCCTTCATCACATCTGCTTCATATTTCAACAACACAGTTAATGTATTGGTCAATGTTTTTTCATCAATGGCCGAGGCATTTAAGGTCACCAAGGCCCGCGCCCAATCTAATGTCTCGCTGATGCTGGGCAGTTTGCGCAGATCCATGTTGCGCAGTTGCTGGACCACAGCCACCGCCTGCTGGGCTAATTCTTCGCTAAGATCAGGCACCTTGAGACGCACAATATCCAGTTCCGCTTCCGATGTTGGATAATCGACATGTAGGAAGAGACAGCGCCGCTTTAACGCTTCACTTAACTCTCTTGTGTTATTACTGGTTAACAAAACCATGGGCTGGTGGATGGCTGAGATAGTGCCTAATTCCGGCACACTGACCTGGAAATCGCTGAGGACCTCTAACAAAAAGGCTTCAAACTCAACATCAGCCCGGTCGATTTCGTCGATGAGTAAAACAACCGGCACTTCGGATGTGAGGGCGGTCATCAGAGGGCGAGGCAGCAAGAAGTTTTCGGAGAAAAAGACATCCTCTTCGGCAGCGACCCGTTGGGCTGCTTCGGCCAGGCTGTTTACATCACTCAGTATATCGCGCAAGGTGTCGCGCAGCAGTTGAGTGTAGAGCATCTGCTTGGCATATTCCCACTCGTATAGAGCTTTGCTCTCATCCAACCCTTCGTAACATTGCAGCCGCACAAGTGGCGCACCTAAAGTACCTGCCCATGCTTTGGCCAGTTCCGTCTTTCCAACCCCGGCGGGTCCTTCAGCTAAAACTGGCTTGCACAAAGATTGTGCTAAATAAACAACGGTTCCAATCTCTTCTGAAGCAATGTATTGCTGAGTTCCTAACCGCTGCTGAACGTCGGCCGTATCTTTAAACATAGGTCATCTTCTCCGGTTATTAAATTGCAGTGGTCTAAAAATCAACAACCGTTTTTAGACAAAAAGATTGTAATCGTTAAGACCCGTGGCGTAAAGGTTCATTCATTTTTACTTTACGCCATTCACTATGCGCTTCGCAAGTTTTATTAGAAGCAGTTGGCAATATTCTTTCGTCGGGGCGCTTCAAGCAGCACTTTATTACTCATTTACATTGTAGGCCAGGTAAGTGATCGTTTTTACCTGCCGGAAACCGAGTGAATGGTAAAGGGCTATTGCCCGTTGGTTATCGCGCCAGGCCCCGATTTCAATTCGTCGCGCGCCGCGCTTCTTTAAACTGCGCATGGCCAGGCTTAATAATTGGCGGCCGAAACCCTGGTTTTGATAAGCTGGAAGTATGCCTACCGGCTCAATGATGCCGCTGCCCTGACTATCAAGTTTGGTCCAGGCAAAGCCAATCGTCCGGCCTTCAACTATTAGAAACTGCAAATCGGCCGCTTGGATGAGTGTATTTACCACCTCTTTCTGACTGTAAGGCTGGTCCCAGGGTAGGCCGGTAAAACATTGTTCATACAGATCGCAAAAGAGGGAAACGGCCGTTTTTCTGCTAAACGTCTGAACCTGGAGGTTGTCGAGATGGGGCAGTTGTTGCCAATTTTCCCAGTCATCAAAAACTAATACCCATTCCTCGTGCTCAACGAAAAAACCCTGCTTTTGTAAAAACAACGCCGCAGATGATTGCAGACATTGCACGCCATACGCCACCTGTTTGATATTGCTCCCCTGCAAATGGTCCCGCACTCCTCGCCATAAACGGGTTCCAAGCCCCTGCCTTCGCCGTGCGGGTGCGATACAGCCATCCAACTCAGTGATCGTGGGCAAACCAGGAACCGGCGATACAGCAGCATAACCGGCCACGGACCCATCTTCCAGCACCCAAACCTCTCCACCATATGCGCGCGTTCCGTTGACATATTCTGCAAAATCGGAAGGCGAATATTGATTATCAGGAAAAGCGAGGTTATGAATCGCGGCCAACTCACGACTATCATCCGCATCATACAAACGTGCCATTAAGAAGATTATAATCGTCTCTGGCCGGCCCACAAAAAATGGTCCAATCTTGAAAATTGGACCATTTTTACCATCGCTTGACCGTCAAGAAGCAGAATGATAAAATTCTTGCCTCATGCCCCCATCGTCTAGGGGACTAGGACGTAGGCCTTTCAAGCCTAAAACGGGAGTTCGAATCTCCCTGGGGGCATTCTTCAGAAATAGACCGCTTGGCACTATTGTCAGGCGGTTTTTGTTATCCTCAATTGGCAATATGCAACCAGTAAAATTAATTTGCCTATACGCCTATTGCAAACCAGACCAGACCAGGTCATAATGGTATCAAGTAGTGGAGTAGGAGTGGATGCAATGCAAATAACAAATATTTCGGATGCGAAAGCAAGTCTGTCCAAACTTATTGAAAAGGTGTTAAAGGGTGATGAAGTGATCATCGGGAAGGCGGGCAAACCCGTTGCCAAACTTGTCCCATATAATCTGGAGTCGAGTCCCCGTCAGTTAGGCGCCGGGCATTGGCGTGGGAAAATTTGGTTGGCAGACGATTTTGACGAACTATCAGAAGACATTGAGCAACTATTCACTGGTGAGGCGGACGAAGATGAATCTGTTGCTTGACACACACGTATTCTTGTGGGCTGTTGACGATAATCCAAATCTGTCAACAAACGCAAGAGAAGCCATTATTGATGGAAACAATATCGTCTATGTCAGTGCAGCCACTGCCTGGGAAATCTCAATCAAACAGGCGATCGGCAAGTTGAAAATCCCTGAAAGCGATTATCTTGAGGAACTCCAGCTACACCGGTTCACGCCGCTCAGCATCACGACTAAGCACGCTTTGGCAATTGAGAAATTGCCACCCATTCACAAGGATCCGTTTGACAGAATGCTGATCGCCCAGGCTCAAATGGAGAAGCTCACTCTAGTGACGCGGGATCAACGCGTAACAGAATATGATATACGGGTCATAACAGCATAGCAAATTTGTATTGGAGGGGAGGTAAAAGTGTTTACCACGGTCTAGACGGATGGGGTTCCGAAAAACCTAATTCTACTAGGGTTTATGTAAATTAGATCGAAATGGACTGCTTGACTTCACTGTCGAGCGGTTTTTGTTTACCATTTTGAGAAGATGGGAAGGGGGAGATCCTGATTGACATCATCATATGCATGCATTATAATTTCAAATATGAATACACTCAGGTGTTGGAGGTTGAAATCATGAAACAACTTACCATTCGCGGGGTAACTAACGAATTACACCACAAAATAAAAATCAAGGCCGATCAACATAATTTGAGCATCAACCGCTATGTTCTGGCAATCATCAAGAAACAAGTTGGGTTTTCTGATCCTGGGGTGCTACATGATGCTGAATTCGATGATCTTGATTACTTGGCGGGAACCTGGTCAAAGCAAGAATTTCAGGAATTCCAAGAGCTGCTTCAAGGTCAACGAGTCATTGACCCAGAGCTGTGGCAATGAAGACTTTGATGATAGACACTTCTGCATACGCGTTGTTTAAGCGCGGGCATCCTGATGCGATAGCACAGATTCGCAAGGCCTCAGCAATCGTGCTGCCGACCATTGTCCTCGGTGAACTTTGGGCTGGATTTGAATTGGGCAGTCGAAGAACAAATAATCGTGATGAGCTAGATGCCTTTCTTGCAAGTTCTCGCGTAAACGTAGCTACGATTATCGATGAAACGGCCAAACGATATTCTCGAATATATGCCTTTTTACGAAAGAACGGACGCCCCATACCTACCAACGACCTGTGGATTGCTGCGTGTGCAATGGAACACAGCGCTACACTATTGACAGCCGACAGCCACTTTCTGCATATTCCCCAAATCATCGCAGAGCATCTGGTGATCAACGGTGAAAGAAAAAAGTGACGCTTTATGATCTTCCAAGTATTGTAATTGAGCGAAGAAAAAGTTCATAATGGATCTCCTTAGGAGCATTGAAGGTATTTAACGGCCGTTTCTCCAAGAAGCTCCCCCATAACATCCAGCGTATCGCTGAACGTAAATTGATCATGCTTCATCGATCAGCAACCCTGCATGATCTGCGCGTACCACCTTCAAATCGCCTCGAAGCATTGAAGGGAACGCGCAAAGGGCAACATAGTATTCGCATTAATGATCAATGGCGAATCTGTTTTGAATGGCGGGAAGACGGCGTTTACAAAGTTGAGATCGTTGATTACCATTGAGGTGACATTATGAGAGACTATCCTCCAATTCATCCAGGTGAAATACTGCTAGAGGAGTTCCTGAAGCCAATGGGCATCAGCCAATACCGTTTGGCTAAGGATATTGGCGTTCCTCCGATGCGCATCAACAAGATTGTGCATGGCCAACGCGGAATCAGCGCCGATACGGCCCTTCGCCTTGCCCGGTACTTCGGGATATCTGTTGAATTCTGGACCGGCATCCAAACACATTACGAAATTGAAAATGCTAAAATGGAACTGGCAGATCGTTTAGAAGAGGAAGTAAAAGTGTTTACCACGGTCTAGACGGATGGGGTTCCGAATAACCTGATTCTACTAGGGTTTATGTAAATTAGATCGAAATGGATTGCCTGACTTCACTGTCGAGCGCTTTTTGTCTACCATTTTGAGAAGGGGGAACGGGGCATCCTGATGCTATAGTACAGATTCGCAAGGCCTCAGCAATCGTGCTGCCGACCATTGTCCTCGGTGAACTTTGGGCTGGATTTGAATTTGGTAGTCGAAGAACCGTTAATTGTGATGAGTTAGATTCTTTCCTTTTACCAAACTTGTCCCATATGATCTGGAGTTAAGTCCTCGCCAGTTAGGCGCTGGGCATCGGCCACGGCTAATGTGCAATAGGCACTTGTTGCGATATAGTGAACCTGTTCAACAACTGCCGCCCAGGTCACGCCCCCGTCTTGGGTGACGAGGCTCGTTGGTAGGTGATGACCGCCCAGAGCAGCAAGCCGCCCACGGCGATCCAGATCAGCCCAAAACCACCCATAAAAAAGGGCGATGCTACCATAACGCCAAATCTGGCGAAGATGAGCACGAGCACGCCCAACACAATAAGGCAAATCGAAAAAATCTGGATATTGATCAGCCCTTTGGTAAAGAAATTCGACTGCTTTCTTTTTAGGGAGCGCGCAGCGCGCTGCTCAAGGGGAACATGGAGTTCAGCATTCTCGTTCATAATTTCATTATAAACGAATCACGGCTAAATAGCTAGAGTGCGTGTAGGGCAATCGCATTCGCAACATTTTTCATTTTGCAGATTTTAGAACAATCTAAGCTGCCTGGGCTCATCCTCCTGACCTGGACCTCGCCACATGTAAACCTTCAAGTCAATCTTGTCTTTCACAAACGCAATTCCCTCTTCCTCCAACAGTTGTCGTTGTCTCATCGCGCCAGGTCTTTCGCTTATCTTCCCCTGTGAATTGATCACTCGCTGCCAGGGCACGTCACCAGGACAGGCCGCCATTGCCCCGCCTACCCAACGTGGACTGAATGCCTTGTAATCTTGAACGTCAATCCCCTCGGGCGGTGGCAGCATTTGAGCGATCTGTCCATAGGTAGCCACCATGCCATGCGGCACCTGGCGGACCAGGTTCCACACCTGTTCGTAATAGGCCTGCTGGTCAGGAGGTGTTGTGTAATGCATTTAGCGAGTCAGCAGAAAACTTACGGGATCCACTTAATATCTTTAAAGTTTGGCTTTCGTTTTTCGAGGAAGGCGTTGCGCCCCTCTTTGGCCTCATCGGTCATGTAGGCGAGGCGGGTCGCTTCGCCGGCAAAGACCTGCTGGCCGACCATGCCATCATCGGTCAGGTTAAAGGCGAACTTCAGCATCTTAATTGATGTCGGCGACTTGCCCAGAATCTCCTGCGCCCATTCATAAGCCGTCTCTTCCAATTCATCATGAGGAATAACCGCATTCACCATGCCCATTTCATACGCTTCCTGGGCTGAATAGTCTCGGCCCAGGAAAAAGATTTCCCGCGCCCTTTTTTGACCCACCATTTTGGCCAGGTAAGCCGAGCCATAGCCCCCATCAAAACTGGTGACATCGGCATCCGTTTGCTTAAAGATGGCATGCTCCTCACTGGCTAATGTCAGGTCACAGACGACGTGCAAACTATGACCACCCCCAACCGCCCAGCCAGGCACTACGGCAATGACAACCTTTGGCATAAATCTAATCAGCCGCTGCACCTCCAGGATATTGAGACGAGGCATGCCTTCTTCATCAACATACCCCTGGTGCCCGCGTGTTCTCTGGTCGCCTCCGCTGCAAAAGGCGTAGACTCCATCTTTAGGAGATGGCCCTTCGCCACTAAATAGGACAACACCAATGGATGTGTCTTCACGCGCATCCAGGAATGCTTCAAATAGTTCGCCCACTGTTTTGGGTCTAAAAGCATTGCGCACTTCCGGCCGGTTAAAGGCAATCCGGGCCACCCCGTCTGATTTATTATACGTTATATCTTCATACTCTTTTGCCGTTTTCCAATTTGCTCTACTCATGGCGTTATTTTACTCCACTTTGGGGGATACTAGCTATCTGCTTTCAGTTATCAGGTTACACAATGTTTTGACAAACAAAAATGTCACTACTATCCAATAATTGTAATCATTTAGAGAAATTCCACATCGCGAGAGATATTTTATGAGTGAACGACATCTCACAAAAATCGCTGTCGCTTTGCGGACCTGTAGAACAACCTTTCTAGGTTGTTTTAGTCGCAAGCTAGAAAGCTCGCGCTACAATGTCATTAGCATATGTAGTCTTGACCAAATCAAAAATTTAGTATAATATACACATATACTACATATATTTTATACTTTTGCTGAGGTGTATTATGCCCCAATTACATTTTTATGTCCCCCAAGATCTGGCCGATCAAATTCAAAAGGAAGCCCGGGCTGCCCAGAAAAGTGTATCCAGCTACCTCGCCGAGTTGGTGAAGCAGGAAATGACGCCAGCCTGGTCTGAAGACTTCTTTGATGATGTTGTAGGTGGATGGCAAGGAGAAGATCTCCAGCGTCCGTCCCAGGGTGAATACGAACAACGAGTCACCTTAGAACTACAAGAAAAATAAGAAAGTATGTACTTGCTGGATACAAATGCTTGCATCGCGGTGCTTAATGGCAGTTCTCCTTCCTTAGTTGCTCAACTTAAACAGCACAATCCGGTTGACATACACCTGTGTTCGGTTGTCAAAGCGGAATTGATATATGGTGCATACCACAGTTCTCGGCCAGCCGAGAACTTACGACTATTAGACCGCTTTTTTGGGCCGTTTATCTCTTTACCCTTTGACGATACTTGCTGCGATGTTTACGGCCGTATGCGCAATGATCTCGCCCGGTTCGGTACGCCAATTGGACCAAATGACTTACTGATCGCCGCCACGGCCTTAGCGAACGATCTAACTCTGGTTACAGCAAATTTAAAAGAATTCGGTCGTGTTGTTGGACTGTCGATTGAAAATTGGGAAATCTAATCTATATTCAATATTAATAACTCGGAGTCGATCCCCGAATACCCTTCCGAGATAATTAACCATTGACCATCAAACTCAAGCATCATATCTTATGCCTTTTGCAGAACCAGGGAAAGGGAAGTGAAATAAATAGAACCAATCTTGAGCACCAGATGGGGATACTGGGTTATATAATCTGGTTGGCTCGTATCTACGTAATCGGCAAGCGTATTTTCGCTGATTGAGTAGTCGATGTCCTCAACCGGTTCTAAGCCGCTGCTTTTTATTAAATAACGATCAATTTCTTCGGGAAGGAAGTATTCATCATGAGGGATGCCATTTAGGACCACTTCCGTCGTCAAAACCACGGCCCCACCAGGCTTTACAACCCGGGCCATCTCTTGCACAGCCTGAGTAGCAGCCACATGCCCCCCAAAATGTTCAATAGATGAAAATGAGAAGGAAAAATCAAAGTGATTATCCGGGAAATCCAGGTGACGGCCGTCCATGTACATAGCCTGCAGATGATCCTTACGGTAAGGAATTTTGGCAAAACGCTCAGGGTTAATCAGCATATCCCCCGGCGCTTCATAAATTACAAATTCCCCTTCGCCGTAAATATCAGTGGCCACAACCAGTTTGATATAATTGGCCAGGTAGTAGAGAACGCTTTCAATGCCTGCCCCCACACCTAATGCTATCGCCTCTTCATGCAGCAGATTTAACTGCTGCAAAGCATAAATACCCTGCACCCACTCCCACGCCTTGCGATGTTTTTTGTGGCGTATATGGGATTCTCCTAAATCATCAAAAATCTTCAGCCATTCCTCTCCTATCCAATCTTCCTCTGCACACAACTTATTCACCCGGCGGTCAAAGCGTGAGGGACCTACAGGCCCACCTGGCAGGTGCAGTTGTGTTACGTTTGGTGGCACAAGTTTAATGTCGGCATCAAGAGCAGTGATTTTCTCTTGCAGATTTGAGGGTAAAATTTGAAAGATAAAATTCCTTGCCGAATCAGGAAATACAGCGTGATAAATATCTCGCAGCTTTTTTGAAGTTTGCTTTGCCATAACGACCAAGATTTTCCAAATCTATCTTCAGCGGTTAGCGTAAATTCCTTTCAAGAACAAGAATATTAACTCATATGAGAGCACAGTTGCAATCACGAACAGACAACGATTTTCATTAAACAAAGAACACATTATAATGGAACAAATGAATGCATTTTTGCATTTCGAGCAACTATCTTGATCCATTTCAAAAATCACCACGCAGAACAATCATGCAAAATCGGGCCACTTTATATTAATTTCAGGATTCTTTTACTTTAATACACTGAGTATCATGGCGACTAAAATCAGTAGCGAAGAAATCGATATCATTTTGAAACAGAAAAATTTATTGATTCGAAACCTGCAGATCACCTTGGGTTATTACAAGATAGGCCGGATGCTGCGTAGCTTTGCCAGCACCCACAACGTAAATTGGTTCGGCTTTGGTGCTTTTGCCTCAAAAACGGCCGGTCAGGCAATTCGCCATGAACTGCTGCCCGGTCCCTTGAAATCAGCTATGATCCGTGCTGCTGGCTATGACAATACGGCCATATACCTTCATAATGTGCTTGAACCGGCCACCCAACCTTTCACAACGGTACAAAAAACCGACAGCATCTTGGCAGAAATTTTAACACGGGTTAGTTTATTGTTGTCCAAGGGTAACTTGATGATTTTCGCAGAGGTGGCCAAACCCTATACCGATTTGGTCACCACATTTCGCCATAAGTGGCGGCCAAATGAAGCCAGGTTCCAGGAGTTTTTGGATAGAAATTTCACGCCCGGCCACTTTGAAGATGGGGGGCAAGATTGGCTTATGGAATCATGCACCTGTTTTTATCAAGCCCGTTATACAACAAATGCCAAGAAAAAAGCGGAACTGATCTTAACGGGCAACTTGCTGCTAGGCTATCATGAACAATCCCGTCTGCAGCCCGTGATCGAGAAGTCAATTGCCGTGCCGTTTGATATATTCACCGAAGGCATATTCCCGGAATACGAACAGAAACCTCATTCTGTTTGGAGGGATTTAGCCCAACGCGCCAAGGTCATATCTCGGAAAATGATTTTGCACACGATCACCCGTATGTGGATGGCATATTCCTTACCCACCCGCAGCCTGAGAGTAGGTAAGGATCTGGTAGCACCCACTGGAATGATCAACTTTCCTCCTCAACTTCTCTTTATAGAAAACCCACGCTGCCAGGATTTAATCCGCAGATTCGATGGAAGCTTCGACACGCTCTCCGGCAGTGCGGCGGGCAATTGGGGCAGCTTGATGGACAGGATGCATTTCCTGGCTACCTTTTTCCGCAGTTATCAGAACTACAAACCTCTACATAAAAAACCATTCCTGGACAACCAGATCGCACAGATCGAATTGGGGCAATTACCGGACGGACCCTTGTAGTTCGATTTAACACAAGTTATTTAAGGAGACAAAAATGAATTTTGGTATCACGAAGACGATACCCAAAGCTGATGGTCAAGAAACAGTCGATGCATTATATGATGGCACACTGACGGAATATGAGTTCCACATGGCCGGTACCCCTTCTAAGTTGAAGGTCGGTCACTACGTTTATACGATTTTTGGCGATCAATTAATCGGCCGTCTGCGCATCCGCGAACTTATCTCTGGGGCTGTCAACCCCAAATCGGGCAAACCACGCACGTTAATCATAGTAGAAGCACCGGGTGAACGATTGGCAGCACCAATTCCCAAGAAGGGGCATCGCGGCACGCGGTATACTCAAGGAGAGGATTGGCCAACTTAGGAGATATTAAAGGACAAAATTGTTTTTCGACCTGCCCGCTGCGACATTTCATTTTCACAATGCAATTTGAGAAATAACTTGTAAATTCTGCTTTTACATTGTAAAATAATATTGACATGGATCTTACTATGAGAACAACAATTACAAAAAGAGCACAAACAGTTGTCCCGGCAGCACTACGAGAGCGTTATGATATCAAGAGTGGCGACTATCTAGAATGGATCGATGATGGCCAGGTTATAAAGGTGGTTCCTATCCCCGCCGATCCGATTAAAGCCTTAAGAGGTTCTGCAAAAGGGGAAAAGCTCTTAGAAAGATTATTGAGATCGCGCCAGGAGGATCGAGAGCTTGAGTGAGGAAAGATATATGCTAGACACGTCAGCCGTTTTGACTTTTTTACAAGATGAAGCTGGAGCTGAACGTGTTGAATCAATACTGCGTCAAGAAGAAATCCTTCTACCCTACCTTGTCCTGCTAGAGACTTATTACATTACGCTACAAGAACATTCCGAAGATGTCGCCGATAAGCGTTATGCTCTGCTAAAACAGCTCCCAGCGACTATTTTTTGGGAAGTCGATGAACCCACCTTGCTAACAGCCGGTCGTTTTAAAGCTTATCATCACCTTTCATTGGCCGACGCCATTATCGCTGCTTTTGCTCAACGTCAGGGAGCTATCCTCGTACACAAAGATCCAGAACTCGAAGTATTATCGGAAGCCCTTAAGCTGGAGACTTTGCCTTATAAGATTTAACATATCTACTAAGCCCAGGTGGTTTTTCTTTCCTGTTAAAAATGCCCAATTTCCCCAGTCAATTCAAAACCGAATGTATCGACTACCGCTATCACTACAGTTTGAAATAAGATTATTCCCCAATTTTTAACCCATTCACATCTCCCAATTCCTTCGCCAAACCAATTTTGAACAAAATCGCCCGTTGAACGAATCTTTTAGTAACGGGTAAACTGAACCGATGACCGTAGAGATTGAACTCACTTTATTGCAACGCGCCCAACAAGGCAAACCGGATGCTTTCGCTGCCTTGAAACTCTATTTGGAACCGGATGTGCGTCGCTTTATCTGGCATGTCATCGGTCATACAGAATCGGAGGATGATATTATGCAGGATGTATGGACGGCCGTTTATCTCAACCTGGAAAAGTTAACACCATCAGAAAAATTGAAACCATTTCTATTCCGGGTGACGCGTAACCGCTGTTACGATCTGCTGCGCTATCAAGGGCGGCGCAAAGTCGTTCCTTTGACAGGTGATATTCCGACAAAATCAGCGTCACTGGAAGAGGAAGCCCATGCGCTGCTCCTGTACAAGCAGGTCAAGGCAGCGATGGACCAATTGCCGGAAGCACAAAAACAAGCGCTAGTTCTTTATGCCGAGGAGAATTTTTCCTACGAGGAAATTGCTGCGGCTCTGGAAATAAATATCGGAACTGTCAAATCGCGCCTGCATCATGCGCGGCAGGCCGTGAAAAAGATGATGCAAAATCCTGATTTGTTTTTGCAATAAAAAGGAGAAAATGATGTCAGAAGAAAATTTACGCACCCTTATTCGTTATTTAGCCCCGCTGACGACGCTGCGGCAAGATTTGGAGCGTGCTATGGCTTTAGAATTTCAGGAGGCCCTAGGAGACACGGCCGTGCGCACCTACAATGGTCTGCATGCCAGCATTCTTCGCGTCCTTGATGATCCTTATCTGCAATCCCTGGCTCTACAGGTGCCGGAGACAGCCAACGATAAAGAAAAAATAACATTAGTTTTCATGGCGGTTGGCCAACTTTTATCACTTGTACATGGGGAAATTGGGCTTCCGGTCGGCTGGGGCAACGCTTCAATCGAAATACAGAATGCGCCGTATGTGATCGTCAACGCCCAAAACAGCAGTCCTGAAGTCGCGCAAAATGTGATGAAGGTGGTGCAGCGTGCTTTAGGTGAAGAGGAAAATGACGCGGAATGACCAGCTACAATATGCGCACTTTTTATATATTAGCCTTGACTCAGGTCTTTTCCATGGTCGGCAGCGCCATGACCAATTTCGCTATCGGTGTCTGGGTTTTCACGGAAACGGGCAATGCCACACCCATTGTACTGACCGCCTTCTTCACTTGGCTGCCACCCGTATTTCTCAATAGCTTTGCCGGGGTTTTGGCCGACTGCTTCAGCCGCAAAAAATTGATCATCTTATCCGACGCGGCTCAGGCGATTCCTACCTTGCTGCTGGCCCTCGCTTTTTTAACCAATCAGTTTGAACTGTGGCAGCTTTATGCGGCCGCTTTTGTCCAATCACTTTTTGGTTTGGTACAGGGTCCTTCAATATCGGCCTCGGTGACTATGCTTGTGCCTGATTCACAGCGTAATCGCGCCAACGCTATTTTAGTGGTGTCCAATTCAGCCGCGGGTTTACTGGCCCCTTTGACCGGCGGCGCATTATATGCCCTCATTGGTGTGGCCGGGGTGATCTTTGTGGATTTAGCGACGTTCATTGTTGCCGTCCTGGTTATTGCCTTCATCCACATACCACAGCCGCAACAAACGGCCGAAAGCAGCACCGTCAATGGTTCCATGTGGCAAGAAATGCGTGGTGGGCTGCAGTTTCTGCTCCAAAAGCGGGGCATCCTAACTCTATCGCTGTACTTTATGTTTCTCAATTTCATTACCAACGGCGTATTTGTCCTGCGGACACCTTATATTTTGTCTCTTGTCAATGATGAAAAACTGTTGGGCATTCTGCTCACCATCGCCAGTATCGGCTTGGTCACCGGCGGCTTAATCACCATGGTCTGGCAGGGCACAAAACAGCGCATTCATACCATTATGCCAGCCCTAGCCTTAGGTGCTGTGGCGCTGATCTTGTTTGGTATCGTGCGCACACCAATGGCTCTGGGACTTGTCGGCTTTGTCATGATGCTGCCCTATAAGATGAGCAATGCCTTGTTGAGCACCATCATGCAAGCTAAAGTACCGCCAGATATGCAGGGGCGCGTCTTTTCATTCACTGGCCAGCTTTCCCTTTTCGCCATGCCCATCACCTACCTGTTGACAGGACCGTTGATAGACAACTATTTGGAACCGGCGGTTGGAGGTCCGCATTGGCATTGGGTAGCGCCTTTGGTTGGAAATATGCCAGGAGCTGGAATGGGACTATATATCGTCATCTGCGGCGCAGTCTGGTTGATCGGCACCCTGTTTGTTTATGCACTGCCTGTTGTACGTAACATGGAAACAAATTTGCCAAATTATCGGCCGCTGGTCGTTGAAACGGCCGTCTAAAAATTGTCCGAAGATTTGGTGCGGGCAAGGGTTGTTGAACGGTGTGATAAAGACCGTATTGTCGCCACCAAGGCCCAGGCAAAAATCATCGCACCCACCAGGCTTTGAAAAAAGGGTGTGAGTTCGAGTATCGTTTGAATGATTTCTTCATCAAGAGGCAGCACAGAGGCAAAACCATAAACAGTTGTGGCCATTAGCGGCATCAATAACAGAATCAACGCGTGTCTCAACTGAACCGGACCACCCAAATCACCCAATAGCGAACCCACCGGCTCCCGTTGGCGATTCAGAAATAAGGGCAAAAAAACGGCCGCCAGCAACACCGCCAACTTCAACATGCCGAGCGGCGCGAAGGGCAATGAAAGCGTTGCAAAGAAAAACACAAGAACAGCCAGCACACCCCATTTTTCAAACCGGCTTAAACCCAACCGCTCCGGCCATTGAATTTGGCCCAGTAGCCAATGGCCGGCGATCAACATCAACGAAAAGGTCAGCGCATAAAGCCCGAAAGCTACTATGGGCCATTGTCCGGGATTTGAAAATCCTGCAAAATTTTCCGGCAGCCAATAGGTAAGAGACCATATTCCCCAAAAGAAACCAAACAAAAGAGAAGCAGCCATCAAATGTGGCCACTCTCCTTTGACCAACCACTTTCGCAAGCTATACCAACCAAAAACAACGCTGAGGAGACCATGCCAGCCAATAAAATAGGCGGGCATAACGGGATCAATCAACCCCGCCTCGTAAATGACCGGTGTCAAAACACCTTCCACGATAAAAGCATATAAAGCGGCGACCAACACCAGGGCCGAGAGACGTCGAACATGAAAATAGTCAATTGCCCATAAGCAGGCGGTGACTGGAAAAGCGTAGAAGAGAATTAATTCACCAACGGCATACCCTTGTGGATACCAGTAGGCCTTCTCTGAAAAGAAGACCATAACGGCCGTTGATAAAAGCAAAAACAGTAACCGTAAAATCAAAGGATGTAATCGTCTCATATCTCATAATACCGCCCCGCTGCAAAAAAGTTGCAGAAGAATTGAGCCATCATAAAAGGTTGTGACAGATTGAAATCTTCTATAAAAGGAATTCCAAACTATAATAGATTGTATAAGCGAAATTATTTAGGGTTACAAAATGGAGGAGACATGATTCAGCCCCACAGTCATGAATGGTACGAGCGGCTATCACAACTGCAAGATGGTTACTATTATCCATGGAAATCCACCTTGTCACCTCTAAACGGGGAGGATGAGTATTTACAAATGTTGCAGCGGCTCGTCTCACCGGATATGGCCATCTTGGAAGTTGGCTGTGGGCATGGAGATGTGCCCATACAATTAGCCCCATTGTGCCAACGGATTGTGGCTTATGATCGTATCCCTACCTATATCGAAATGGCTCGTCAGTCGGCCGCCGCCCAACAGCTCTCCAACATCAATTTTGTTCTGGCTGACTCTCTATCCACTTTGCTTGCCTCCCCTGATCTACCTGCCTATCGTCGCCAATTCGATATGATTATCAGCCGCCGGGGGCCGTTAAACTGGGTTGAACAGGTGCGCACAGTGGCCAAACCGGGAACCATCTTATTCGTTCTCAATCCGAAAGAAAGCCCTTTGCCTATTTGGAACGAGCGGCTGCCGGAACCGCTCCGTTTAGCAAATCCAAGAACCTATTCGCGACGGCAATCGGTGGAACGGCGGCTCAGCGTGGCCGAACTCAGCTTACACAGCGCCTGGGCATTTGAAGTGCCGGAATATTTCGCCACACCTGAGGATCTATATGACAAATTGAGTTGGGGTTTCACGGCCGATGAAGTACCGCCATTTTCAACCGTTTTCCCCATTCTTAACCAGATATTTGACGAACATGCCAATGAAAATGGTTTGGCCATCACACACGGCCGTTTCATGTGGCAAGCGGTTGTTGATTAAATGAAGGTGCGGGAAAATCAAATCTTACGGCCGTTCTTCATTGTGGGCAGCCCACGCTCAGGGACAACGTTGCTGCGCTTCATGCTCAGCAGTCACTCCCGCCTCTATGTGCCCGATGAGACCGGGTTTATCCCCTTTTTAAAGTGCGACCCTCACCAGCAGTTAACCATCGAGCAAACGGCGAGGGTTTTACAGCGTATTGGCAGGCTTAATCGATTTTGGAATCAGTTAATCCCCGATATCGCCGATTTTCATGATTCGCTGCCGGAACCACGCCTACCTTTTTTGCTCGACGCGCTTTACAGGCAGGAAGGGCGGCTCGCGCAGGGGGTCCGCTGGGGTGATAAAACCCCGCTCTATGTACGCTATATCCCGGAGATCCTGGCCATATTCCCACAAGCGCAGTTCATTCATGTGGTCCGTGACGGCCGAGATGCCACCCTATCCGCCTATGAGAAATGGGGCAAAACAACCTGGTATATGGACCACTATTATCTGCTGCGAAACTGGCAGCGCAATGTACAGGTCGGCATCAAGGCAGAAAGCCATTTGCCGGCAGATCAGTTCTTTTCGCTACACTTTGAAACCCTCATCCGCGATCCCGAAAAAATTCTGCGCCAGGTTTCCAACTTCCTGGGTGAATCCTTTGAACCGGCCATGTTAGATCATACAAATTTAGCCCGGAAAGTTGGCGGCGGAATTGACCAGCATGTTGAAGTTCAGGCTCCTATCCATACGAGAAATATCGAACGGTGGCGGCGTGAAATGACATCTTTTCAGAAAAAAATGTCCGATAAACTGACCGGTGATACGCTCCGGCAATTGGGATACCCCCTGGCTGAGGAAGGTCCCTTTAGCCGGCAAGAATGGCTCAATTTAAAGTTACTTGCCGCCAAGTTTGTCCTCAACGATGGAGTAAGAAACTTATTGTATCGAACCGGTATTCTCACACTAAATAAAAATCGTCGATAATTTAACTTGTTAATAACATAAAGCCATTAAACTGCTTGCGGCTTTGCTTAAATTAGAGTGGAGATATTGTTGAAAATAGTGAACTGGAATGTAGAATGGGCAACGAGCAGATCCCAAAAAGGGCACCGCATCCGTGAGATCATCATGGAGATAAACCCGGCTGTGATTTGCTTCACCGAATCCACTTTCGGAATGGAGCCAGGCTTTGGGCACATAATCACTTCGGAGTCTGATTATGGTTATCCTAACTTAGGCGACGATCGCCGCAAGGTCTTGTTATGGAGCAAGCAACCCTGGCGAGATGTCGATTCTGTCGGCAGTTCTGATTTACCAGGTGGCCGGTTTGTCAGCGGCATCACCCAAGGGACTCGCTTCATAGGGATATGTATCCCCTGGCGTGATGCACATGTGCGAACGGGAAGAAAAGATCGCGCCATTTGGCAAGATCATATGCAATATCTTGCAGCCTTAAAACCCTTGCTATATAGATTGAGAAATGATCCGGTTCCGACCTGTATCATCGGAGACTTCAACCAGAGAATTCCACGCAACCGCCAACCTCAGAAAGTGTACCAACCCCTGAAAGAAATTCTAAATACACAATGGCAGGCGGCTACTGCCGGAATATTGGATGAAAATGGCAAGCAATTAATCGATCATGTTATCACAAATCCAGGTCTTTCAGCTAAAATTGAAAAAATCATTCCCAAAAGGTCGGCCGAGGATCTACCGCTTTCCGACCATGTAGGGATCGTGGCCACACTCAAACGATCCTAAAAATACATTGCGATTAAGACCACTCTTACAATTTTTAACTGCACAGAAATTTGACAACTTTTCACTTGATACATCATCGAAAATAATTTAACAAAAGTTGTCAAATTTTAGGTAACATAATGTTATGTAGCCGGGCTGAGATATTCGTCGAACCAGGAGAGGGTACGATCCCAGGCATCGGCCGCGGCATCCGCATCATAGCTGGCCCTTGTGTCGTTGAAAAAAGAATGCTGCGCTCCTTCATATAATTGGAAATGATTGGGCACGCCATTTTCCTCTAATCGCTCATGCATTCTCTCATAGGCTGAAGCAGAGATGCCATCCTGCGTCCCTAAAAAGCTGAGCACGGGCGCGCTGATAGAACTCGCTTCCCCGGGGCTGACCGGCTGTCCATAGAAAGGCACGGCCGCCGCTACAGAATCATCGGCCACGGCCGTCTGCAAAACCAGGCCGCCACCCATACAGAACCCGATGATGCCGATCTGATCCGTCGTGTAATCTTGCTCTCGCAAATAAGCCATCGCCGCCTGAATTTCGGCTACGGCATCCCCTATACTCAATTCCATCGCCAATTTTCGCGCTTCGTCCGGTTCCGTAGCCACCTGCCCATGATACAGGTCGGGAGCCAGGGCGACATACCCCGCCTCGGCGAAACGGCGGGTGACATCTTCAATATGCTCATTGAGTCCCCACCATTCCTGGATCACAATCACGGCCGGTTTATCCATCTCATCCGGTATACGGGCCAGGTAACCCATCAGCTCTCCGGCAGGACCATCATAGGTAACAATGCCAGTCTCAAGATCACCTGCCGTGCTCAGTCCCGGTTCCGGGCTGGGCTGGGAAGTATCAACAACAGGAGGGGGTGTCTGCTCGGCAACAGGTGTACAGGCAGCGAGCAGCGTGTTCGCGGCCGCCGCACTGCCAAGTAAAGCGCCGGCCCGAATTAAAAATTCGCGCCGGTTCACCATACCGACCTGGCGCTCGCGTACCAATTCCATCAAAGTGATTCTGTCCATCGTCTATCTCCTTTCATTTAATTCCCGGTTAGCGATAAATTCGTTGATAAATTGGGCGAATTCCCGCGGGGGACGGCCGAGCAGCCCGCTCAGCACCCTGGAATTCCCATAAAAGCCATATTGTTCGTAATATTGAAACATACTAATCAGTGTATGAAGCGCATACTCACCTAATCCTGAGGATCGTGCCCCCTGTTCCCACACTTGAATAGGCATCGCCTTTGCCGCAACTTCCCGGCCTAACTGCCGGCTAATGATCGCTGCTGCCTCACCTTGCGAATGGTTATGCGGACCGCACAGTTCGTAAATCGCCCAGTCGTGCCCCTCTTCGGTCAAAACAACGGCCGCCGCTTCGGCGACATCCCTTAAATCAACCATATTGATGCGCGTGGCCGGCGCATAGGGAAGCGTGAAAGATCCTTTCTCCATGATGCCCGGCCAATAAGCCAGCACATTTTGCATATAAGCGGCCGGCTGCAGAATTGTGTAAGGTAAACCGGATTCAAAAAGCATTTCTTCCACGCGCATCTTTTGCCAATGGTGGGGCATCGCCTCAACCTGCGGATGGAGCACCGAATGATAGACAAAATGATCGATCTTCGCCTTATATGCGGCCTCAACGATCCCGGCGCCAAGCAGAAGCTCTTGGGGATGCATATTGGGGCAAATATGGTAAATTGCTGCGGCTCCTTGAAAGGCAGCATCCATCATTCGCCTATCGCCCATATCCGCGACAAGCGCTTCTTGCGCGCCAATCTCCAAGAGCAATTGTTTTTGCTCCGACCGGTGCATAATGCCGCGTACCTTTTCTCCCCGGCTTACCAGGCTTTTAATCACCGCCTGGCCGGTCTTCCCGGCCGCTCCAGTTATAACAATCATTTCGGTTCTCTTATTCCTCCTCCTTTATCTTTACAAAATTATAGAATTTCCCCAGTTTGGAGATCATTAATAAATTCATCTTTATCAATAATGGTGCCGGCCGCTGTACTGTAACTATTTAGTAATAAACTTCTTACCCATAAATTATGGTATAAGGTTATCATTTATTGGAGATTTTAAAATTATTTACGTTCAATCTGTAAGTGGGCATCCTGGATGCCGGTCTGATAAAACCCGTACATTAGAGAATGCGCACTTACCTGCATGACCAAATTAATTCGTAAAGATAAAATATTTTGCGGCATTTAAGTATTTATTTTCCCAAGGAGGTAAAAATGGCTGAACTAAAAACCAAGAAAACTGATGACAGCGTTGATAACTTCTTAAACCAGGTTGAGGATGAGAAAAAGCGAGAAGCCAGTTTCATCATCCGTGACCTGATGCAGGAAGTTACCGGGGAAGCGCCCAAAATGTGGGGCAGCAGCATCGTAGGCTATGGAGATTATCACTATAAATATGAAAGCGGCCGTGAAGGGGATTGGTTTCTGACCGGTTTTTCACCACGAAAACGCAACCTGACCCTCTATATCACAGCAGGGTTCGACCAATACGACAATATTTTGAGCGGCCTGGGCAAATACAAGACAGGAAAATCTTGTTTATACGTTAACAAAATTGAAGATATTGATCTTGAGGTGCTCCGCGAACTGGTAAAACAATCCGTCAAATACATGCAAGAAGGCAATCAATAAATTTTCTAAATTATAGGGTCGGTGACCTGTATGCAAAAAATTAGATGGTCCACATTATTGTTGTTGGTTACTTTCGGAGTGTCAGCCTGCGGCGCTTCAGGGCCGGGAGAAACTGTATCCCTCATTCAAGAATCTTCTGCAAACGCAGAGCAAACAACAGCCAATCCGCCAACATTGGAACCGGCACCAACGGCCGAACCGGAACCAACTTTGCCCCCACTCCCTATCATTGGACCCGCGCCGGATTTTCAAAATGATGTCTGGCTCAATTCCGAACCGCTGCGTTTGGCAGACCTGGAAGGCAAGGTTGTCCTCCTGGAATTCTGGACCTTTGGTTGAATAAACTGCAAGCGCGTGATTCCCTGGGTCAGGGAATGGTATGATAAGTATAAAGGTGATGAATTTACCGTGGTCAGCATTCATTATCCCGAATTTAGCTACGAGGAAGATTTCGATAATGTCCTACAGGCCACAAAAGATTTGCAAGTTGCTTACCCGGTCGCCCTGGACAATGACGGGTTAACCTGGCGAGCTTACCAGCAGCGTTTTTGGCCTACACGCTATCTTATTGATAAACAAGGCAATCTTCGCTATAAACATATTGGCGAAGGGGCGTATGAAGAAACGGAACTGTTTATTCAGCAGTTAATTGCAGAACAAATTCAATAATGGAGAACATGAACATGGAAAAAATGAACAAAAGTGACCAGGAATGGCGGGAGGAGCTAACCGATGAACAATATTACATCACCCGGCAAAAGGGTACGGAACGGCCGTTTACCGGCAAATACAACAATTTCAAAGAAAAAGGGATGTTTCGCTGTGTAAATTGTGGTGAACCACTATTCAGCTCGGAAACAAAATACAATTCCGGGTCCGGCTGGCCGAGCTTTTATGAACCGGCCGAAGAAGGGCACATCCGCACAGAAACAGATCGCAGCCACGGCATGGTGCGCACGGAAGTACTCTGCGACCGTTGCGACGCCCACCTGGGACATGTATTTGAAGATGGTCCGCAGCCAACCGGTCTTCGATATTGTATCAATTCGGCCGCCCTTGAATTCGATCCCACGGACGATGAATAGATAATCGTTCCATACTTAGTGTAAAAAAGCGCTGGTGGGTCAGCGCTTTTTTACTTTTAAATAATCTTATCAATATGATAATTTTCAACATGTGGCACAGATAACAAGCAATTAGTATAATTTGCGTAATAATAATCAATAATTCGGATGAATTTTAAACCAATACTGACGAATTGTTATGCTTATCCCACTTGACGATAAAGACAAGATCTTATTAAACCAACTGCAAAACGATGCGCGAATGACCAGCGCCGAGTTGGGTAGATTGGTCGACCTTTCACCCTCCGGTGTGCAAAAGCGGATGCAAAAGCTGGAACAAAATGGGCTGATCAAGAAGTATGCGGCCGTCATTGACCGCAAAAGTTTAGGATTCGATCTCCTCATTTTCGTCCAGGTGACCCTGCAAGGTCATACACCACAATCCGTCGCTCATTTTGATAAAGCCATACAAGATATGGCCGAAGTATTAGAATGTCACCGCGTGACCGGTATGGCTGATTACCTGCTCAAAGTCGTCGTGCGCGACCATGAGCATCTTGACCATTTCCTGATGAACCGCCTGCTTCCCCTACCCTCTGTTGAGCGCGTAAACTCTAACCTGGTGTTGAAAGAAGTGAAAGAAACCACAACCGTCGGCCTCATCGGCTGACCCGCAAGAAAGAATATGTTTTGTTTAGCTGATGAAACCAATCTTTGAAGGAGTTCATAAACATGAATAAAACCCGCAAGCCTATGTACACTGGTGACATCACCACTGATATTCGAAATAGAGAAATAGAATATTCAAGCGACGACCAGGAAATTGATTTTTCAGAGGAAGAACATGCCATCTGGACCCATTTATTTTCCGGCATCCACCAACCTCACCTGTTAGAGCATCTGTGTGCTCAATACATCGAGGGATTGAATTTGCTAGAACTGGACCCCCGACGAATACCCACGATTGCCCATCTCAACAGCAGAATAGAACCGCGAACCGGCTGGCAGATTGAACGGACAACGGTGCGCTATACCAAAGCGGATGACTGGTACATCAAATTTGCCAACCGCATCTTTTTAATCACCGATTACCTGCGCTCCTGGTCGGAGATCGATTTTACGCCCGAACCGGATATGTTCCATGACATCTTTGGCCATTTGCCTTATCTGACGCTTGATTTCTATGCGGCTTTGGAAGATAAATTCGCTCCCGCCTATCAGAAGGCTACCCTACAGGAAAGGGAAGTGATCAAACGATTGGCCTGGTACAGCACCGAATTTGGTTTGGTCATGCAGGATAATCGTCTGAAAATATTTGGCGCGGGTTTGATTTCGGGCCGGGCGGAACTGGCCAATACGATTATGGAATTTTATCGTTTAGAGCGGGATGGCTTGTTGGATTACCGGGCAGACATCTATGAGCAAATTTGCGATCACTTTTACGCCAATGAAGATAAGGTCAACCGCATCATTGCCGGTGTCAATCAATTACACAAACAAGGGCAGATGTCGTCGCAAGATCAGGGCTGGAATGTGATCAAATCACTTTACGAAAAGTTGGGTATTAACAATATTGGCTACCTGGGTGGTGAGGTATTAATTGCCCCTTTTGACATCAATTACATTGCCCAAATTCCAAAGACGGTGTACGCTTTTAACCCGATCTTTTTTGCATTTGAATCATTTGAAGAACTGGACCGCCAGCTTGATTCCTATTTGCTGCCAATTGCAAACCGGGCTATGGCTGCCGTTTGATGAATGGAATTATCAAAAAAATCATCTGTTGCAGAAATTAAAAAGCGCTTTGACCAGGATGTTGAGCGTTTTTCCAATTTAGAGACCGGTCAGCAAGCGACCATAGATGCCCCCCTGGTTTTAGAGCTGATGACCCAGGCTGCCGCGGCCGCAACCCCTCATGTGCGCCGCGTGCTCGACATCGGCTGTGGTGCGGGAAATAACACTTTGAAGCTGTTACAGCTTGTATCTCCGCTTGAATGTGACCTTGTGGATCTATGTAAGCCAATGCTGCAACGCGCCTCTGAGCGCATTGCGGCCGTCAATTCGGGCAGCATCCGCACTTATCAAGGTGATATTAGAGTCGTCGACCTGGAAGAAGGTTATTACGATGTCATTCTCGCGGCCGCTGTTCTGCATCACTTGCGAGACGATGCGGATTGGCAGCATGTATTCCAAAAGCTCTATCGACTCCTGGCTCCCGGCGGTTCGCTCTGGATCAGCGACCTGGTCACCCACGAAAACAAAGGGGTGCAGGAACTGATGTGGCAGCGATATGCCGCCTATTTACGACAGGTGGGCGGGCAAGAATACCAGGAAAACGTATTTGCCAGCATTGAGATGGAGGATTCGCCGCGGCCGGTCACCTACCAGATCGATCTATTGAAAAAGGTCGGCTTTACCCAGGTTGAACTGCTACATAAAAACACAAATTTCGCCGCCTTTGGCGGCGTAAAAGGCAATTAATCCCTCTCTTTCTTACCGTTTGGCATTTTTCAAGGGAAACCTGGATTTTGGGTTAAGACTATTAAGCTGATCCGATAAATATTACTATCCCACATATTACCGTTTTAAGAAAATCATCAACTGCCCATCTGAATTGAACCCTATCCCCTGCATGTATTAGACAAAGATTCGTTTTTCGGCACTGGAAAAATTAATAGGTGTTCATAAATTTTACAAATTATAGATAATATGTTTACAAGCGGAATAATTGCCGATATCATTTTAAGGAGTAAGCTGATGTCTGGCAGATAGTAAGCGAGCCTTTATTGCTGGTTTACATCTTTGGATCAGTATCTAAGCCATTGAATCTGATCACGACTCAAATGGCAAATATATCAAAATAATCTATATAGATTGATCTATTGCTTGAGGACTTCTAATGGAATTGAAAATCAATGGCCAGGTAAAAACAATAAAAGACAATCCTCAAAACCCTCTATTGTGGGTTTTACGTGATGAGCTTGAAATGATAGGTACGAAGTTTGGTTGTGGTGTGGGTATATGCGGAGCCTGCACGATTCACATTGATGGTCAAGCCACCCGATCATGCATTACACCAATTTCTGCCGCTGAAGGGAAAGAAGTAAAAACAATTGAAGGATTGGCTGCAAACAATGATGGAGATCTCCAGTCCCTACATGTCGTCCAGCGCGCATTTATCGAAGAACAGGTGCCTCAATGCGGCTGGTGTATGAGTGGTCAGATTATGACTGCCGCTGCTTTTCTTGAAGAAAACCCTGAGCCAACTGAGGAGGAGATTATTGAGGCCATGAGTGATAATTACTGCCGCTGCGGGTGTTATACTCGTATTTACAAGGCCGTTGATAAAGCAGCCCAGGAAACGGCCGTTCACACCATCTCTAATACTGTAACATGAATAATAAAGCAAAGCTTGACAACGAAAAAGAGGAACGTAAAAGAAAGTGGCGTCTCTCCAGACGTCAATTTCTGATCGGGGCTGGATTGGCCGGTGGGGGTCTGGCCCTCGGCTTCATGTTTGGGGTGCCCGCCGCACGCCTGCGCATTGCTGAAAGTACGGACGAAGGGGGCGGTGGTTTCTTCAATCAAAGTAATGATCCCCTGGCCTGGTTTGAAATTAACGGTGATGATACCATCAGCCTATATGTCCCCAAAGTTGAAATGGGACAAGGTGTCCATACCGCATTAAAGCAAATTGCGCTTGAGGAGTTGGGCCTCCCCTGGGAGAGCCTGGTTGTTATACAAGGCACTACCTCTGTAGGCCCCCAAGATAGTAGCGGTACTCAGGGCAGCAACTCTATTTCTTCGTCTTTTACCCCTTTGCGTGAGGCGGCAGCAACATTTCGTGAAATGCTGCGTCAAGAGGCGGCAGTTCAATTAGTAAAATCCCCCGATTCCCTGACCCTGCAAGATCAAGGATTTATCGCCAACTCAGGCCAGACCATCACCTTCAGTACAATAGTTGCCAGCAAATCCGGCTCGTGGGAAGTGCCCGAAGAGCCGCCCACTTTAAAGCCGGCCAGTGAATTCAATACCATTGGACAACCCCTTCCGCGAGACGATATTCCAGGAAAAGTCACCGGAGAGATTATCTACGGTTATGATGTGAAGTTACCCAACATGAAATATGGTGCTGTCCTACGACCACCGACCATCGAAGGCAAATTGCGCAGCCTGGATACAACTGAGGCCAGCCAGATGCCGGGCGTAGTCGACATCGTGGTTGAAGATGATTTCGCCGGCGTTGTCGCTGATTCCCGCCCTGAAGCCTGGGCGGCGATCAATAAGTTCGATGCGCAATGGGATCTGGGCAAGCTGTGGCAGCAGGAAGAACTGGATGACATCGTTACCGCCGGCGGACCCGGTGGTGTAACCATCCAGAAAGAAGGCAACGCCAACAGATCGCTTCGAGGAGACGCTGTTTATGCAGCCGAATATCGTACACCTCTAATAGCCCAATCACCCTTAGAAGCCCAGGCGGCACTGGCCGATGTACAAGAAGAAAAAGCTACTATCTGGGCTTCTACGCAAGCCCAATCTCTTGTACGTGAAAACGTTGCAGAGGCTATTGGCCTTGAACAAGAAGCCATCGAGGTAATTCCCGCTTATCTTGGCGGCGGTTTTGGCCGCAAATTAGGCGATGTCGCTGTAGAAGCGGCACGCTTATCATATGGGTCCGGTACGCCTGTCCATTTGGGCTGGAATAGGCCGGAGGAACTAAGGCATGGTTTTTTTGCTCCCCCTTCTCATCACCGCTTGCAAGCCACATTAGATCCCAATGGACGCATCCAAGCCATGAAGCATGAAGTTGGCAGTG
This sequence comes from Anaerolineae bacterium, assembly GCA_028277515.1. The sequence goes on from JANQGC010000298.1 coordinate 27,522, forward strand.
GGGATATCCTTTTCGCTTTCTTTTCACCACTTTTGATCGCCGTTTTTGGCGCAGATATTGGGGTGACGCGTGGCGCTCGAATTGAATACGATGTGCCCAACCGGGAAACCACACTTTGGCGCCGAGAGTTGCCCGTAAAAACAGGATCATGGCGCGGTCTTGGTCTCTTACCTAATGTTTTTGCCGTCGAAAGTTTCATCGATGAATTGGCTCATCAAGCGCAGATTGACCCGCTTCAATTCCGTTTGCGTAACCTAGCTGACTCCGGGCGTGGTCAAAAACTTAAAACTGTTCTCCAAACTGCAGCCCAGGCCGCTGACTGGGAATCACAGCCGGAACAGGGGCATGCTCGTGGCATAGCTTGTGCCTACGATTTTGGAACAACCGTCGCGGCCGTTGCCGAGGTTTCCATCATTGAGGACACGAACCAGATTCGCGTGCATCATATCACTACTGCCATGGATTGCGGTCTGGTAATCAACCCCGATGGTGCTCGCGCCCAAATGGAAGGCAATGTCATGTGGGGCGTCAGTGCATCTCTGCAGGAAGAAGTCAAGATCAAGGACGGCCGAGTGGCTTTGAATAACTTTGAATCGTATCCATTGTTAACCATGAAAGAGGCGCCTACCGTCAATGCCATCCTTGTTGACACGGGTGGGCAAGAACCAAGTGGTGTGGGTGAGCCACCTATCGGCCCCATCGGAGCCGCAATCGCCAATGCCGTCTTTAACTTGACCGGCCAACGATTAAGACGTTTGCCGCTTAAAATTATCTAAAAATAGCCGTTTTATTACACTTGACAGGCCACCCCCATAGGGTACAGTTCCTGCTGTTTAAATATAAATGGCTGGCAAAAGATGGCAAGTCGTGAGCATCAAACAGAAATAAAGAGCGCCATCCCCAAATGGTCCCCGGCCCGCCTGGCCGTATTGGGAGCCTTTTTCGTCAATGGCGCATTACTTGCGGCCTGGGTGTCGCGCATTCCGGCCATTCAAACCAGGCTCAATATGAGTGAGGGGACGCTCGGCCTGGTCTTATTGGGCTTGAGCGTTGGCGTGCTGGCTGCCCTCACCATTGCCGGGGGGTTAATCGCCCGCTTCAGCAGCCGAAAGATCACCATCGCGGCCGGCCTGGCCATGACTTTCATTCTGCCTTTTCTAGCCTTAATGCCCACTCCGGCGATGCTCTGGTTGTGCCTGGGCTTATTTGGAGCGGCAACGAGCACGATGGATGTGGCTATGAATGACCAGGCGGTTATCGTTGAACGACGCGCGGGAACCCCGCTCATGTCCTCTTTCCACGCTGCGTTCAGCATTGGCGCTTTGGCCGGTGCCCTGATCGGCTCGGCCATCACCTGGTTGTCCATTGAACCCTTTTTCCATTTTTTGCTCATCACCATTCTCTTTGCCGCGATCATCCTCTTAATCTCGCGCCACCTGGTGGGCACTCAATCCGAACCGGCGCAAGAGGAATCCCTTTTCCGGTTTCCACCCAGGATTGTTTGGCCGCTAGGAGCCATCGCCTTTTGTGCGGCGATTGGTGAAGGCGCAATGGCCGATTGGAGCGCGGTTTATTTAAATCAATCCATCGAAACAACGGCGGCCGTCGCCGCCTTAGGCTTCGCCGCCTTTTCGCTCACGATGACGATCGGCCGTCTCCTTGGCGACACTCTTTCCAGCCGGTTTGGACCGGTCAGCGTCGTCCGAATTGGTGGGCTGCTGGCCACCATCGGCCTCCTCGCGGCCATTTCAACCAACGATCCCATCGTCGTGCTGCTGGGATTTGCCTTCGTGGGCGCCGGTGTGGCCAACGTGATTCCCCTGGCCTTCAGCGCCGCCGGGAAAATGAGCCAGCTTCCCCCAGGTGTGGGCATTGCCGGCGTAGCCACCATTGGTTACGCCGGGTTCTTAGCCGGTCCCCCGGTGATTGGTCTGTTGGCCGAAGCCACCTCACTACGCCTGTCACTGGCCATCGTCGCCGTTTTGAGTGCAACCCTGATCGTGACCGCCCAGGCGATAAAAGTGAGATAGAGGAGCAGCAACCGCTTCTTTGTTCGCAGGGTGATTCCAAAATCGGATAGGTAACCGTGATTTCTTATCGTGCTGAGGAGCGAAATTATGAAATTTCGGTTACATCAATCCGTTGGTAACTTTGAAATAGCCCTATCTGTGTTCACCCCATGATTTCATAACAAACCGATCCAGGTATAATAAGAAAAATCATTTGCACAGAAATTTGACAACTTTTCACTTGGCAAATGAGCGAAAATCATACAATATAAGTTGTCAAATTTTAGGTAACATTTGTAAAGTGATGAAGGATGGAGACATGCGCTTAGGAATAATGATCGGCTACGCCGCCGGTAAAATGGATTTGCCTGTTGACCTGGTTCAAGAAGCGGATCGATTAGGCGTTTATGCTGTTTGGAGCGCCGAAGCCTATGGCTCTGATGCGATTACCCCATTAGCCTGGTTAGGCGCATTGACCAACAACATTAAACTTGGCTCAGCGATCATGCAGATGCCCGGCAGGACACCGGCCAATGCCGCTATGACGGCCATGACCTTGAATCAGCTCTCCAACGGCCGTTTCCTGATGGGTCTCGGCCTCTCCGGGCCACAGGTCGTGGAAGGTTGGCACGGCCAAAGCTACAAACGTCCGCTGACGCGCAGCCGGGAATACGTAGAAATCGTGCGCAAAATTCTGGCGCGTGAGGAGCGGTTGACCTACGATGGCCAACTGTACCAGATCCCCTACCAGGGTCCTGACGCCACCGGACTGGGCAAGCCGCTCAAGAGCACATTGCATGCCCAGCCGGACATTCCAATTTACCTGGCGGCCATCGGCCCTAAAAATGTGCAGTTGACGGCCGAAATCGCCGATGGCTGGCTGCCCATCTTTTTCTCGCCGCAAAAATTTGATGAGATTTACGGCCCGCATATCCAAAAGGGATTAGATAAAGCGGGCAAAAGCATGGCCGACCTGGACATCGCCCCTTCGGTCTCCGTCGTCCTGACCGACAACCTGGACGTGGGTTACAATATGCTGCGGCCGATGCTGGCCCTCTATATCGGTGGCATGGGCGCCAAAGGGCACAACTTTTACACCGACCTGGCCGGTCGTTACGGCTACGAAGGAGAAGCGGCCGACATTCAAGATCTTTATCTCTCCGGCAAAAAAGGAGAAGCGATGGCCAGAGTTCCCGCAGAATTGATTGATGAGGTTGCCCTCGTCGGCTCCAGAGAGCGCATTAAAGATCGCCTGCAGATGTGGATAGACAGCCCAATAACCACTCTCAATATGATGATTTTTGACATCAAAACGCTGCGAATGATGGTCGAACTCCTGGATGAGCTTTCGTGAGGAAAGCCGGCGGATAGTTCGTATTAACCGCTTCAGCGGTTTAACGGCTAAAGCCATTACTACCAACCCTTCAAAATAACTTTGTTGGACTACTATGAAGAATTGGAAAGTTTTATCGCGAGAAACCATCCTGGATCAAGGAAAGTTCCTGCGGGTTGAGAATCATGTCGTGCAGCTTCCGGACGGCCGGATCATCGACAATTGGCCCTGGATTATCACCCCTGACTTTGTCAATGTCGTCGCCATCACAACAGAAGGCAGTTACTTAATTTTCGAGCAAACGAAATACAGTATTGAGGGAACAACCCTGGCCACCATTGGCGGATATATTGACCCGGGAGAATCTCCCTTAACGGCGGCCAAAAGAGAACTACGCGAAGAAACAGGATATGCGGCCGAATCCTGGCAATCCCTGGGCAGTTATCCTGTTGATGGCAACCGGGGTGCAGGAACAGCGCATCTTTTCCTGGCCTTGAACGCCCAAAAGGTTACCGAAATTGATGCCGACGATTTAGAGGATCAAAAGCTGCTGCTATTTACGCAAGATCAAATCCTTACCGCTCTCCATGAAGGCCGGTTCAAGCTTTTGCCCTGGGCAGCAGCCATAGCCTTGGCTCTTCATTACAAAAAGCAGCAGGCGATGAAATAGTGATAGAATCATAGATGATGACGATATCCCTGGAATCCGTCGATGACGGCCGTTGGTATGCGCAGCGCGAACAAGTGGACATTAGTGGGCAAGAGGCGCTCTTTGTTGAACTGATTGAAGCGCTGTCCCGCAAACGGCCGTTAACCGGAAAGAAATACAACCAGACCATGCGCCAATATGTGCGTCAAGGCTTGCCCTGGCTGAACAAGGGGCAGCTCATTGACGTCTATTCCCGGCTCTGCGACCAGGGAATGATGGAATACCAAGCGGAACTGCGCACTCACCTGCAGATGAAACCAACCCGCTCCCAGGCGGGCGTCACCGTGGTCACCGTGCTGACCAAGCCCTACCCCTGCCCCGGAGAGTGTATATTCTGCCCCACCGATGTCCGCATGCCCAAGAGCTACCTGCATGATGAGCCGGGTGCTCAGCGTGCGGAACGGCATGGTTTTGATCCCTTCACCCAAACGACAGCGCGCATTCGCGCCCTGGAGCAAATCGGCCACCCGGCCGAAAAGATCGAGTTGCTCATCCTGGGCGGCACCTGGTCCAGCTATAAGCGAGATTACCAGGAATGGTTTGTCAAACGCTGCTTTGACGCCATGAACGAAGTCGAAGCTGAATCATTGGCCGAGGCGCAGGCGATCAACGCCGAAGGAAAAAGGCGCAATGTGGGCCTGGTAGTGGAAACGCGCCAGGATCGGATTGATGAAGAGGAACTGCGCTGGCTGCGTTCCCTGGGTGTCACCAAGGTCCAGGTAGGCATTCAAAGCCTGGATGACCATATCCTTCAAATCAATAGACGCGGCCATGATGTGCAGTCAACACGTGATGCCTTCCGCCTTCTCCGCCTGGCCGGCTTCAAAATTCATGGCCATTGGATGGCCAATCTACTGGGAGCGACACCGGAAAGTGATGTTGCGGATTACGGCCGTCTGTGGAGCGACCCGGCTATCCGGCCTGATGAATTAAAAGTTTACCCCTGTATGCTGGTGGAAAATGCTGAGTTATATGAATATTGGCAGCGCGGCGAGTACGAACCTTACACCGAGGACCAGGTACGTGAAGTGTTGATTAGCTGTCTGGCTCAAACCCCGCGCTGGGTGCGTCTCAATCGCATGATTCGTGACTTCCCCACCACCCATGTCGTTGCCGGCAACAAGAAAGCTAACATGCGCCAGCTTGCGCAGCGAGAGATGAAGCGGCGCGGCATCCAGGGACAGGATATTCGTATCCGAGAAATTCGCCGCGAGAAGGTCAGTCGAAAGGATTTGCACCTGCGCA
>JANQGC010000015.1 GCA_028277515.1 Anaerolineae bacterium
TTATCATCCGCATTTTGATATAACATCACCGTCCAGGTATCGCCTTCCCCTGTTGCCGGCACTGGGGGGACAAATGGCTCAATGGTTGAAGGAACGGCCGTCGGCCGCTCATCAACCGGCGGAAGGGCACCATTTTCCTGCGCGCCGGGGCCGGTAGCGAAATTGTCACCTGATCCGGGGAATATGTTGAAAATCATAGCGCAAACGATGCAAGCCACGACAATGCCACCAATAGCCAACAACATAATTGGACTCATGCCCCGGCCTAACCCACCAAGCGGAAGCCCTGAAGAAGAGGAAGGTGGGCTTGGCGGTCGCGTAGTGCCTCCGCCCCCTGATACCGGCCGGGACGAACCGGACTTTCCTTCCGATCGTCTGCGCCGGGGAGCTTCCGCTCTTTTGCGATCACCACTGCTATCGGTACGTCTGCGGCGGCGCACACGAATCGTTTTCTTCTCTTCCTTCTTCGCCATTGATCAAGACTCCATATTAAGTAGTTTTGCTTTCCTTAATAAATACACCTCTGAGATTTTCGAGGCCTCAGAGGTGATATTATCAAAAAGTGACAGTCGATTTTTATTGTGCTACCTAAAATTTGACAACTTTTATTAAATGGTTTTGTCCATGTATCAAGGGAAAAGTTGTCAAAATTCAGTTGAATTAGCTGTCATGTGTAAAGGGAAAATCTAACTTGAACGAGATCGTCCTGGACAGTTCATATTCTTATTATCTTGATGTCGCCAAAAATAGGACTTCTTATCTTGTCCCATCAATCGTCGTCCACGTAAAATGACGATTCCACCACAGTAAGGACAAATCGCTTCCTTCGGTGCCGATTCTGACGCTTCGACCTGATCACCATCATCTGTTTTTGCAACCTTCATTTGTTTATTGTCCTCTTCCTGGGCATCGGAGAACTCCGATGCCCTAAGAAGAAAAATGTTTACTTAAAGTTGTTCATCCGTTGCCGGTGGCAGTTCCGGGGTGGCCGGCGTGTCAGGTGTGCGCATATTGGTAACAAAACGCTCCACCTCACGACCGGCTATTTCGCGGCTGCCTAAACCAAAGGCCAACACAGCAGCAAGACCAATCGTGGCTAGGGTGATTCCAAAGGCTAAATTGATAATAGAAGCAGCGATTCCCAATTCACCCAGAGCAATTGCCCCTGAGAAGATGATTATCGCCACCTGCGCCGCGCGAGCCAGGAAGTTGGCATTGTTAACACCTGTGGAGTGGATAATTCTGTAGGCCAGGCGGGCGAAATAAAGTCCAATAGCAAAGATGATGGCCGCCAGGAAGGCTTGCCATAACAGGTTGACAAATGTGTCAAGGGCTTCAACTAAAAATTGTGAGCCAAGCATTTCTGCGGCCGATGTGGCTGCAAAAATCATGATGACAATCAACAATAATCTACCAGCCCAGGCGGAAGGTTTGTTGGTGGCACTCCAGCTCAAACCCAATTTTTCAGGTAAGGCATCGAAACCGACGTTGGCCAGCAAATCTCGAACCAAATTGGCGACAATGCGGCCGATTAAATAAGCCAGGGCCAATACGATGATAGCACCTAAAATGCCGGGAATGGTGCCAATAATTTGATCGATCATTGAGGTGATCGGTTCGGAGATGGATGGAATATTCAGCGCGCCCAACGCCGCAGTGATAACGAAGAACAGCACGACAATATAAACGATATTGCCCAGGATTTCAGAGAGGGTCCGTGTTTCAGATAAACCAATGGTTTCACCAAACCGGTCAATGCCAATCGCGCGCAGCAGTCCGGTAATAACCTGGCGGATGATCCGCGCGGCCAGCCAGCCAATGAGAGCGATGACGGTTGCTGCAAAAATTTGAGGCAGATAACCGACGATTTCATCAAAGACATCTTGTCCCATTTGGGCCAGAGAACCCAATCCCAAAGCGTCTAACACCGATGGCAAGAACAGCAGGAATACAAACCAGAAAACGGCCGTCGCCAAAGGCTCAACAAATGAGACACGTTCCCCTTCTTCGATTGCGCCATATTGGGTCATTCTTTTGTCGAAACTGAGCATCCCTAATCCCTTGCGCACCAGGAAGCGCAGAGCGGTAGCTATGAGCCAGGCAATGAACAATAGGACGCCGGCAGCAAATAGCCGGGGTATGTATATAGAGGTCAAATCATCAAGGAACGCAGATAAGGGGGCTGAAATCCCGGTCAAACTGACACGTTCCAGGGCGGCAACGATGACAAAGAGCATGATAACCCAAAAAACCACCTTGGCGATGATATCTTCTACCGGCCAATGTGGTTCTTCACCCGGTTCGCTCAATGAATTGGATACCCTGTTATCCAGGTTTGTTCGTTTCAGTAATCTACGAACGATACCGGCTATGATGCGAGCAATAACATAGCCAATGACAAGAATGACCAGCGCGATGATGAGGTTGACGATAATTTGGCCAATCGGACCATTTAAAAATGATTGAATTTGCTCCATTGATGATCTCCTTTACAATTTAATCTTATTAAACTATCAAAAAAATTATTTGCACAGAAATTTGACAGCTTTTCACTTATTATAAAGCGAAAAAATTTGATAAAAGTTGTCAAATTTCAGGTAACACAATACTTATTGAATAAAACTCGTATTTATTGCAGGAAATAAATTGGCATACAATTCGCATCATATCAGAAAACAGCAACTGGCACAAAATACTACGCAAAATTATATACCATGAACCGAAAAAAATAGCCTATCAAAAGGATAGGCTATTTTTTTCAATTGCCAGAAATATAAGCGAATTATCTCTGGTAACTTTTTGTTTTACGAATACGGCGGATGGCCTTTTTCTTTTCAATCCGTTTCAGTTCACTCTTGGAAATGAACCAACGTTTTCTACGAACATCTGATAAAACTTTGCTCTTCATCACTTCTTTCTTGAAGCGACGAATAAGCTGTTCTGGTGACTCACCAGAACGTCGTTTGACTGAGGGCAAGTAACTCACCTCCTTTGGGAAAAATGCAGAAAATAGCTCAAATACGCACCAATATATCAGCGGGCGTCATCTAAACTATCATTATTTTTTAAGTGCCAATATGGGGTTGGCAATAAAGGGGAAAATGATTTATGAGGAACCTTTTTCCGCGCTCCTTCTAGTTTACCCTTTCTTGCTCATTTTGCAACCTTACAAAGATTGCTGTTGCGAGTCAATCAAGCCGGTTGTATCATCATTTGGCTCCAGCTAAACAGCAAAAAAGGCTTTTCATGGCTAGTGAGGAAAATGGATCGGAATTTAATATTGGTTCCAGGGTAAGTCTAAAAACGGCCGTCGCCATCGGCTGCACCGTCACTGTAGGATTATTTGTCTATTTATTAATCGGGCCAATCTTTCAAAAATTGGGCCGGCAAGCGCCCTCAGCCTATGCCCTGACCATATTTTTCTTTTTTCTCATCATATTGACCATAGCTGAAAGAGGATCAGGAACCAGAGGGGGCGGAGGATTATACAGCTTATCACGTTCCAATGATGAAATCACCATCGCCTTTGGCACCGGCTGGGCATTATTGGGCGGGCTTACCTTGCTCGCCGCCATTTTCGCTTATCTTGCCGGTCTCGCGCTTTCTCAAATTTTGTCACAGCTATACGAGATTGACCTCACCCCGCCTCTTTTTGGAGCTATTTCACTTCTCATATCCCTACCTCGCCAACTCATCCGCAGCAGCAGTCCCTGGAGAAAAAGAACCACCATCTTATACGGAACTATCCTGGTCCTTCTCATCTTCATTGTTGCCATTCGGCAAAGGCCTCTGACACTGGGTTCTGCTTATTCCTACTTACCATCTGAGTTAATATTTTCAATTGCCCCACTGATGATCATCAGCTTATGGAGCGTTCAGCTTATATTGGATCATCGCAGCTCTTTTAGACCTGCACGACAAGCTTTACTCTTTTCCCTTTTCTTACCCCTCATCATCGGATCAATTCTGGGCACGGTTTTATCCTGGATATTGCTACAGTATTCGACTTTGATAATCAATGACAATTTCCCTTTAGTCACGTTGGGCGAGCAGATTCACCCCTTAATTGCTTTGTTTTTACTAATCGCGATGGGTCTCCTGGGATTCATTGGAATCAACGAGTCGTTGTCCAGTTTGATCAAATTAAGTTCAGCGATAAGTCGTGACGGATATCTCCCTAACAAAATCTCCCTACCTGGACGCCATATAACCCCTCAACAGATGGTTTTGCTTATAGCAGTTCCAGTTGTTTTGCTGGTTCTTTGGTATGATCAGATCCTGTCAACCGTTGAAGTTTCAACCATCCTTTTACTCTCAGCTATTATCTTGATCAATGCCAGAGATATATTTCGGACTAAAATTCGTTTGCCAGAAAATCGGGCGATTCATCTTCCTTTACATCCGTTAATTCCTGTATTAGCAGTTGCGATTAGCGCGACCGGGATCTTTGTTCAAACGTTAGACTCACTGGTCATTGGCCTGGCCTGGTTTACCGCGGGTGGGTTTTTATTTTTCTTTTACGCCAGGGAAGGGGCGGTTAGTTTGCGCCGCGAGAAGGATATTGTCGGTGTGCCGACCATTCCCAATAGAAAGTCGGCCTATCGCATATTAGCGGCGATTTCCAACCCCGATGCGGCCGAAGATTTAATTCGCTTCAGCCGGCAAATCACCGTCGCTTATGACGGTCAGCTCACGCTACTCCATGTACACCAGGCACCCGAAATTGATGATGCAGCCAATTATGCCGCCCAGGAAAAACTATCAAAGCTCAAACAAATCGCAGAGCACATCTCTCAGACTACTGATTTGGATATCAATCCAATCGTCCGCATCTCCCCCGCGGTTGCCACTGGAATCATCAATACTTTGTGGGAAGAACAAATCGACTCGGTCATTCTTGGCTGGCCGTTGGGTGATATTGCTTCTCCAACGGATGGAACAGTCAGCCGTCTTGTGCGAAATGTACAGGCTCAAGTCATCGTTTTACATGGCGCGTGGCCGGAATCTATAAAGCGTGTTTTGGTGCCGAATATCAGCGAAAATCATTCGGCCGCTGCCTTAAACCTGGCCCAAAAAATATCCATACAAGGGGATCAGGCACAAGAAATCGTGTCGTTGCAGGTTGTATCCGGGAAGTTAAATGAAAAAAATGAAAATTTAGCATATAAACAGATCAATCACACCCTGTCTAAATTACAGGACCCGACAAGTATTCAGCGCCAGATTACCGCTGCTTCAACCAGTAAAGAAGCCATCCTGGCCCAGGTTGATGAATATGATCTCTTACTCATGGGTTTATCCGATGAAGGATTTCTTGCCCCAACGCTTTTTGGTGGACTTGCGGTTGATGTTGCCCGGAATGTTTCGATCCCTGTTTTGCTTATTGCCGGAAAGGAAAAATTTTGGGGATATCTTCTGCGGCGGTTCTGGGACCAGCTCACAGATTTCATTCCATCTTTAACCTCACCCCAACAAACCACTGTCGGCAGTTCCATGACCATCAATGCTAAATCGAGCATTGATTTTCATGTACTGACCTCCCTCGCCACAGCCATTGCTTTCCTGGGTTTAATTCAGAATAGTGCGGCGGTGATTATCGGGGCTATGTTGGTCGCGCCATTAATGAATCCGATCCTGGCCATGGCGTTTGGCATCGTCCGGGGTCGTTTCAAGATGCTTCGCGAAGCATCCAATACGACATTAAATGGCGTTATTATTTCGATTACAATCAGTTTGCTGATCACCTTAATTCTTTTGGTGATGGGCTTCCCTATTTCGCCGACAACAGAAATATTGGCCCGCACCGAGCCTAATTTTCTCGACCTCCTCGTCGCTCTCGCGTCCGGCGCTGTTGCCGCCTATGCGGTCAGCCGGTCAGAAGTTGCTGGTGCATTGCCCGGTGTTGCTATCGCCGCCGCCTTGGTCCCTCCCCTGGCTGTCGTCGGCTATGGCCTGGGCACCGTTCAGTTTAGTATCGCCTCCGGATCATTACTCCTGTTTTTGACCAACCTGGCGGCCATTGTTTTTGCCGCGGCGATTGTCTTCTTACTCCTTGGTTTTCGGCCGCCATCGCGCATCGGCCGTGATGAACAAGCCCGTTTTGGCCTGAGGATTTCTCTTATTTCATTGCTGATCATAGCCATTCCACTCATCATCACCTCAGCCGGCTCTTCCCGGCAAGCCAATCGTGATGCAACAATTGTTTCAATTGTGCAAGGACAATGGGCACCGAGTCAGGCCGATGTCACCAATATTGTGATACTTGATGAAGATGATGATGTGCTGGTTAACGTGACAATTTTAGATTATACGGGCAGCGTGACGGAAGAATCACTGGCAATGCTGCAAAGCAAAATAGCCCAAGAAATTGATGAAGAAGTCATTCTTGATGCTCAAATAGTTAATGCCAGCCTGAAGCGCGTCGATAGCACGCGTGCGGCTCAGGAATTGACGGTTACCCCTTCAGTAACGGCCGAAAGCAGGATTGGAACCCCCACCCCGACAGGTACTACAACCAGGTCTCCATCCGAAACGGCTCAACCTTAAGCTAACCGAACAGCAGCAAGAAATTCCGATGCGCTCGCCTGGCCAGCAATCAAAGAGCCGATAATGCCCGATTGATGCCATTCATAACCTAACTGCACGGCGCCAGGATTTCGTTCCTCTCTTGTCGACAAATTCTTCAACCCCTGTGGATGTCCCCGCCGTAACACTGTCTCAGTCAACAAGGCCAACAAGAGGATTTCCAACTCACTACTAAATGGGCCAACCATTCGTGGTGCTTTCCGGCGCATGAAGTCTGTCGCCTGCAGCAGGACAGCGCTGCCGGCCAGGACATCATGGGCGGCAAAATGAACTGATTCAAATCGCGTCAATCGAATAGCGCCCAGGCACATCGGGCAAGGTTCCAGCGTCGTAAATAATGTACTTTCCACGAAAAGATGGCCGGTTAATTCAAAGGCACGGATGGCGTTCATTTCTGCATGAGCCAACCGGCCGGTAAGGTAAGGAGGTTCGGCCGAGGTTTCAAACAAACGGTTCCGGCCCTTTGCCATTATTTGCTCCTCCGGCCCTGTAATCACCGCCCCAATAGGTAAAGAACCCGCACAACAGGCCACCCATGCTTCTTGCAGGCCGGCCTGCCACGCGGGTGAAAGTTCAGACCATTCGACCATCTAATTAAATATCCTAAATCCTTTGCAAGTGACAGTCACTTTATTGTTCATGTTGTCGCTTAAATAATGACCAAAGTGACTGTCACATTCCTAGTTCTGATTAAAAACAAACCGCATATTACCGAATCAATCCTTCAATGTCGCTTCCAGCGTAATAACATTGACCGCTGCCAAAGCCTTCGATACCGGGCAGTTGGCCTTGGCTTGCTCGGCATATTCCAAAAAGGCATCCGCTTCAACCCCTGGGACATCCCCTACACAATATAGCTCAATGGTGTGGATCGTTGGCGCGCCATCAACGGTATCGACATGGACCCTGGCCGTCGTTTCAATGCTGTTGGGAACGAAATCATCCCCACTGAGCAAGGCTGAGAGGAACATCGAATAACAACCCGCATGAGCCGCACCGATCAATTCTTCTGGACTGGTTCCTGATTGATCCACAAAACGGGAAGCCCGCGTAAATGGGCCTTCATAATGCCCATCCCCCACACGCATCACACCATCGCCGTCTTTAAGTGTTCCCTTCCAGGTTGCTGCTGAGGTTTTAATCATTTGCTACTACTCCTTATATTGTAATCACCGATTTGTTCGAAAGATTTGTCAATTTTTATTTTCTTGTACCTCTGGAAGTTCCATAGAAAAAATTGACAAATCTAATGCAAAACTACTTAACTGCAAAATTGATTGTAACACAGGACCGAAAGCAATCCAGTTTTTTGTAACGTAAGCATTTTTGTTTGCGAATCAAACAAACAGGAATGTTTGTTTTACTAAGGAAAATGCCCCGCAGCCGCGGGGCATTTTCCAGGAGGAAGAGGAGAAAAGGAGTAAGAAACGGTTGTTGCTTACTTACCTTTTAGACAAACACACAAAAACATTTCTTACCTATCATTTTCCAGATTGGTCCAATTTTTGAAAATTGGACCAATCACCTTACCCGCCCGATCCCCCAGGCTTATAGTAAATCAAGGTCGAACGGATTGAATTGCGTAAGTTCATCTCATCACTTTCCGACGGGACGCGAATGCCATACTTTTCCATCAAGGAGAAGGGCTGCTCCTCCACCTGGTGCGCCGGTGTGAGCGGATCGATAATCAAATAATCACCCCCATCCGGCGTGCGTTTGACGATAATCACCCAATGCTGGTCGATGTTAAAATCAAACAAGCCATTGTTGGGTTTTGCATCGACCTGCGCTAAGACCAGTTGCCCTGCATCTAAGGCATTATCAATTCTCGCAATCGGATGCTCCCCGGTCCAGATCGCATTCTCATCGGCATGTTCCTCCCATGAAGCGACATTCCCTTTATAACGAAGCTCACCCAGAATACTCGGCCCGATGAATTGGGCGCTCGAATCTCGAAAGCCATTGTTCCCCAATGTTTTCAATTGCTCGTTCAACTCAAGCGGATTGACCCGGCGGCCGAATGCGCTCAGTGTCATAGCCATACAGGTCATCAAACAACCCCAGGACCCAATCGTTGCCTGGCCATGCCCTAACGTTTCAGCATGCCAATCGGGATGGCGCTGTGAATACCAAATCGTGCGGTCATTTAACAGGCGACCTAGCGCCGTCCCCTGGCCCATGCTAACATCAATTTCCGGAACAGCAACAATGCGCGCCCAGATTGGGTCACCAAAGACATTGCCGCGATCATCCTGCATGCGCCACAAACTGTTGTATGTTGTGGGACGGCCGTCCTTCGCTGGAGGGGCCGTCATCGGAATAGAGAGGATCACCTCCTCACCCGGCCTGGCCTCAGGCACAATATGGGAAACAATACCCCGCGCCATATGGCGGTCTCCCTGCACATAATTCAGACGAAATCCACTGCCCCACTGCCTGGACCCACTGTTACGCACCAGCCACTGCTTATCAAAATCACTACCGACGACAAAGCGTGTACCATCAGGAACTGTCTGGTCGGCCACATAGGTCATCCCTGGACGGCGCACATTGGTTCCAACCGTCACCGGCGGGACCACCGTGATTTGGGCATATAGATAGGCGAAAGTTTCCCCACTCGGATCGCGCAGTTCCCAACGACTGACATAAGAACGGCCGAACAAATCCGGCGCCGTTAATTCCAAAGTAATCACCACTTCATCTCCTGCTTCGGCAGGAATCGGCTGCGCCACAGCAGACAGGGCAAAGCGTTTCTTTTCCGTCATGGGGTCGGGATGAGTATCATCATCAGCCGGCGCATAAACCAGCTCATAACCATCCCCCCAGGTCTGGCCCCCGGTGTTGCGGAAAGTCCAGCGGTTGCTGAACGTCGTCCCCGCCGGCACGGCGTCAAAATTGCTCAGGGTGGATGAAAAGCTGACAAACTCGCCATCCACCAGCGCTTCTAATTCTTCTAATGAGAGTGCCTTAGGCGCCGGCGGCCGGCCAAGCGCCAGCATCTCCTGGTACACTTCACCAATATGCGGTTTCATCTGCCCATCGTGGGTAAGCATCCCGGCATGTTCCAGGCGGTCCGACCAGGCAAACCAGGTCAGCACCGGCACCTGCTGCGCGTGTTTTTCGGCAAGCTCATGCACCACCTCACGCATATAGCGGGCGATAGTCGGATAATGCTCTGCACCAATAGCCTTGTCACCACCCGGCGTGCCGATTTCCGTGATCCACAAGGGCAGATCGGGAAACGCTTTCTTGAAGGTCGATAAGGTGTAAGAAAGGGGACCAATCTGGCCATAGTTGAAGGGGGCGAATTTGACGTAACGGCCGTAGGGGTGGGTGGCCAGCGCATCAACCGGAAGATTTCCACCTAATTTTCTCTGCACTGCCTTAACATAACCGACCGCATTATCCGGCCCTGTTTTCATACCGCCCATAACAATCGTCGCCTGGGGGTCCACCTCCCAAATTGCGCGCGCGGCATGATCTAGGACAATGGCGTAATCCTCCGGGGCGATGCCGATCGCCGACTTATTGAAATTACCCGAATCCGCCTGGTAGCCGCTGTCCGTCTCATTATAAATCTGGTAAGCCACCATATCGCTGAATTCGGCACAGGCGCGGGCCACTCCAGCGCAGGCCTGGGCAAACACCCGCGCATAACCCTCCCAATCATCCTTTTGACGTAGATCACCGCCCCATTCCGTATCTTGGAGCAGGATAATCAAAGATTTAATCCCCGCCGCGGCGTACTGTTGAATGATCGGCCGGTACCGTTTGTGGAACGCTTCCGCCGGGCTCCACCCCTCGCGTGAAGCAAAATAGACCCAACGCACCCAGCCCAGGCCACGCATGCGCTCAATATCCGGCACATAATGGGGATGATTAGGGTTAACGTTCATACCAAACTGTACCAATCCCGAAGGCGTCTCCTTTTCGGGAACGACGCGATCTGTTCTGACCCCGATTTGCAGCCAGCGTGTGCTGCCAAATGGCACATCCTGGTCCGTGCGCATCTCCCAATGGAAAGCATAAGCGCCTGCTTTTTGTGGCGACACAAGATTGAAAGTAATATCCACTTCCTGTCCCGGTGATATCCGGTCCTTCCCGGTCAATTCTTTCAATGTATAGCTGTCTTTCGCCCCCATTTGGCTTCGTATGGCCGCCGCCGACTGTTCCGTCGAACGATCCACATAAGCCACCTTAAAATTGCCCGGCCAGGATGTTTGTCCAATATTTTTAATGCGCCAGCTTCCGCTGAATTTCAATCCCGGCATCATCTGGTTGTAATTGACCTCGCTGTTGTTAAAGGTCAACCATTGGTAAGCGTGCTCACCGGCAACGGTCTCTCCGGTAACAACCGGCCGCAGCCAGCGGATAGGCCCAAATCGCCGGCCGTCCGGCCCCTGAAGCTGCCAGTTGCTGCCATAACTGCCCGCTGAATCCGGTGCTTTAAAATGAATAGTCAGATCGACTGTTTCTCCCGGCTTCACCTTGTCCGGCGCGCCGATTGCCTTGAGATCATACGCGGCATCTGCCCCCAACCGGGAGCGCGACACAAGCTCCGTCTGCGGGTGGGCGATCTCGCTGTAGGCTAATTGATAGCCGCCATTCCAGGTGCTTTGCCCGCTGTTTTGGAAAGTCCAGGTTGCCGTAAATTCAGCGCCGGTGGGCATATTGTCCATACTGATGCTGGAAGCGAAACCGGCGGCTGTCGCATCATTAATCATCGCGGCCGCTTTCTTGACCTTCATTTCCTTGATTGGTTGAGCATTCCCTTTGGCAGCATTGGCTAGATGGGGAATCAATTTGGCCACTTTGCTGTGCAGCCCGCTCCAGCCGCCATTGACTGTCCAGATCGCCGCCCCATGAATGTTGGGATGCGCCATATACAGCCTGGCCACCTCAACCAGTTCAGGGATGGCTATTTGTGGTTGGGGAACCCAGCGTTCCTGCCAGCCGAATTCCTTGATCTGGATCACCGGCCGGCGCAGGCCATACCGGTCACAGACATCATGTAACTGCTGGAAACGGCCGATATGGTCCGGCCGGTTCAATATTGATTCGTGGAAAGAATATTCATGTAGAGCAACTCCCAACTGTTCAGGATGCTCATCGCACAGCTTTAAATATTCCAACACGCCCGGCGCTTCCCAAAAACCGGGTTCCGGGTTGCCCCCGGCGAAACCAAAAGCTGCCCAGCGATAGCCTCGCTTCAACGCTTCCTTGCCGATTTCAACGGCCTGCCAGCCGATTAAATCCGCAAACCCTGCGTAGCCGTCAATAGGTTGCTCCCAATCAGCCAGGTGAGCCATCGAACCCCAACCGACATACGGTCGAATCTCATTCCAGGTCGAGAGCCAGATACAGGGAACCTCCCAATCCAACTCCGGCGGCAGCCCGCGCTTCTCTACTGCATCCCAGTGTCTGACTGCCAACTGTTTACTATGCGGCTTACGATACTCCGGTACACTCAAATGATACCCATCCACATAGCCGGTCGGAATATAATTCCCCGTATGGGGTACCCCCGTTTCCTTATGTTCCTTTTGTAATTCAAAGAGGATCTGCATGCTGTCCGAAGCGGCCGAAAACATGGCAATTCCCGCATCCGTCAGTGCCCGGATCACCTGGTCGATCCCATCAGGCTTACCCGTCGGTCCCGTCTGCAAGCCAACCGGCCAGCGTTTATAGGTTGTCATTATCTACCTCCATTCTGTAGAACAAGCTTTCCAGCTTGTTATTCCATTCTGTAGAACGAGCTTTCCTGGCCTGTCCTGAGTTTGTCAATGGATTGTTTCCGGCGCAAACCGGATCGTGCAACTGACACTCAGGCCTGGCAAAACCTGAGATAAAACCATCATAGCAAGAGATGACTTGGATTAAAGTAATCCTTGTTTAGGAAAACCTGTAAACTTTTTTACAACCCCTGGTAATTCCCGGATCGAAGAACCATTTACTCCCTGTCTTTGTCATGCCGAGGAATCGAGGCATCTGGTTTTTCACACTTCGACAGATTCCTCATTCCATTACTCAGAAACAAGATTTTGCCGATGTCGTTCCGAGGTCCTCCGAGGAATCTTTCGCCGGTGCAGAACCAGATCCCTCGGTCCCCTGCTAAGAAACAAACCGTCTCAAATTGTCATTCAAGCCTGCCCTGAGCTTGCCGAAGGGACCGAAGCGAGGAATCTTATGCATCATTATGTAGAATACACAAAGATCCTTCACTCCGCAGGCTCCGTTCAGGATGACGAACTGATGTTTCTTTACTCATAGAATGGAGCCTGAGACGTGGTGTTTCTGGATGACAATTTAGAGTTTCTTTTCTCATTGGACGTCGTCTTCAACGTAGTGGCTTTCGGAATGACAATTTATTCGTCACACCGCAATCTCAACCTCAGCAAATTTTTTAACCTAATCAATCCCATTCTCCTTCACTGCCTCAGCCAATGCCTCCCTGTTCTCATAAATCTTCTGCATCGCTGCCACAGCATCATCCACCCCTTTCTGCCCGGCACGAAAGATCGCTTCGTCAAACCAGACCGCCTCTTCTGCACACGCTTTTTCAGCCACAGGCAAATCCATTGATTCCAAATCAAAGCGTTCCGGGAAAGCCGTGGGCACGGGCAGCTTGGACAACTTGGGTTGGAACAGCTCATAATGGTGCATTGCTTCATAGCCGGTCCAGCAGCCCACTCCTTCCTGGTCCAGGGCAGCGCAGACAACTTCATGATTAAAGCCATACACCTGGGGATCAATGGCAAATATGAAGCGGTAAAATGAACGGGTTGTATGCCTGGGGTTGCGCGGCAAGACACGCACACCAGGCACCTCACTTAAGGCTTCGTCCATATAGGCGGCCATTTCCTCACGCTGCCTGGCCTGTTCGGGGAAACGCTGTAAACCCACCCGGCCTAACGCTGCTTGCAACTCGCTCATGCGGTAGTTGGCGCCCATCGTGAAATTCTCACCCGTTTCCACGCCGCCGCCGGGCGCATGGGACCGGCCGCAGTTGATAATACTCGCCGCTTTCTGCGCCAGTTCGGCCGTCTTGCAGATCAACACCCCGCCTTCCCCGGCGGTTAACGTCTTCGAGGATTGCAAGCTGAATGACCCAAAGTCACCAATTGTCCCGGCTCCCTGGCCATTCCACTTCGCGCCATGCGCATGAGCGCAATCCTCAATCACGATCAAATCATACTCCCCGGCAATAGCCATAATGGCATCCATATCCGTCATATGTGCGCCCAAATGCACGGGGATGATCG
>JANQGC010000025.1 GCA_028277515.1 Anaerolineae bacterium
CCAATTGTGGGCAGCGGGCGGGGGGGGGGTGGGATCGGGGTCGGGCCGGTATTTGCACAGGTAACGGTCAGTAGACTGCTGATAAACAGCGTAATAATAATCCTCATTCTCATCAAACTTCCCTTTCAGCAATGATAACCCTTAGGTTTCAGTCGCCGAATCCTAAGGGTTAATGACGGGAAGATATTTTCCTTTGGTGGGTGAAAATGTCAAATTATTTCAGCCTGAGTACAAATCACGTCGTGTGATCGTCTGATTCGAGAATAAAATATTCCTCGAATGGGTCGCGATAATTGGCCGGAAAATATTCGCCGGTCTTGCGATCTAAAATATAATCCTGGCGATAATCCCCTTTCGCGACCCGTTCGACCATTTCCACCAGGCGGTCTACATCTTCATAATTGTTGTAACAGCCAAAACTCATGCGCACCATGCCAGGCATATTCGATTTGTCCCCCTTAAGCATTTGATCGCGCCAGGAAGTGGCCTCTTCTTCATTTAAGTTGAGCAGATGAACAACATAAGGGTGGGCGCAAAAACAGCCGCTGCGCACGCCAATTCCGCCTTCGTAACCCAAAATAGCCGCCAGCAAAAAGTGCGATACGCCTTCCAGGTTGAAGGGAATGGCGCCTACCTTTTTATGAGCCATGTCCGGCTTCGTTTCCCCATAAATCTTGATGCCTGGGACACTGCCTAATTTCTCCAATGTATAGGCGATGAGTGCTTCCTCATGGGCGGCAATTTGGTCCATGCCAATGTCCATGAGGGTTTTAGCGGCCGCCGCCATCGCCACTGCGCCGATGACATTGGGGCTGCCGGCTTCATCCCGGTCAGGTGTGCCGGCCCAAACGACCTCATCAAGGGTGACGATGTCCACCGTGCCCCCACCAGGATATTCGGGTGATCCCTGCAGGAAAACCTCTTTAGGTCCGATTAGAGCGCCGGTGCCGAATGGCGCATACATTTTGTGGGCGGAAAGGACGACGAAATCAAGGTGCTCCGGATCGTCAATCCCTTTCATGTCAATTTTGCGGTGAGGCGCCAACTGCGCGCCGTCCACCAAAAAGTAAGCCCCCACACGGTGGGCTTTGCGCGCCAGACGATGGATGGGCAGTATGTATCCGCTGACATTGGAGGCGCCGGTGACAGCTACGAGAGCAATACGTGAGCCATAGGTGTCTAACTGGCGGTCAAAATCTTCTTCGTCCAGGTTGCCTGTTGCAGTTGCTTGCACATGAACAACCTTAGCCCGATTGCGCCAGGGTAAATCGTTGGAGTGATGTTCCATTTGCGTGCAGAGGATGACTGAATCATCTGCAAGTGGTAGGCGGTGCGCCAACTTGTTTAATGCTTCCGTGCTGTTTTTGCCGAATATGACGGTATGGGTATCTAAGTCGGCGCCAACAAAACGGCCGACAATCTCATGGGCTTGATCGTATGCCATTGTACTCAGACGAGATTTAAAGCCGGTCCCGCGGTGGACACTGGAATAATAAGGCAAGAAACGTTCAATGGCTTCAACCACATCACGCAAGGGTGGGGTACTGGCGGCGTTGTCCAGGTTAATATACGGTGCGAGACGCCCGTCAATGAGTGGCACCTGTTGATCGAGACCGACAATGCGATCACGTAAGTTAATGGTTTTTAGCGGCACACCACACATAGGATTGTTCTCCTCACTGATAAAGTGACAGTCACTTAAAAGTATTATGTTAGAGGTCATGAATAAATCAAAGTGACTGTCACTTCTAAGACGAAGTATTTAGACGCGAATGGCCTAAAATTAGAAAATTGACAGCCAATTGCCAGGCGTTATAATTACAAATTGCCCAGCCCAGGTGGCGGAATTGGCATACGCAGCAGGTTGAGGGCCTGTGCCCTTACGGGCGTGGAGGTTCGAGTCCTCTCCTGGGCATTAGCGCCGCGGTCCCATACTGCGGCGTTTTACGTTATGGCCAGCATTTGCCTGAAGCGATCATCTTCCTGTAGCATCAAACCTAGCCCTTCTTTTAAGCTCGTTTTCGGTTTAAAGGCCAGTAACGACTGCGCCTGGCTTATATTGGCCACCAGGCGAGGGACGCCACCGGCCGCCGATGAGTTGTAGATACGATTAACGGAACGTCCTGTCACCTCTTCGATGCAATCAACCAATTCATTAATGCTTGTCTCCACACCACTGCCGACATTGAGCACACTGCGGTTAATATCTTCGGCCGTTGCCGCGCTGATTAAGGCATCGACAACGTCGTCCACGTAGACGAAATCCCTGGTTTGTCGGCCGTCGCCAAAGAGCACCACGGAACCACCGGTGAGCGCCTGCTGCAAAAAACGAGGTACGACCGGGGCATGGGAGAGCGGCAGACTTTGAAATGGACCATAGGCATTGAAAATGCGCAGGGCAACCGTTTCCAGTCCCCACAGCTCACCGATGGTGTGAATGTACTTCTCAGCGGCCCACTTGCTGACGGCATAGGGTGAATCAGGTTGGGCCGGATCTCGCTCGCTAACCGGCTTATTTGCCTGCGGACCGTATATCGCTCCTGATGACGTGAAAACCACGCGACGCACCCCCGTATCGCGCATCGCTTCCATGAGGCTGACCGTGCCCCCGACATTGACCCGGTTGTAATCACGCGGATGGAGCAGGGATTGGGCGACGGAAACGCGCGCGGCTAAGTGATAAACGCTGTGTACATCATAAAGCAGAGACCATAACAGAGGTATATTGTCGATATCCCCCTGGGTGAATTCAATGGCCGGATCCAATCTTGCAGGATCACCATTGCTTAGATCATCTAACACGACCACTTCATGGCCTTGCTGGTACAGCCGGTTGGACAAAGCAGATCCGATAAAACCGGCTCCTCCGGTGACAAGAAAACGCATGCTGTTATTACTTCCTTAGTAGTTTGAAATTTTTACACTTTGAACTTCCTGGTCGTCCAGATCAACGATGCAAACCGTTCGCGGTTCATATCGAGCGCCGCCCAAAGCTCCTGGATTGACGACGCGCGTTTTGCCGACGATTTCATCCCTTTTGCGGTGAGTATGGCCGTGGAAGACAAAATCATAGCGTCGAGAATTGATTAAATGCTCTAATTTTCTGGGAAGATGGCCGTGGGTAACAGCGATAGTGGCATCACCTAATTTGCCTGAAAACACATCGCCTGGCGTCTCGTTGTTTGAATTCAAAAACCACAGGGCATCACCGATGGCCGTATCATCCATATTGCCGTTCACATAGATAACATCAAATCCCGACATCTGTCTGGCGGTCGTCACATTGGCCATATCTCCACAGTGAATCAGTTTGGTCACTCCCACTTCTTTAAAATAGCGCAGGGCTTTTAGCAAATTACCGATATTATTGTGAGTATCTGACAAAACACCGATGCGCATAGATGGATTGTAAGCCAGGCGTCCATTTTCGCCAATTTCTTGAGGGATGCGTGGGATCGTGTTTTAACGAATTTAATAACTTATGGCCTGCTGCCAATGGCGGCCGATCTCACCGGCCGTATATTTATGCCCTAATCCAATTTGAACCAATCCCAATGAACCATCCATCAATTGGTGTTGGTTAGACTATTAGATTGGTGTTGACAAAATTCATTTTGCCCGCAATGACGTTATGGTATGATGGTCTAAGATGTCAAAGTTGGAACGATTCATCAAGTCGTTCCCATCATTAAAGCGTGGCGTTTGTGTTAACCGATGAAAGAGATTCAAGAGTTCTCAGAACAAGTCATAAAGAACATTGAAAAAGTGATCGTTGGCAAGAGAGAGGCGATTGAGCTAATCATGATTGCGCTGCTCAACGAGGGGCATATCTTATTGGAGGATGTGCCAGGGACGGGCAAAACCATGTTGGCGCGCTCCCTGGCTATCAGTATGGGGGTAGACTTTAAACGCTTGCAGTGTACCCCGGATTTGCTCCCCAACGATGTCACGGGCGTATCAATTTATGACCAGCAGCAGCGTGCTTTCACTTTTTTACCCGGCCCGGCATTTAGCAATATTCTACTGGCGGATGAGATCAACCGGGCCACGCCACGCACACAATCCGCCTTGCTTGAGGCAATGGGTGAGCGGCAGATCACGGTGGATGGCCAAACGCGAAGGTTAGAACGGCCGTTTTTCGTCATTGCTACCCAAAACCCAATTGAGTACGAAGGCACTTTCCCGCTGCCCGAAGCGCAGCTCGATCGATTTTTTATGAAGTTGACGCTGGGATATTTGACGCCGGAAACAGAAAGCCAGATGCTGCTTAATCTAGGCGGGGTTCATCCCATTGAAAAAATTGAACAGGTTGTTGAGGGTTATCAATTGCCGGAACTGGCGCGTCTGGTGCATGAGGTGCATGTCGACGAAACCGTTCGTGATTATATTGTGCAGATTGTGGCCACGACGCGCAGCCACAATGATCTCAGCCTTGGCGCCAGCCCTAGAGGTAGCCTCGCCCTTTACCGTGCCATTCAAGCCTATGCTGCATTGCAAGGGCGCGACTACACGCTGCCGGATGATGTTAAACACCTTGCCCAACCGATCCTAAGCCACCGCTGTTTGCTGCACCCGGAGAGCGCGCTGCGCGGAAGAAAAGTGAGCGCGATATTGAATGCTATCCTTGAGGAGGCGCCGCTAGAAATTGGCGAGATTTAACGCCGAGCCATGTGACAGTCACTATGCTCATTATTTGAGTAGCCATACAGATAGTGACCAAAGTGACTGTCACTTATTAAGGGACTCGGCAAACAAAACATGTAAGAGATTAATCAGATGGGTTTAATTGGCTTGATCATTACCCTCCTGGCCATCGCTTTACTGCTACGGGTCGATTTTATTTACTACCTGGCTTATATTTGCATTGGCATTTATGTATTTAGCCGCTGGTTCCTGCCGCGCATTTTTGCCCAGGTCAGGATCAGCCGGAAATTTAATGATCACGCATTTCATGGGGAAACGGTTGCGGTCCAGTTGGTTTGGGAAAACTTGAGCCGCTTGCCTATCCCCTGGATTGAGTTTAGTGAAAGCATTCCCCCGGCGCTGCGTTCCGGTGAGGCGATGAATCGCGTCATTTATCTTGCCGGCCGTCAAAAAAGGAAGTTCACTTATCAGATCCAGGCGGGACGTAGGGGCTATTACCGGCTTGGACCCTTACGCATCAACACCGGTGATCTTTTTGGTCTGATCGAAGGCAAGACGGGACAATTGGCGGCAGATTACATGACTGTCTATCCACGTATCATTTCTCTCGCCAGTCTTGGTTTGCCATCAAGGCTGCCTTTTGGTACGGTCGCTGCCCAGCAGCGCCTGTTTGAGGACCCGGCACGGCCGATGGGCATCCGCCAATATCATAGTGGCGATTCACAGCGCCATATCAACTGGAAAGTGAGCGCTCATACCGACCGCCTGTTAGTAAAACGATTTGAACCGGCAATTTCCCTGGAGACAGCGATATTGCTCAATTTGCACAGCAGGGACTACGAGCGGCGGGAGTGGCGCTATTTGACCGAGTGGGCCATTACAACGGCCGCATCCCTGGCTACTTATTTGGTGAACCGGCGCCAGCCGGTGGGTTTGATCAGCAATGGCATTGATCCCTTGCAAAGTGAAAAAGAACTGTTGTTTGGCGAGGATAACGGCCGGCTGCTGCGTGATGAAGAGCAGGATAGCAAGCGCGATTACGAGATAGCTTCCCCTATTGATCCCCGAAACGGCCGGGCACACCTGATGAAAATATTGGAGCAATTGGCACGTATCGAAAGTGGTGAGACGATCCCTTTTGGGGAATGGGGTGCCAAAGCCTGCTATCATTTGAGTTGGGGTGTGACCATACTGGTGATCACGTCTCGGGGTGATGAGGAAACCTGCCAAACGCTGCATCGTCTTGTGCGCGCCGGGTACAATCCGATCCTGCTGGCCGTTGAGCCGGATTATAATTTCGGATTAGTGCGCGAAAGGGCGCGCCTTTTAGGATTTCCAGCATTTAATGTGACCGGAAACGCCGGATTGGATATTTGGCGTAGGTCACAAAGAGCCAATATTTTATGACCAAGCTGCACAGTTCAAACCTGGCCAAAATGGCTGGAACCGAAAATGATGGGGCGCTGCTTGAACTGCGGGAAAAATATCGCAGTACTGTTTTTGTGCGTTTTGTGATCAGACCTTTCCTTCAAACTGTCCTGATCTTGTCTCTAATCGTCGGTCTGCTGGCCCTGATCAGGGCAGTTACCCTTGATGATCGCTGGTTTTCGCTGCTGCCGCTCTTCTTTTTTGTTATCCTGGAAGCGATTTACACGACAAATTGGATCAAGCATCCTGACCGGTTGCGCTTAGATCGCTCGACATACCGGGCGGCCGAACTGCTTCTATTGCTAATCATCACGCGCCTGGCCACCTGGGTTGTATTTGATGGTGGCCTGCCGCTGCGAGAACAACTCGTTTTGTACTTTACCAACCCATTTTCTTTTATCTTGAACGGTCCATTTCTGGTAGCGGTTGTATTGACAATGATCGCCTGGCGTCTGGCTATTCTGATCGGTGACATTTTTATGCAATTGCAGGTTAGTGAGTTTGAACTTCGATTTTATAGCCTGCCTTTGGCGCTGCGCAAAGCCCGTTCCGATGACCAACCAATTTATACCAGCCGCCGTCAATTGGTCACGCGCTTTGCTCAATTCTGGCTGTGGGGTGGGGTTTTGCTGGTTATTACCATTGGCTTGAGTACCCTGGAACTTAGTTCGTTAACCACACTAAAGAATCCCCTGGCGATCGCCCGTTTTGGGCTTCAGCCAGGGTTGTTAGCTGTCCTGTTGATTTACTTCGGGGCCGGTTTTTTCTTGCTGAGCCAGGCCAAGTTGATGGAAATGAATTCGCGCTGGCTGTTAAATGAATTTGAACAAGATGAACTTATGCAGAAAAGGTGGCAGCGATCCAGTCTCTTCCTGCTCCTCTTGATAGGGTTGATCGCTGCCTTTTTGCCTATCGGCCCTAATTTAGCCATTGGCTATATCATCGCTGCCCTGCTCTATGCGCTATTCCTGTTGGGCAGCCTTATCATTTTTCTGTTGACGCTCCCACTGCTACTTTTATATGCCCTGTTTCCTGGACAAACTGGCGAACAAGCGCCACCACTTCCACCCATTGCACCTGAGAACATACCAGATGAGGTTCCACCGGAGCTGTCCTCGTTGGGTGAGACGATTGCCCTTGTTTTGACTTCCGCTTTTTGGACTGTTCTTGCGGTAATTGCCGTTCTAGCTTTATTGTATTTTCTCCGTGAACGAAAGCAGATATTACAGGAGAGATCGATTAAAGATGTTTGGTCTCGTTTTTGGCGGGGATTCAAAAACTACTTATTTAATCTTTGGCATCGTATTGAGAATGTCAACTTAAAATTACCTGACTTTTCTTCAGGAAAGAAAGAGCAAGAGCCAGGTGAGAGCAGCCGGAATCGTCCCTGGGGATTCTTCCGATTAGGAGCATTAAATCCGCGGCAACAGATTCGCTACTTCTATCTTTCAACCGTACGTAGGGCAGGAGAAAGAGGGGTAAAACGCGGGGTTGCGGAAACACCATTGGAATTCGCGGAGGATTTGAAGGATGGTTGGCCTACGGCTAAAGAGGGGGTTGAGGTGTTGACCAATGCCTTCCTCAAGGCTCGCTATACCACGGAGCCGATCAGTGATGATGATCTCCCGCAGGTGAAAAAGACCTGGAAGGACGTGCGTCGCCAGTTGAAGAAACGTTCCGAACGGGGTGGACAAGAAGCAGCAGATCAATCTGGCCAATAGCGAAAACCATTTAATAAAAGTTGTCAAATTTTAAGTAACATAGCATTGAACCGCAAAAGGAGTCAGTAATGCAGCAAATTGTCGAATGCGTTCCTAATTTTAGCAATGGCCGTGAACCGCAGATTTATAATGGTCTGGCAGAAAGGATCGGTAAAGTGGCCGGCGTGACGGTCCTTGATGTTAGCGCCGATCCGGACCACAATCGTTCCGTGATTACCTTCGTTGGCGCACCGGCCAATGTTGAGGAAGCGGCCTTCCAGGCGATTAAACAGGCTGCGCAACTGATCGATTTAGACGTACATGAGGGAGAACATCCACGCATCGGCGCTACTGATGTGTGCCCCTTCATCCCCGTAAAAAACGTCAGCACGGCCGATTGCGTGGCCATCGCCCAGAGACTTGGCCGGCGCGTTGGCCAGGAACTAGGTATCGCTGTTTACCTTTACGGTGATGCGGCGACCCGTCCCGAACGCAAGAAACTCTCCGCGATTCGCAAAGGGGAATATGAACTTTGGAAAAGTGAAGTGGCGACGAATCCTGATCGCGAACCGGATTTTGGCCCGGCGCAAGCAAAACCGTGGGGCGCAACGGTGATCGGTGCCCGGCCGTTTCTGATCGCTTACAATATATATTTGAACAGCAACAACGTAGAAATTGCTGACAAGATCGCCCGTGACATCCGCTTCATTGGCGGGGGCCTGCGCTACGTTCAGGCCAAGGGTTTCCTGGTCGAGGGGCAGGCGCAGGTGAGCATGAACCTCACCAATTTTGCAAAGACGCCGATTTATCGCGTACAGGAATTGGTGCGCCGGGAGGCGGCGCGTTATGGGTTGAGCATCACCAAGGCGGAATTGATCGGCATGACGCCCCAAAAAGCGTTAATGGAAGCGGCCAAATATTATTTACAGCTTGATGATATGCAGGATGGCCAGGTGTTGGAATACAAATTGCTGGATACAGAGGGTGACGTTTTAGCCCCTAATGAGTTTATTGAGGCGACCGCTTCGGCCAGGCCTACGCCGGGCGGCGGCTCGACGGCCGCTTTGGCCGGTGCACTGGCGGCGGCCCTGGTGCAAATGGTCGCCGGCTTAACCACCGGCCGCAAGAAATATCAGGATGTTTCCGCGGAAGCGCAGCAGATATTGGAGGATGCCGGCC
Organism: Anaerolineae bacterium; assembly: GCA_028277515.1. The sequence goes on from JANQGC010000025.1 coordinate 8,952, forward strand.
ACCTGCGGGTCGAACTTGCCAAAGCGGTAGACGAGGACAGCGCAGCCTTCAATGGCGTCATGGCTGTTTATCGTGACAAATCGCTAGAAAAAGACCAAAAGGCAGAGGCGCTTGAATCAGCCACCATCTATGCCGCTAACGTTCCCCTACGGGTAGCAAAATTAAGCCTGAGAGCCGCTGAACTAGCTGCGGCCATCACGCGTATTGGCAATGTTAATGCCGCATCTGACGCAGTTGCCGGTGCCATCATGGCCCAGGCGGCTGTCCAGGTCGCCGGGATGAATGTCAAGATCAACTGCGCGGGTATGCAGGACCAGGCTCTGGCGGCCGAATACCGGGGACAGATCGCCGATTTGGAAGAGGCGGTGGACAGCCTTGCCGAAGAGGCGAAGAAATTGGCGGCAAAACGCGGAGGATTTTAGATTTGCCCATGCGATGCGCCGGGCGAGGGAGGTTTTTGCTTTTTACGCTTGCCTTGCCCCTGATCGTTCTTTTCAACAGCGCCTGCCGGGAGACGGCCGCTTTACCTGAGAGCAATTCCCCTGCACCGACTGTGGCCATTCCAACGATTGCGGTAACGGCGGCCCCTGAACAGCCCAGCCCGGCCGCAATAAATGCAGGTGGGCCGGAAACACCCGTACCGGTTGAGCTGCCTGCGTTTTCCTTAGTTGAGGTTTCACCGACGATACCGCCACCTGAGCCGCCAAAAGAAGATGGACCTGCTGAGGCTAAAGTGGCTCCCAGCTCCACGCCTTCTCCTACGCCGCAGCCCACATTCACACCGCCAGCATTGCCTTTCACCTCAACTAATGAACATTATTGGCTGCGCCGGCCTATCGCCGAAGGTGGTACCGTGTGGACAGATAAGGCTTACCCTTACGGTGGCACGCGTGGGGGCAACTTACGTCCCCATCATGGCGTGGAATTTTACGTGCCTACCGGCACCGAAATACTGGCGGCCGCCAGTGGAACCGTCGTAGTCGCCGGCGCTGATGATGAGCAAAGTTATGGCCCGCATAAAAATTTTTACGGCAACCTGGTGGTTATCGAACTGGATACACAATTCCTTGGCCAGCCGGTTTACAATCTTTATGGGCACCTTTCGCAGATCCTGGTTGAGGAAGGCCAGCAGGTCGAATCCCAGGAAATCATCGCCCTTTCCGGGGCGACGGGGGTCGCTGATGGACCCCATTTGCATTTTGAAGTGCGTGTTGACCAAAATGATTATGGCAGTACGCGCAACCCGCTGCTCTGGCTTTATCCCTTTCCGGATCATGGGGTTGTGGTCGGCCGTGTCTCCTGGCCCAGCGGCGAACTGGTACAGGGCGCGCAACTCTTTTTGCGCCGCGTGGATGCGCCCTCCAAATATGCAGAAACAACAACATATACTATCGGCGATATTCCCCTTAATGCTGATGAAGGTTGGCAGGAAAATTTCGCTTTTGATGATGTGGAGGCGGGGTACTATGAGATTGAGGTGCGCCGGGGTAATCGTAAGGTCAAGGAGGGGGTCTGGGTGTACCCTTATCGGACCAGTGCGGTTGAAATCATACTCAACTGGTGAGTCTTATTTTTTTATACCCAGCCGCCCGGCTACGATGCGGTCTAACCAACGGTCAGGCAGCCAGCGGGGAATGAGCCAGCCGGTGAGGCGCTTGCGCGGAATAGGGTAGCGAGTTTGTGGATTGTTACTGGAAACGGCCGTACCAATCACCTGCACCACCTTCTCCACCGGCAAACCGCTGCGCTCTCTTTCGGCCAATTGTTTCTCCAGCCCAGCAAACAGTTCTCCATAATCTCCCTCACTATAGCGTTCAATCTGCTTTTTATATTTATCTTTGATCGGGGTACTGGTTGTACCCGGTTCAATGAGTACAACGTCGATGTCATAAAGCATCAGTTCGCGGCGCAAGGAGTCGGATAGCGCTTCCAGGGCATGCTTGGATGCGGCGTATGCACCCATGAAGGGGTAAGCGATCTGCCCACTGACAGAACTGATGTTGACGATCCGGCCGCGCGGGTGAGGTGCATCTATTCGCGCGCCTAACAGGGGTAGAAACTGTTGGGTGACGTCAAGTAGTCCAAACAGATTAACCTCAAAATGGGCGCGAAACTCTTCCAGGGGCGTCTCTTGCAAGGGTCCGGGTATGACGATGCCGGCATTGTTAATGAGAGCACTAAGATTGTTGTTACCAATAGTCTCTTGCACCTGGGTCACGGCCGAGCCAATCGCCGCGCTGTCCGTAACATCAAATAGAAGCGGAATAAATCGATCGCCTAACCGCCGGGTCAGGTAATTTGCATCCTCCGGCTTGCGCACGCTGCCAAACACCAGGTAATCGTTTTGAGCCAGGTGCTCGGCCGTCGCCTGCCCTAACCCTGAGGAAACGCCGGTGATGACCGCTGATTTCATGTATTTAGCTCCATCTTCTGCCCAATCCAAAACCGATCAAGGCTAAAATGATGCCTTCTAACAAGATGAGTCCAAACCAGAGCAAGCCAAAATCAAACCAGAACTGCTCCGGGAAAAGACGGATCAAGGAATCGCTGTAGCTGAAGGTCCAGGTGCCTGAAGCGAAGAACAGGTTGTGGAAAACAGTAAAGGCCAGGCTCCAGGCTACACCCATAAACAAAATGATTGCCAAAACCAGGATCACAGACAGCAACCCGCCATGCTTGAGCGCCTTAGCCCCTTGAGAGCGGGTTTCAGGGCGAGCCAACAGCAAGATTAACCCGCCAACGACGATAATACTCAGCACCCAGAGCACGCTCTTAAAGGCGTCAGCCACGTTTTTGACGTCTAACATATGGCCAATTTCTCGTTCATTATAAAGCGGCTCATCCGTACCAGGCAGGCGCAGATCTTCTAACAGATAGATGACTTCGCCGGCAGGTTCGGGGCGCTGTAAATAATTCAGGGTAGCATCTGCCAACGCCAGCCGTTCTTCAAGCGTGAAACCAAAAGCATCGGGGGCGATGCGGCGATATTCCCACTCCGGGTAGGTCGGGTTTTCCCAGGCAATCAGTAGCCTGACTGTGCCCAGGATAAGCAGAAAAGGGATGGCTATCACAATGAGCCAGCGGATGATGGTGTAAAGGCGTTTATTTTGCAAAGTTTTTCTCCAATGTAACGCGACTTGCCTAAATCGCAAAACGGCGATTTAGACAAATCGCGTTACAACTCAATTTCCTAATCCGGGTAGGCCGGTCGGTCCTTCTTCCAGCAAAAAGCGCAGGACGAGGGAATCGACGATGGTTTCTACTGGGGCGCGCTCATCAGTGAAAATTATATCGCCGCTTGTGGCCGGTACGAGGTGGGTCACGGCCGTTTCTAAAGCATCACGCAGCAAGGGATCGGCATTTCCATCTAAATTGTCCAAATTGGCTCGCAAATTTTCAGCGGTCGTCGGCCGCACAGTGGCCACCAAGATCGTGTTCAAAGCCCCCGGTACGTCAATCGCATGCACCGAAGGGAAAACCATTTGCAGCGTGGCCGTAATCGCTTCGACCAAACGGCGATCATTTGGCGCGCGGCCGACATTGACGGCGACCACCCCGTTGTCCGTCAGGTGGTCACGAACCTCATAAAAGAAATCCTGGGTGGTTAAATGCCAGGGGATGTAGGGCACCTTGTAAGCGTCCAGGGTGATGACATCATATTGTCCCGGCAGTTGATTTAATTCATAACGGCCGTCGCCGACGATGACGTTGATGTTGGGATCATCCAGGGCAAAATAGTCGCGACCGGCCTGCACAACAGCCGGATCGAGTTCAATGCCGTCAATGGTCAGGCCGTCGAAGACCCGGTTGTACTGTTTGGGTATCGTGCCGGCGGCCAACCCAATGACGGCTAAACTGTCAACCTCAACTGGCCCAGGGTTAAAAAATGGGGTGGCAAGCATGATACTCCACACGGAAATGCGCGGCACTCGGCCGTCATCGCAGTAAAAGGAATGGTAGGCCTGCCCTTCGTTAAGCAAGAGATAGTTGCAGTCACCATTGCGCACAACCTGCACATAATTGTAAGCGGATTCCGTTTCAAAGATCTGCCCTTCATAAGCCTTGATCCCGCCTTGCGTCCAGAGGAAGATAAATGGCAGCAGGATAAGGGGTAGTAATAAGGCGATGCCTGCTGCGCGGCGGTTGCTGCGCCAAAGACCAAAAAGGCCGACGATCAGCAGTAAGCCGCCGAATATGACGGCCGTCAGCCGCGATCCGGCCAGGGGAATAACCAGCAGCACGGGCAAGTAAGTACCTAAGATGCTGCCCCAGGTGGAAAGGGCATAAATTCGGCCGCTGATCCGGCCTGCTTCTCCAACATCGCGCACGGCCAGGCGAATGGCATAGGGGGAGACACAGCCCAAAAGCGTGACCGGAACGGCGAGAGTGAAAAATACACCAATCAGGGAACTGACAATAGCCCCCAGGTTTAGGACAGCCATAGCGGCTGCGGCCGAACGCAGCAGCAGGCTGGTTAGCAGCAGGAAAAATACACTGCTAAACCCGGCCAGGGTGACCAGGCCATAAAAGGCGCTTTGATTTGGATAACGGACGGCCAGCCAGCCGCCCAGGAAATAGCCGGCGGTTAAAAACAACAAGACCAGGCCGATGACATTGGCCCAGACCAGGTTGGAGGTGCCGTAAACGGTTTGCAGCATGCGGCTGGTCGTAAACTCAATAGCCAGGGTGCTCATGCCGGCGATGAAAACGGTGAGAAAAAGATATTTGCGGCTGGCGCCGGATGGGCTGTTTGGGTTTGCTGTCTGGATGGTTTCCTTCCCTGCGCAAGCTGGAAAGCTTACGCTACAGAATAAACGTCCTCATTATATCTCTGCCGGTTGAATGGGCTAATCGTTAAACAGCCGGTGCATTTCTTCCGCCGTTTTTCTTTCCACGTTTTCAAATATGATCACCAGCGGTTGGTCGTATACGGTAAAGCTCTCATCGAAACGGCCGCCATTAATGCCCCTTTTACCACCAAGATACTCTTCTACAAGATCAGGCGGCTGCAAACCGGGCCAGCCAAAGGAATCCGGCTTAAAATGGATGCCCAAGAGATTTGGCATGCGGGTGTTGACAAATATCGGTTCATAGCCCAGGCTGCCGTCGAACAAAAGCTGGGCAGCCTGGCTGGATAAGGGAAAGCGTTCGTCCAGACGAGGCACAACGCCGTACACGCGGTTGGACAGGACGGTGACGACCTCCGCCCGTTCCAGGAGGCGCAAGTTGCGATCCAACTTCTGTTGATCATCCAGTTCATCCGGACCGGTGAGCCAGGTGAGCTGATCGTGCCGGTATTCATTACGCAGTCGTAGATCACCGTCAATGCGCATAGAAGTCGGCAATGAATCATCCCACTGTTCGCCGGCAATCAAGCTGTTCCGATGGATATTGTCATACACCCAGCGCGAGGCGATGTTCCAGGGGTGGTCCGTACTGTAAATATTGACAAAGCTGACGGCGTAAAAGGCGGTGACGGCCAGGATGAGGGTGGCTGTAAGTGAACGGCCGATGCGATTCGGCCACTGCCAGAGCAAAGCTGCACCATAAAGCATCAAAAATGGCGTCAGGGGCAGTAAATAGCGCATAAACTTCACCTGAAAGCCGGCAGTTGTGATAAAGAAAGGCAGGGTCCAGGCTAATAGGACCAGTGCCCCGCTTTGAGCGGGCGTGATGGCCGGTTCGTTGGCGTCATCATGAAACTGGATCCAGCGCCAGCCGTTGCGGCCGCCAACCCAGATCGCCCAGGCAAATCCGGCGAAAGCCAGGATACCGAGCAGCCAGCCCATTCCCCAGCGCAACTGCATCTCTATGGGATAAATGAAGGGCAGTGTCCCAATATATTGTCGAGTGAAGCCCAATTCGACACTGCCCCGGACCATTGCCCCCTGGGTGATGACATTTTGCAAGAAACAGGAACGCCAATCCAAAGCCGGCAGGGTAAAAGGACCCAGGGACATCGCCGGTGTTAGTACCTGGCAGCTCAGATCGAGCACAGCAAAAGGATTAGTGATGAAAAAGGTGAAAGAGGCTACGAGGGTAGCTAATGCCAGGCGCCACCAGCGATGCGGCGTGCGGCTTAGCAGGAGGGCCGTGAATAATGGTAGGAATAGCAGGACGGCCGAAAATTTTGAGCCGACAGCCAGGCCAATGAATATGGCGCCCAAAATAAAGTTGAAAACGGACGGTCTTAAGACCCAGGCTTTCCTGGTAAGAACCTGCTCATCAAGGATGCCGCGGCTCATGAAATAGAGCGCCAAAATGACGAAAAGCGCCTGGTAGGGATCGGAGGTAAAGAAATGGGCGATCTGGATATGCATGACATTGAATGCCAGAAATGCAGACGCCAGGAGGGCTATCTGTGGACTATAAAGACGACGGCCGATCAGGAAGAGGATCAGAATGATAGCCGTATCGATCAGGCCGGTCAGTGCCCGGGTGACGGCCGTCAGATGGCGGAACTCAATCGCCTCGCGCGCGTTAAGGATATCTTTTGTCAAAAGCCACTCATCAGGAAAAAAAAACATCAGCATTGGGCTGACTTTTTCAACGAGACGCGTGGCCAGGACCCCTAAATAAAGCGGTACATGTCCGTAAGCAAAATCGCGCGGCTCCCCTTGTAAGACAACAATGCCCTCACTTTCAGCATCATCCGGCCAATAAAAGGGGTTAAAGGAACTTGCCTGGGGATTAAAGGCGAGGCTAATATCCTCAGGCCATTCAATGCTGGTAGCTACCCAGGTGATATAGCGTTCATCCGGATGGTAATGATTGTATTCATCCCAATCTAACCCTGTCCACCGCAGAGCGAGCGCGATGATTAAAATGAGCGACAGAAGAAGCCACTGAACCCAATTTCGCATGGCTGGAATTGTATCTCGCCCGTTAGGAGGCGGCACGCATCCTTATGTCAGACAAAAAAACAGGCCGGTGAGATACACCGACCTGTTTGAACTCGTAAGAATAATTGGAGATTCTATTCGGAATCTTCCTCTTCGGAACCTTTGGAAATGACCTCGACGGAATCGGGATCGACAACTTCCATGTCTTCTTCCAACTCCTCTTCTTCTTCCTCCAAAGCGGCGCGAGTATAGGTAAAACCGACAACTAAGGTATCGGGATCGGTCAAAACGGTAATACTTTCGGGTATACTGATATCTTTTACTAAAATCGTATCGTTGGGATTTTCAATAACGGAAACATCAACTTCAACTTGTGAAATCAAATCGTCGGGTAGACATTCAATTTCGATAGAATAAGTTGATTGTGTAATTGTGCCTTCGCCGGCTTCTTCTACAGGTGCCTCACCAACCGTGATGATATCAACTTCAGAAGTGATAGTTGCTTTCATATCAACTTCCATGAAATCAATGTGCAGTAAATCATTACGCGTGATGTGTTGCTGGATCTCGCGCGCCAATACTGTATATTCCTTACCCTGTACATCCAAGGTAGCCAATTGATTTGTACCCGTGACACGTAGTGCGCGGCGTAAATCTTTGGCGTTCATCTGAATATTTACCGGCTCAGATTGCCCATAAATAACGCCAGGTACGACACCTTGGCGGCGCAATTTATTCACTTTTTTTCCAGTTACCGTGCGCGGTTCGGCAACGATCGTTATGCGATCATCAGACATTTTAAAATTCCTTCGCTTTTTAAGTCCTCACCCGGGAATGGTGGTTTTATTGCGGTTACAATTTCGGTTATAATCCTATGGCCCTCAAAAAGGCATAAAAGTATACCGTTTCACGGCAATTCGTCAATTTTACAAGAGCAATTTAGCCAATTTATAATTGTAAACTTATTGAAGGAAGAGATCAACAGGATTCCTAAATCCTAAATCAAGTTTTTAAGGAGTTAGTAACCGCGAAATCCATTTCGCGTTCTGACCCAAGCGCGCGATATGGAAATCGCGATTACAAGGGACTACTGAAAACCTGGGCTAAGTCACATTTTATCGTGAATTCGGTGGTAAAGATAATCAAAGCGGAGAAAGAAAATGACACAGAGTAATGGATTTGACCAGGGGAAATATTATGAACAAATCCAAAAAGATGGCCTGTTACTGACCAAGCGGGCGGCTGCGCGCTGGAGCGAAGCTGTTCTTAGAACGTTAAGTCTCAATATTGATCGTGGCACAAAAAAACGCCTGGCCAGGGTCTTACCTGAAGAACTGGCGGCCGATTTAACACGTACGTTTTGGCTGCTCCATTTTCGCAATCCCAATAAGAGCAGTGAGGAATTTTTAAAGGAAGTTGCCAAGCGCAGCGGAAACAGTGATGCTGAATTTGCCCGCACGCCAACCAGGGCAATTTTTCACCAGCTTAAGGATATCGCCGGTGACGATGTTAGCGATGCCGTGAGCGACTCGCTGGCTCCGGATATCCGGGAGCTTTGGCAAGAGGCGTAAGGGTAAAACAAACGTTTTTACTGAAATGAGCACCTGCCACCCATTGGGGCGCATTATTTGAAATCCAAACCCTACCTGGCAATAGGATTAGTTGTTCTTGCTGGATTGGCCTTATTAGCAGCCGGTGCCGTGCGTGCCCAGCACGTTTATACCAGCCGGGGGATTCCGGACGGATTGCCGGAACCCATCAATTTTGGTGGCGCCCAGCCTGGCGTCAATATTTATCTCGACCAACTGGATGACAGTTCCCTGGAGGCTGAGCTGGCTCAGATAGAAGATCTGGGGATCACTGCTGTTAAGCAGCCATTTTACTACCAGGAAGATTTTGACTGGGAGGCAGCCGATCGCCTTGTATCTGCGATTTCCGATCAAGGACTACAGCTTGTACCTCTGCTGGATGGCCATCCGGCCGATCAATATGCGCCACCTAATGATTTAAATCTATTCGCCGACTGGGCGGGTGAATTTGCTGCCCGGTATGGGGATGACATTAATGCATATTTTATTTGGGATGAGCCGAATTTAAGCAGCCATTGGGGTGGCGCTCCGGTTAATGCCAATGAATATGCGGCATTGTTGATGGCATCATCCCAGGCGATTCGCCAGGCAGACCCGCAAGTGGTGATTGTCACCGCCCCGCTCGCTCCTACATCAGAAACAGGGCCGGAAAACCTGGCCGATGACCTATATCTCCAGGCTTTATATGAGGCGGGCGCCGCCCCCTCTTTTGACGTTGTTGCCGGCAAGCCTTACGGTTTTGACGCGCCGCCTGATGATCGAGCGACCGGCAGGGAAGCGTTAAATTTCAGCCGCATCATTCTCCTGCGCGAGGTCATGGAAAGGAATGGGGATGGTCATAAAGCGTTGTGGGCCGGCAACTGGGGCTGGAACAGCCTGCCCCCTGACTGGAGTGGACCGCCATCTGTCTGGGGGGGTGCAAACGAAGATGAGCAGGCGCGTTACAGTGTTGAAGGTCTGGACCGCGCACGCAAGGAATGGCCCTGGATGGGGTTTATGTTCCTGGAGAATTGGAAACCGGGAGATGATGCGGATGATCCGCGCTGGGGTTTCAGTATCGCCGGAAGACCGGTCGCCGGTGCTTTGCAGGAATACCTGGCAGGTATTGATCCCGCCGTCGCCTATCCGGGTTTTCACCTGGCCAGCCCCGAAGATCCGGCCCAGGTTTATGAAGGGGGATGGCGCTTTTCTCCCGAGTTTGGCGCAGACATCAGCCAACCGGCCGAAGGAGGAGCGGCGGACCGGGTCAGCTTCACTTTTTGGGGGACCGATGTGGGGCTGCGCGTGCGCCGGGCGGATTTCCGGGCACGCCTGTATGTTACGGTGGACGGGAACCCGGCTAATGCCTTGCCCTATGACGAAAACGGGGCTGCGCTGGTCTTGACCTCTCCCGATCCGGCTGAGGATTACATCACCGTCGAACCGGTGGCCCAAAATTTAACCCCTGAGCAGCACACGATAACGATCACTGCCTCGCGGGGTTGGGATCAATGGGCTTTGAACGGTTTCAGTGTGGGTTACAGACCAGTCGGCGATCAAATGGATTGGCTGTTTGTTGGCTTACTCCTCTCTTCTTTGTTGTTTTTTGTTCTGGCTATCATTGCCGGGCGACGAGTTGATTGGGGAGATTGGGGCAAGGAAATTCACCAATCATACAATAAAATCAGTGAACGCTGGCAGCTGGTTATGACGGCTTCTGTGGCTATCCTGGTTTCAATTACCGGGTGGCTGACCTGGGGGGAACAATTGGCCGGCATGTATCGTCGCCTGGGAGATGGTGGGCAGTTAGCATTGACGGCCGCAGCAGCATCTCTTTTTTATGTCACCCCTGCTTTTTTCTTTTTTGCCCTTGCTCTTCTGGCCTTAATGGTGCTGCTAACCTTGCGCCCAGCTTGGGGATTGGCTCTAGTGGCATTTGCCATTCCCTTTTACGTTCCCCAGTTAGCCAAACCGGTGTTCACATACCGCTTCTCGGCCGTTGAAGTGTTTACCCTGGTGACCCTGGCGGCCACGATGCTGCGGATCATTGCCGGCCAATTACTCAATTGGCGAGAGCGCGCGCCGCTGCGTGTGCATTTCAAACGGCCGTCTCTGCACAGCGCCGATTATGCCGTGTTGATTTTCACGGCCGTGGCCATCCTCTCACTCTTTTTCACGGAAAGATTGGATGTGGCTACCAACGAACTGCGCACGGTTATCTTGGTTCCCGCTTTATTTTATCTCACTCTGCGGCTCATCAAGCCAAACGATAAGGAGATGTGGATCGTTCTGGATGCTTACATACTGGGTGCGGTATTGGTGGCGTTGATTGGTTTATGGCAGTACATCAGTGGTCAAAACCTGATTACGGCCGAAGGCGGGCTGATGCGTCTGCGCTCCATCTATGGTTCACCCAATAACGTCGCCTTATACCTTGGGCGGGTCATCCCACTCCTGCTCGGTATGGTTCTTTTGGGACAAGTGGCCAACCGGCGACGTCGCCGGTTGTGGGCTGCCGCTTTAATTCCCCTGGGGCTGGCCATGCTCCTGACCTTTAGCAAGGGAGGGCTGCTGCTGAGCCTACCCGCCGGGGTTTTAGCTGTCTTTTGGATTTGGCAGCGACACAACAATCGTTCACCCTGGCCGTGGGTGGCGGCTTTCCTGATCCTGGGCATATCCGGATTGTTCCTGGCCCAACAAATCCCAGCCCTGGCTGCCCGCCTTTCTTTGGTAGGCCCTACCGGGGTTTTTCGCCTTAATTTATGGCAGGCCAGTTGGCAAATGGTTCGCGAGAATCCCTTGTTCGGTGTGGGATTAGACAATTTCCTTTATGCTTACCGCGGCCGCTATATTCTTGACGCGGCCTGGCAGGAACCCAACCTCAACCATCCCCACAATATATTGCTTGATTTCAGCACACGCCTGGGTCTGGTTGGCCTGCTGGCTGGCGGCTGGATGATTTTTATTTTGGCACGCACGCTCAAGCGCGCATTGAATCAAGTCCCACCAATTTGGTTGCCCATCGCTGCCGGATTAAGCGGCGCGCTGGCAGCCATGCTGGTTCATGGCCTGGTTGATCATAGTTTTTTCCTGGTCGATCTGGCATTTGCATTCTATCTTATGCTGGGTATTGCCGTTTGGCTTGACAATCTATCACTTGGACCTAAAATTATCAGGCAACCATAGCTAGAATCGAGACGAAGGAGAAATTATTCTATGAGCGATACACAAAGTCGCATAACGACTATCATTGTTGATTTATTGGGTGTTGATGAAGATCAAGTTGTTCCCTCGGCGCGCTTCCGTGAAGACCTGGAAGCAGATTCGCTTGACCTGGTTGAACTCATCATGGCTTTTGAAGAAGAGTTTAGTGGCGAAATCTCAGATGAAGAAGCGCAGCAGATCACCACAGTCGGCGAAGCAGTGACATATATTGACGAACGTATGGTCACACAATAAGTGATAGAATAATGGATGTAAAGCGTATGAGGATGACGATTACGCTTTACGCTTTTATTCTAGGTGACTACCATCCTTGAGCGCCTTGTTAATGGGATTTGTATGAGACTGATTCCCACGACAAGGAAGTGTCCAATAACATTCAACCAGACACCAAATCCAATACCAATTGAGACTCCGATAATCTGGGCGGCATAGGATCGGGCATTCAGAACCATCCATGTTGGGAGCAGCCCGCCTATCACCCCCAGGATGGCCAATGTTACCCAGGGTATCCAGGCCAGGTTTTTGCCTGGCTTCCACAAACCACTTACCAGGCAGACAATCCCAACCAGGGCAATCATATAGACACGCAAGGTATACTGATCCCGAACGGGTCCGGTTATATCCTCAACGGCCGGGAAGGCCAGAAGGCTAACCAGAAAGGCCAAAGCGCGCACACACCAGGCTCGCCAATTGTTTTCCGGCCAGGTCATGGTCCAGATGGCCAGTATTAGACCCAAAGTGATAGGGGGGAGATAAAAAATATCGCGGCGGGCGCCCAACCCCACAAATTTAAACCACTCCCCCATTTCAATGCCTAGGAAGCTAAGCCCGGCTCCTGGTCCAGGCAGCCAGACGGAAAGATAACCGATAAAAATGGCAGTGAAGCCACCTATAAGCGTGATTTGTGTTCGGGAGGATGTCATTTTCGTTCTCTCAGGCGATAGGCCTGCCTTTTCGCCCCTTCTTTGTAACGTCGTTTTTCATCTTCCGTTTCACATATAAGAGCAGGCACGGGCGTCGGCCGTCCATTTTCATCAAGAGCCACATAGACAAAAAAGGCGGTATTGGTATTGGTTCTTGTACCTTTGATGACATCTTCAGCGTGGATGGATACTCGGGTTTCAATCGAGGTGCAGCCGGTCCAGGTCACGGCTGCCGAAATCTGGACGAGATCGCCGATATTGACCGGCAAATGGAAGGTCATTGAGTCGACCGTGATCGTGACCACCGGGCGGCTGGCATGTCGCGCAGCAGCCAATCCGCCCGCTTCATCCGCTAATTTCATCAAAATGCCGCCATGAACATTACCCAAAATATTGGCATCGTTCACATTCATAACCTGGGAAAGGGTTATTTTTGAATCCTCTACACGTTTTCCTTTCATCCTCTATCCTTTATTGCCGGTTCTAGGGACCTGACACTTTTACAAAGAGAAGATTAATTGGACGCTGATTCACGCTGATGACGCTGAAATTTTTATTATTATCGGCGTAAATTCGCTCTTGTCCACGTCCTATTTCTAACCTGTCAGGTAGTTAGATGCCGGCTTTCTATTTTAGGGTTTCAATCGCGCGTAATCTTGCGGGCTGTCGATGTCTTGCAGCACCGCTGGCGAATTCACCGCTACCAGCGCCACTTCATATTGCTTTAACAAATCGCGTGGCGCGCTTCCCGGTGGTAAGGTCAGCAGTTCGGCAAAATGGCGGCGGTCAATTAAGACCGGGTTGCCGCGCCGGCCTTGATAGGTTGGCGCTATGAGTGTGCCCTGACCCTGCCAGTAGGCTTCCAGCAAACGGGTAATTGTTTCGGGATGGATCATCGGTTGGTCGGCCAGCATGACGAGCACAGCGGCAATTTGGGGTTTCAACTTTTTAACCGCCGTTTGTAAGGAGGACAGCATTTCGCCTTGGGCATATTGTTCGTTAATCACAGCGAGCACGCCTGCGGCCGATGCAATTTCCATCACGGCTGCGGCCTCATGACCGGCGACGACGAGAATATCATGCACGGCCGAATCCTGCACGTGATGGATCGTTTGACCTAAAACAGTCGTGTCTGCCCAGGGCAAAAGTTGTTTGCTACGTCCCATGCGTTTCGATTGTCCGGCAGCAAGGATGACACCGGTCACCCTGTTATGGACTTCTATTACAGGGGTTTTTGATTGGGCCTGGCTGATGACGACTTGTTCAATCCGTGGTTCTGATAATATCTGCTGGGCAATGTCGCGGGCTGCCTTTAGCTGTTTATCCGTTTCCACCTTATTAATTGCAGGAATGACGCGGGCATTCTGTGGCACATTTTTGAGGCCGCCATTCCGATCGATCAACACCTGAGCTAAATCGCGCCTGGTTAATATGTCAGACTTCGTTTTGCCCAGCAATGCAGCTAATAATTCAGGGCGATGGGCTGTTTCTTGAATCGGATGGCCTAAACTATCAATGCCAATGACCGGCACAACCAGGGTCGTGCCATCCGGTATGGCCGGCTCATGCTCTGCTGGCGCTTTAATAGGCAGCATCCTGGCACCATCCGCCTCCACCAGTATGAAATCGAACAGTTGCAGCAGTTGAACCGGCATATCTTTGGGAATACCCGACACCTTTTCCTCATTTAAAGAGCCGGAAAATAAAATAAGTTTTTTAGCAGCCTTTCTCTGTTCCAAGATTGAGAGGTTCGTATAGTTTACAATCGTGGCTTCTAAGGAAGCCGCAGCTTTGGCGATCTGCGTACTGGCCATGCGCGTTGTGCTGGTGATTAGCAGCCGGCCTGATAGTTGGGCAGCAAGCGCAAACATCAGCGAACTTTTGCCCCCGGCACCGCAAAAGGCGACCAACGCCTTTTCTGCACCCAGGTTAAATGCTTGCAGCAACGATTGTTTGCGTTTCATATGTGAGCAGGGGGTTATTTAGCCTGGCCGTTTTGACTTGAAAGATGAGACAGGATCGCTTCTAAAACGCCACCGCCAATGGATAGGGCCTTATCCGATATGGTGAAACAGGCCGACCGGTCGGCGCGAGCATCCACATCCCCTATTTTCAAGCCTTTATTGACCTGTGTTCCACCGGCAATTAAGCCGCGAATCACGCCATCAAAGGGTGCCAGGACGGGGAGACTATTCACTGTACCAACGAGGTCACCGGAAACGACACGATCACCAATTTTAAAGTGCCAAATGACATGGCCAGCGGCCGGCGCGCGCAAGACGCGTTCCGCCCCTTTGCCGGCGATGATGCCCGGCGTGCCGGTATTGGGCAAAGCCGGTCCCTGCCATATGACCCGGCCTAAGGTGTGGCCGCGCATGGTTTCGATGACGGCATGGCAATCCTTTCCGGCGGAAAAACCGGGTCCCAGGGCGATCACCAGAAAGGCCTGGTCAATGCTAGTGTCGATATTCCGTTTAGCCATCCGTGCATCGACGAGGGCATAAGGAGGTTGGGGCAGGTCACGGAGGACAGGATCGAGACCGGGAGCGATCAGCACAGGAATTAACCCTTCATAAGCTAGTCGAACGGCCTCTTGCACAGATGCTACGCGTAAGCCTTGTAAATCTTCCACGGAGACCTGGCCTTCTAAAGCGGCCGTGGCCAGCGCCACCTGGCGTCGCACAACCAGCGGCCGGGCTAATTCAAGACAAAGGACGGGAAAACCGGATTTCACCAGGCGGTATATCACGCCGGTGCCCAAATCACCACCACCGCGAACGATGACCAGGCGATCTTTAAAGTACATAACGGTTACCGTTTAGGCCAGCGGCCGTCCAAATAGGGGACGGCCGTTGGTTACACGCTTATGTTTTCACTATTCTCAACCACCGATGCCATGCTCGCGCAACCTGGCCACAACACGGTCCGGTGTGAGCGGAATTTGATCGAACCAGACGCCCGTTGCGTCATGTAAAGCAGCGACTACAGCCGGGGCAAAAGTGATAAACGGCATTTCGGCCACCCCGCGAACGCCCCAGGGACCGAGGGGATCAGGAATT
>JANQGC010000132.1 GCA_028277515.1 Anaerolineae bacterium
GGGGATCGACGAACATGCTGGTCGTGCCATGAGGAATGACCGCTCTTGCAAACTCCGTAACGGTAACCATACCGCTTTCCACGTGCATATGCGCATCACAAAAGCCCGGCACCAGGTAGCGGCCATCTGCTTCAATTATCTCCGTGTCCGGTCCAATGCAATGTCCTGCGTCCTGGCCGACATAGGCGATCCGGCTGCCACAAACCGCTACATCGGTCCCCGGCAAAATCTCGCCACTATGCACATTGACCCATCGGCCGTCACGAATCAGTAAATCGGCCGGCTGTCGCCCCATTGCCACATCGACCAACTGCCGGGAAACCTCGTACCAGGGTTGTCTCTTATTCATCAGCACTCCAGATCCAAATAGGCCACGGCTTCAATTTCCACACGGACACCTAACGGCAGCCCCGCCACCTCCACAGTCGAGCGGGCGGGTGGAGATTCAGTGAAGAACTGTTCATAGACGCGGTTCATCTCTCCAAACTCATCCATATCTTGCAGGAAAACCGTCGTCTTGACCACATCAGCCAATGAGGCCCCAGCCTCGGCTAAAATCGCCTCAATATTTTTTAGAGCTTGCTCTGTTTGGGATGAAATTGTGCCCGTTATCTTTTTTCCAGTCGCCGGATCCAGAGGGATCTGGCCGGCCGTATACACAAATTGACCCACTCGAACAGCTTGGGAATAAGGCCCGATGGCGGCCGGTGCGTTCTTGGTTTGAATGATAGATTTACTCATGTGGGGTCTCCTTAGTTTCTTTGTCAATTCTACGCCGTTTATGATACACTCTTGTGATGTTTTATGCACTGCAAGAAGCAGAACCATTGGTTATTGAACTGGGTGATTTTACCCTGCGCAGCGTCACGCCGTTGGCGGACGTCATATGGTTTATTGCCGGGCTACTCATCCTGACCGGTTCTTCAGCAGCAATCTTGTGGTGGAATCGCCGGGCGCGTTCCGATCCATTCGTTTAGTAAATTATAACCCATACAAATCCATACCATTCCTAAATAACAGGAGCTACTCAAAAATGATTGATGTTAACCAACTGCGTCGGGGCACGACCTTTCTTCAAGATGGCAATCTTTTCAAGGTGAAAGAATATAGCCATAGCAAACCGGGTCGGGGCAAGGCTACTATTCGTGTCACGGTCCGCAATCTGCGCACAGGGGCCAATTTCCAAATGACTTTTACATCGGGTGACCGTGTAGAGGATGTGCGACTTGAAAACCATACATACCAATATCTTTATGATGATGGCCATTTTTATGTTTTCATGAACATCGAGACATATGAACAAAAGCAAGTCCCCCATGCCGTGTTCGATGAACACGTTCAATACCTACGAGATAACATGGAACTCGACTTATTAGACTACGAAGGCGAAGTCATTGATTACGAATTGCCAAAATCGATGGAGTTTGAGGTTGTTGAAGCAGAAAATGCTGTCGCCGGCGATACGGCAACAGGGGCCACCAAAGAGATAGTAACCGACACCGGTTTAAAAGTACGTACCCCTTTGTTCGTTCAAACGGGCGATCATATCAAAGTCAATACTGATTCAGGGGATTACATCACTCGCGTCTAATTCACTTAAAAAGAGTCACAAATAGTTGTTCTGTGCTCTGGCCGGTCTCCCGACCGTTGCCCCTTGGTGGTCGGGAGACCGGCCCCAGCAATTTAAGGGAAGTGACAGTCACTTTATTATCTGCATTGCCACTCAAGTAACGACCAAAGTGACTGTCACTTAATCAGTGGCGCTTTTATTTCTCCTCCTCATCAATTCCGCTTTTACACGTTTTTAACAACAGGGGCTTGAAAGTCACCAAATAATTATGCTAAACTGTTAAATGGTTGAGGATATTTTATTAAATGGTTGGAGAGATAGTAATGAAGTTTCAAAGACATTTTAACCGTAATCACATGATTATACTCTTCCTTTCTTGCGCCTTTGTGGCCGTCTTGTTTTCCACGGCGGCCGCGTATGCCGCTCCCCAAAAAGCTTGTGGCGGCTACCATTATGTGCAGCGAGGAGACACCCTATTTTCGATTAGTAAGCAATATGGAATACCCATTCCGGCGATCATGCAGGCAAACCCCGGGATTCCAAATCCGAATCGCATCTACGCCGGTACCCGTATTTATATACCATGTGGTCCTGGTGGACCAGGTGTCGGTGGACCATGTCGCTATGTCCATACTATTGCTTGGGGAGACACCTTAGGAGAAATTGCATTACGTTATGGCGTTTCTCGCGTTTCTATCGCTCGCGCAAATGGCATACCCAACATGGACTTGATTTATGCCGGCCGAACGCTTTGCATTCCCTAAAATTTGGACAATGTCCTATCATTAATTAGGGTTTCGGCTACTTCTTTTCCATCCGTCACGCAGGCCATGTAAATATGCCCAGGTTGCCTGGAAATGGCCGCGCGACAGTAAGCGGGCAACCATTTTCAGACCGCTTAGCAGTCGGAAAAAGAATATGATCAACAGGTTACCCTGGTTTGCATGTTTCCGCCAAAAAATTACACTGCTAGCTGCCAAGTAGTAACGGCGTAAGGGCGAGTCCGCTTCACCTCCCGTACTAACGGCAACTCTATGATAGAGGAGAGCATCAGCGACCACGCGCAGCCGGTAGCCTGCCTGTTGGAAACGAAGGGACCAATCCAAATCTTCAAAATAAAAAAAGAAGCGCTCATCAAACAGCCCCACGTTTTGTACGGCCGCGAGATCAGCCAACAAACAGGTTCCCAACAAATAATCAACATCGTGGCTTTCCATCCATTGCGGGCCATCTAGCTGCCCCTGCCCCGTATCACGTAAATCGAGGATAGTGGGTTGGCGTCGGCCGTTGGCAAACCAGATACGAACCGGATCAGATTCATACAATATCTTTGGAGAAAGCAGAGCGATGTCCGGACCGGTTTCAGCCAATAAATGAACCGACATATCTTTATGGGCAAACGCGTCATTATTGACGATCAAGGCATAATCGTAACCTTCCTCTATTGCTATACGCAGCCCCACATTGTTTCCCGCAGCAAACCCTATATTTTCCGGCAGTTGCAGAAATCTGGTAATTCCTGGTACTCTTTTTAACTTCGCAGCAGAATCATCATTCGACCCATTATCAATCACAAGAATATCCGGCAGAGGCCCCTCCATCCCGTTTAATGCCTGGACGCATTGCAGGGTTACATCAGCCTGCTGCCAGTTCAAGACAATGGCTAAGACACGCGGTGTTTGAACGGCACTCACCCGCGAAAAGCTCCCCAGCACCAGGCTAATTTGGTCATGAAAATCGCCGGAAGTTGAGAGAGATGGCGACGCATCGTTCGCCAACGGCGTGCATAAATCCTCCCCGTCACCCCGGCCGCAATGATTGGAGACAGCAGCAATGTTAATGGGCGATAACGCAAAAAGAAGGGCGTTTGCAGGGTGTATTGGTGGGCGACTCGCACACGCCTGGCATATTGGCCGTTAATGGCGCAATCCTGCCATACATGGGCGACTGAATGGCGGTTGTGCAGGTGTTGCACGGCTGCGGCCGGCCAAAAATAAGGATAGAATCCTGCTTGCCTCATGCGCGTTGTCCAATCCACATCATGTGAATAAGGTAAAGAAACATCCAATCCACCAACTTGATCGATCACATGCCGGCTAATTGAAAGGTTTAAGGTGGGTAAAAACGGCCGCCACCCTTTGGTCGCCGTGCTAAATATCTCATGAAACATAGTCAGGTTATAGGTTAAATGCCAATAGCCTTCCCCATCGGGCAGCACCCCGCCACCGACTACCTCAAAGCCCAACTCATTGGCTCTCAAATGCTCCTTGAACCAACCTTCCTGGGGCATACAATCACTATCAAGAAAAATTAAGAGATCCCCTTGAGCTTTTGCGATCCCGATATTGCGCGCCGAACTGGCATCGACCGGCCGGCCGGTATCAACCAGTTGTACTCTCGCAGATTTTTCTAACAATCGCGATTCATCTTTTCCGATCACAATTATTTCATCATCCGAGCCAAAGCCTTCCTGATTCGACACGTTCCTTACGATTCGATCAATGATTGGCGAATTTAAACTGGGGATGATAATGCTGGACCGCATCATAATCGATTCACATCAATAAAAATAAGACCGAGCCGCTTTAAACTTTAAACCGACTCCAGAAATGTAAATGATCATACCACGCATTCTTATTTAATTCCTTATTATTGATGGGGATTGCTTTATGATATCCTTTAAGTACCCTTAATAGACAAAGCGTCAAGAATTCCTAGTCAATCCTATTAAAATATTATGGAACAAACAATTGAACACAAAAGATTATTAGCCTATCGTCGCCGTGAAGCAAACTGGAAGAACTGGGGACCTTACCTCAGTGAGCGAGCCTGGGGAACTGTCCGCGAAGATTACAGCCGTGATGGAACGGCCTGGGACTATTTTCCTCACGATCACGCCCGCAGCCGCACTTATCGTTGGAATGAAGATGGCCTCGCTGGAATCTGCAACCGCAACCAATATCTATGTTTTGCTCTCGCTTTGTGGAACGGCCGTGATCCGATTCTTAAAGAGCGCCTTTTTGGGTTAACCGGACCCGAAGGCAATCATGGGGAAGATGTTAAGGAAGTTTATTTCTACCTTGACAGTACGCCCAGCCACAGCTATATGAAGATGCTTTACAAATATCCTCAAGCGGCATTTCCTTACCGGGATCTTGTTGAAGAAAACGGCCGGCGGAGTTATTCCGAATTTGAATATGATCTGTTAGAAACCGGTATTTTTGACGATGACCGCTACTTCGATGTCATTGTTGAGTATGCCAAAGCGGCCGAGAATGACATATTGATCAAAATTTCGGTTGTTAATCGTGGGCCGGAACCTGCCTCTATACATTTGCTGCCAACCCTCTGGTTTCGTAATACCTGGTCTTGGGGCTACCCATCCGGGCCTATGGGCGATGTAGAGGGCAAACCGCAGCTCATGATTGAAGATGAAGCCACAATGAAGGCGGAACATCCAGGCCAGGAAACCTATTTTCTATATGCTGAGGGTCCGGAAGAAACCTTATTTACGGAAAACGAAACCAACAAACAACGATTATATGGCGTGGAAAATGACACACCTTATGTCAAAGACGCCTTTCACCGCTATTTGCTCGAAGGGGATTCAGCCGCGGTTAACGAAGACCAGGTTGGAACAAAAGCGGCGTTTTTATACCATCGAGAAATTGACGCTGGGGATACGGCCGTTTTCCGGCTGCGATTAGCAGAACATAGCAACGATAATCCCTTCCAAGATTTCAACTCGATATTCGACGAGCGTCTATCAGAGGCAAATGAATTTTACCAGGCCATCCAGGATAATAATCTGAACGATGAAGAAAGAAGCATTCAGCGGCAGGCGCTTGCCGGGATGTTGTGGTCAAAACAGCTTTATTATTATGATGTCCAGCAATGGCTCGATGGTGATCCCGGAACAATCCGCCCACCAGGCGAACGAATAAATGGCCGCAATCATAATTGGGGACACCTCAATAATTTTGACATCATTTCCATGCCCGATAAATGGGAATATCCCTGGTACGCTGCATGGGACCTCGCTTTCCATTGCCTACCCTATACTCTGATTGATCCTGATTTTGCTAAGAGACAATTGGAACTCATGGGCCGGGTATGGTATATCCATCCCAATGGTCAAC
Organism: Anaerolineae bacterium; assembly: GCA_028277515.1. The sequence continues at coordinate 5,710 of JANQGC010000132.1, forward strand.
TTCCCGCTTATGAGTGGGCCTTTGGTGACGTCAATCCACCCGTTCATGCCTGGGCGACATGGGAAGTATATCAGTTGGATCATGCAATGGTTGGCAAGGCGGATCGACCATTTCTAGAAAGTGTCTTCCACAAATTGCTGCTCAATTTCACCTGGTGGGTAAATCGAAAAGATGAAGACGGCAACAATATCTTCCAGGGTGGTTTCCTTGGGCTTGACAACATCAGCATTTTCGACCGCAGTGCTGAACTACCCACCGGGGGACATATCGACCAATCGGATGGCACATCCTGGATGGGCTTTTACTGCCTGACAATGATGCGTATCGCCTTAGAACTGTCCTGGGAAAATCCGGTTTATCAAAACTTAGCGACAAAATTTTATGAGCACTTCTTGCGAATTGCACACGCCATGACCGATCAAGGTGGGAAAGGGTACAGCCTTTGGGACGAGAATGACGGTTTCTTCTATGACGTATTACATCTGCCGGATGGATCTTTTCATCCCTTAAAAGTTCGTTCAATCGTCGGCTTAATGCCCTTACTGGCGGTTGAGTGTATCGAACCACAAATGTTAGATGAGATGCCGGACTTCAATCGCCGCATGCATTGGTTTACGGATAACCGGCCCGATCTCAGTGGGAATATGGCCAGTATTGATATTCCTGGCCAGGGAAAACGGGTTATCACTTCCATCCTGACTCGCGAACGGTTGGTGAGTGTTTTGGGTTATATGCTGGATGAGGAAGAATTTCTTTCTCCTTTTGGCATCCGTTCATTGTCTAAATGTCACGAATCCCATCCCTATAAGCTCGAATTTGGCGGTCAGACTTTCAGTATAAAATATGAACCGGCCGAATCAGAAAGCCTGGTTTTCGGCGGAAATTCTAATTGGCGGGGACCTGTTTGGTTTCCTATCAACTTTTTGATAATTGAATCCTTAAAGGAGTTTTATCGTTATTATGGTGATGATTTGGTTGTTGAATGTCCCACCGGCTCAGGAAATATGATGACCTTAGTAGGGGTTGCCGATGAAATATCACGGCGCCTCGTTCGGATTTTCTTGCCGGATGAAAACGGGAACCGTCCTGTATTTGGCAGTCAAACCAGGCACCAGGAAGATCCTGCCTGGCGCAATTACATCTATTTTTATGAATATTTTCACGGTGATAATGGGGCTGGGCTTGGGGCCAGCCATCAAACGGGATGGACAGGCCTGATCGCTAATTTACTTCAAGCCTCTGTACTGTAGCGCAAAAAGCCTTTTTTGCGCAGGGAACAACCTGGAAAGGTTATTCTACAGTAACGCATACCTTCCAGCTTACGGCTGCACAAATTAGGCAATTTGTTTTACGTCATTATGAAACTATTAAAGGTAATATACTCATGAATATCCCTCATTCAGAAAGCCAGGTCCCAACCCTGACTACTCAACAAATGATCGAAGTCGACCGGGCAATGATTGAAGATTACGAGATTCAATTAATTCAGATGATGGAAAACGCCGGTCGCAATTTAGCGCATTTGGCCAGAATGCGCTTTCTGTCAGGCAATCCAGGCATTAAGAATATTTTGATCATGGCTGGAACGGGCGGAAACGGAGGCGGCGCGCTGGTTTGTGGCCGAAGATTAGCTAATTGGGGAGCGACGGTCGCAGTCTTTATCACCAAGAAGGGTGACGATTTTAGCCCGGTTCCTGCGCACCAGTTAAATATTTTGCAGCGTATGGGAGTCTCGATTTCCCCGGCAGCGAATGTTGGTGAGAACACGGCAAGACCTGCTCTTATTATTGACGGCATTATTGGCTATAGTCTAAAAGGAGCGCCACGAGGAACGGCCGCTGATTTAATTCAATGGGCCAATGAACAAGAGACGCCCATCCTGGCCCTGGACACCCCAAGTGGCCTTGATACTTCAACCGGACAGGCTTATAAACCCACGATAAAAGCATCGGCGACGATGACGCTTGCCCTTCCTAAAGCCGGTCTCTTCAGCGAGCAGGCCAGGAAGCAAATCGGTGAGTTATATCTCGCTGATATTAGCGTACCTCCCCAATTATACGCACGGCCGAACCTGGCAATTAATGTCGGTCCCATCTTCTCAGAGAGTGAAATCATTCGTCTTTATTAACCCGCCGGTCGGTGTATAATAGTTCCTAAGGATATACTGGGCACCGAGGGAAATTTTCATGCCGACAAATCTCCCACCCGAATATGCAGAAGCAGAAGAACGCTATAAAGCGGCGTCTACACCGCAAGAAAAAATCACCCGTTTAGAAGAATTAATCAGTACCGTTCCCAAACACAAGGGCACCGACAAACTGCGCGCTGACTTGCGCAAAAGATTATCTAAGCTAAAGGCAGAGGCGGAAACCAAAAAAGGGGGCAGCCGCCATATATCCGTTTTTCAGATCGAAAAGGAAGGGGCTGCTCAAGTGTCGGTCATTGGCGCGCCAAATGTCGGCAAATCGGCATTAGTCACAGCTTTAACGAATGCCTCACCCGAAGTTGCCAATTTCCCCTGCACGACCTGGGCGCCCACGCCGGGGATGATGCTGGTTGATTACGCTCCGATCCAGTTGATCGATACACCCCCACTGCAAGCCGATTATGTTGAACCGGCCATGATGGACTTGCTTCGCCGCTCTGATCTGCTGTTGATATTGATCGATTTACAAACCGATCCAATTAGCCAGCTTGAAGAATCGATAGCCATTTTGCAGGAACATAAGATCCAACCGGTTCTGGAACAGGAGCAGGAGTTAAGTGAGCGTTTCCCCTTTTCAATTCCTGCACTGATTGCCGTCAACAAATATGATGGCCCACATTTACAAGAAAATCTAGATATCCTGGAGGCATTGCTGGAGCAAGATTGGCAGCTATTTCCAATCTCAGCAACAACCGGCTACAACCTTGACCAATTAAAAAATAAAATATTCAAGCGATTGCAGTTAATTCGTGTCTATTCCAGGCCACCAGGCGAAGAAGCGGATCACACAGCGCCATTTGTCTTAAGAGAGGGCAGCACTGTCGAGGAATTTGCTGCAAAGGTGCACCAAGATTTTTATGAGCAGCTAAAATCAGCCCGTATTTGGGGCAGCGGATCTTTTCAAGGGCAGATGGTCAGCCGGGATCACATATTATGGGATAGAGACGAAATAGAACTGCGTATTTGATTATTTTTAACTATCCTGCCGAGCGAGAAAAATGGTTCCAGTTTCAGGAACAGCAGCACAAAGATGATATTGTTAGATTTTTAGATGAAGAAGGAATTGAGCTAACGAGCTTGTAAGTTCAAAACAATTCATTCTCTTAACAAAATCTTAACCAGCTAACCTGATTTTCCATTAATTTAATAGAAAATGTGTGGTAATATTCAATTACCATTTCTTGTTAGTAACTGCATAAATCAGCTTTTTCCAAAAAGGAGCCAGTTATTTTCCAAACATTTACACCTTAAAATTATAAATCTGAAAGAAGAATATTAAAGAGCATAAAAGGGAGTCATCAAGGAATTTTTATTAGTTTCATTACAATATTGAATTTTTCACGGAGGAAAAAATGGAACTCTCACAAAGAAAAAGAATCCTTTTACTTTCAATCTTTTTTAGCCTAATAATCGTCATATTTTCAATAACTGGACCCGCTGAGGCAGTGTCATCAGACATCGTCATTAGCCAGGTATATGGTGGGGGTGGTAACTCTGGTGCCACATTTACAAATGATTTCATTGAGTTATTCAATAGGGGCACATCCGCTGTCGACGTATCGGGTTGGTCAGTACAATATGCATCCGCATCCGGATCATCCTGGTCTGTAACCAATTTATCCGGCACCATTCAACCGGGCCAATATTACCTTGTTCAAGAAGCGCAAGGCAATGGTGGAACAACCCCTTTGCCTATCCCTGACGCCACAGGAGCGATCGCCATGAGCGGTTCCAACGGCAAAGTTGTTTTAAATAGCTCAACGACCGCTTTAAGCGGCAGTTCACCGACAGATTCAAGCATTGTAGATGTCGTTGGTTATGGTTCGGCCAACTTTTTTGAGGGCAGCGGCGCTGCTCCAGGATTAAGTAACACAACATCGAATTCTCGCGCAGACGGCGGTTGTACGGATACGGATGATAATTCAACCGATTTTTCTGCTGGGGCAGTTGCACCTCGTAATAGCGCTTCGCCCTTAAATCCTTGTGACGGCTCTGAGACGGTAGAAGTGTTCATTAATGAATTACGGGTCAATAAAGACGGCAGTCAAGCCGACTTTTTTGAAATTCAAGGTGATGCCGACACAAGTTTAGACGGCTTGACTTATCTTGTTTTGAGCGGGGAGTTCGAGCCGGGATTGGTCGATTTTGCTATTAGCCTGGACGGCACGACTGTTCCTGCTGACGGTTTCTATGTCGGTGCCAGCACTGATTCATCATCTGCATATGGCATTACACCGGATCTTTTAATTGAGTTCGACTTTATTAACAGTCCATCCACTCACTTAATAGTAAGTGACTTCACAGGAGCAGTCGATGATGATTACGATTCGGACAATGATGGCACGCTTGATTCACCCTTGTGGTCTGATATTGTCGACAGCGTGTCTCTCATAGATGGTGACTCTGATATTGATTATTCTTACAGCAGCAGCGTTGTTGGTCCTGATGGCAACTTTACTCCGGCCGGGACATATCGCTGCCCTGATGCTCCAACCGGGGGTTTTGAAAACAATCAACTCGACTTTTTCACTCTTGAGGGCACGCCAGGTGCAGCTAATAACTGTCCTACGACTGCTGATTTAATCATTACGGAGATAATGTATGATCCCAATAGCTCCGAGGACGATTGGGAATGGGTGGAGATTTATAATCCGGGAGAAGCGGCCGTCGATCTCACCGGCTATGTGCTTGACGATAGTAATGGAACAGCACACAGCTCTGCAAACATTGCAGGTGGCATTTTAGACGGAGGTCAATCGGCCATCCTCTTTAATGTTGACGATGTCTCGGCAGAAGAGTTCTCAGCCGCCTGGGGCAATGTCAACCTAGTCCCTGTCACGAACTGGGGAGCCGGTGGATTGAACAATGGGGGCGACACCGTGGGATTGTGGACCAGCTTTAGCGATTACAGCGGTGACAACACAGCCCAGGCCAACACCATAGATTCAGTGAACTATGGGGCATCAGGTTTCCCCGACCCCGCTGGAGCCTCAATATATCTTTCCGATCTAGCGGCCGATAATGATAGTGGCAGCAATTGGGCTGCAAGCAGTGATGGCGTAGATACCCCGCTATTTACCGGTTATACCAGCACCGCAGCCGGGGGAAACAGCGGAGATGATGTGGGGTCTCCCGGTCTGCCCCCCATACCAATATTGCTCCTTTCGGAAATCGTCGTCACACCTACGGAGGGTGAATTTACTGAAATTTACAACCCAGGTTCAACGACTGTAGACCTCAGTGATGTATATATTTCCGATGCGACCTTTAGCAACGGATCAGTATTCTACTATCAAGTCGTCACCGGTGGTGGAGGTGGTGGAGATTTCAGCGATTTCAACGCTCGCTTCCCCGACGGAGCTTCCATAAACGCCGGTGAATACCAGACCATCTCCTTAAACGGCTCAGATAATTTCTTCGCAGAATATGGGATCAATCCCACATACGAACTATTTGAAGATGGTGGGTCGGCCGATGCAATTCCTGATATGAGAGAAGCCACATCAGGATCAATCGACGATCCTGACAGCGGTCTGACTAATAGTGGTGAAGTTGTCATTCTTTACTATTGGGATGGAGTGAACGATTTAGTTCAAGATTTGGATTATGCTGTTTGGGGCGATAAAGCGGAAGCCGTTGATAAAACCGGCGTATCCATTGATGGACCCGATGCGGATTCTGTTTCCAGCAGTTATTTGCCTGATGTTGCCGTTGCCAACCAGGATGTGCTCAATACCGGGGGACATACATTCGGTAAATCCTGGCAGCGAGATGATTTAACCGAAGGCACAGAAACAAAGGTTGGCGGCAATGGTGCCGGCGGCCATAACGAAATGTCCGAAAACCTATCAGAAACCTGGTGTGAAGCCGATCCAACACCTGGTTCCGCAGGAGATTGCCCAACGGACACCGGATTAGTGCTGGAGATTTTTGAAATCCAGGGCAATGGTACGTCAAGCCCCTACAATGGCCAGATTGTGACCACAGATGGGATCGTCGTTGCTGACTTCCAAGAAAGTGACGAATTGAATGGCTTCTTCTTGCAAACTACAACGGCCGAAACTGACAATGATCCGGCGACTTCCGACGGTATTTTCATCTTTGATCCTTCCGGAGCAGATGTTTCCGTCGGAGATATTATCGAGGTGACCGGACAAGTTACGGAATACTTTGATTTAACCGAGATGACAAATGTCAGCAATATTGCGATACAAAGCAGCGGCAATTCATTGCCTGCACCGGCTCTGGTGCAGGTGCCGGAAACAGTGGATGGCGAGTTAGAACAGTATGAGGGTATGTACGTAACCATTGATAGCACCATGACCGTCGCCCAAAACTTCTTCCTCGGCCGTTACGGGCAAATGACCCTCTCATCCAGCGGCCGACTCTACCAGCCAACCAACCAATTCCTACCCGGCAGTCCGGATGCCATAGCCCTGGCGGAAGAAAACGCTCGGAATATCTTAATCCTGGATGATGGCTTTGACATCAATAGCTGTGGCGACAATCCCGATCCTGTTCCTTACCTGGGCAGCCCGCCCCCTGATGTCATTCGTGCCGGTGATACGGTAACGAATCTGACCGGCGTACTCGATTTCGGCCGTATCAATTCCGGTGGACCTTGCTTTGACAACAGCACATTTGCCCGTGATTATCGGCTGCATCCAACGACAGCTCCCCTGTTCTCGAACGACAACCCACGGCCGGCCGGCCCCGATCCCGTCGGTGGCGAGTTAACAGTAGCATCCCTCAATGTCTTGAACTACTTTACAACAATCGACACAGGCCCTGACATTTGTGGTCCTGCCGGTGACATGGATTGTCGTGGGGCGGACAGCTCCAGCGAATTGACGCGCCAGCAAGACAAGCTGGTTGCGGCTCTCGTAGGCATGGATGCTGATATCGTCGGTCTTGTTGAATTGGAAAACAATGCTGCCGCCAATCCCGCCCTTGATGGCACTGATCCGGTTTTGGAAACATTAGTAGCAGCCGTTAATGCAGTGGCCGGTGCCGGCACTTATGATTTCATTGATGCCGGTGTCATTGGTACAGATGCAATCAAAGTGGCCTTGATCTATAAAACGGCTTCCGTCACTCCAGTCGGCAGCTTCGCCATTTTAGATTCAACTGTTGATCCGGATTTTATTGATACAAAGAATCGTCCAGTCCTGGCCCAAACGTTTGAAAACAGTTCGGGTGGCCGGCTGACGATTGCTGTCAATCACTTGAAATCCAAAGGATCACCTTGCGATGATGTAGGCGATCCCACGGATCCAAATGGACAGGGGAATTGCAACCTGACCAGGACGAAAGCTGCCGAAGCGCAAGTCGCCTGGCTGGCCACTGATCCAACCAGCAGCGGTTCGCCACACTTCATGATCATCGGTGACTTAAATGCTTATGCCCAGGAAGATCCCATTACGGCAATTAAGGATGCCGGTTATACTGATCTCATTCTGGATTCCTTAGGCAGTTCTGCTTATTCATATATCTTTGACGGTCAATCCGGATACCTCGATCATGCGTTGGCCAGCGACAGTCTGTTGGGTAGCGTCACCGGGGTAACCGAATGGCATATCAATGCGGATGAACCATCAGTAATCAATTACGATGAAAACTTTAACCCCCCTGGTTATTATGATTCCAATGCCTATCGGGCCTCGGATCACGATCCGGTCATCGTCGGTCTGGAATTTAACGCTCCACCTATATGTGATGCGGCTTATGCCCGTCCAAGATGGCTTTGGCTTCCCACCAAGAGATTTGTCAATATAAATATTAGAGGCATCAGTGATCCGGATGGCGAGTCAATCTCTATCGTGATTGACAGTATATTCCAGGATGAACCTGTTTTTGGTCGTGGAAGTGGCCGTACAAGTCCGGATGGAAAAGGTGTAGGCACTGATAGAGTCAAAGTTCGAGCTGAACGCAATTGGTGGGGCAACGGTCGATACTACCACATCAACTTCACCGCGACTGATCAATCCGGGGATAGTTGTAGTGGCACAGTAAAGGTTGGTGTTCCAAAATTCTTTGGTAAAAATTGGCCACCTGTGGATGATGGCCCCTTGTATGATTCGACCGTTTCACCATAATTAGCGGATAGACTATTCTAGTAAAATAGTCTTAAATGAACCTAAAATCAACTACCGGTAGAGATCTCTGCCGGTAGTTGTAATTATCAAAATGTGACCTTCCAGGCCAGGTTAAAAAAACTGTGCGTGAGAACGCTTTTTCAACCTGGTAAAATTACAACTAGCATAACTAATAACATTACCATATAATCTACATAATGGGATGAGAAAAAGGAATATTTTTAGACAAAAAATCACCAGTTACCAGGGCATCCCGACGATTCAGGATCGCTCCTTAAAAACTCACCCAATAATCAATCAATTTAGGAGGATAAATCCATGAGTGATATACCCATTGAAGTAATTGTTGCCGCATTCCAAAGTGAGGATGGGGCAAAGGAAGCATTAAAAGACTTAAAGCGTGCCAAAAGTCAGGGTCTGATTAAGATCGACGACGCGGCCGTCATTCGTAAGGATGCCAAAGGCAAACTGCATATAAAAGAAACGGCCGATATGAGCACCGGCAGAGGCGCAGGCATTGGCGCCGTCATCGGTGGTGTGGTTGGCCTGCTCGCAGGGCCGGTAGGCATTGGTCTCGGTGCAGCCGCCGGTGCAGCCATTGGTGGCGTCGCCGCCCATGGTGATGCGGGAATCAAGGATGAACGCCTTAAGAAAATTGGTGAGGGTCTCGAACCTGAGACCTCCGCTATTGTGGCCATTGTTGAGCATAAATGGGTCGCTGCCGTTCAAGAACAACTTCAAGACGAAGCCGCTGACATTTTGGCGCAAGGACTGAGTGACGACATCCATCAGCAATTAACCTCAGGTAAAGAAATTGTCATTTCGGCCGTCGCTGCTGAAGGAGGATCCTCCATATCTCGCCTGGCGGCCGGTGAAGATGAAGTGGAGCAGGACAGCTTCGTGATCACTGAAGACGGCGTTGCTGCCAGCAGACTCGTTGCCAACAAAGAATCGGTGGCTGCAGAAACGGTCATAGTAACAGATGATGCCGTAGAAGTTATCGAAGCGGCGGCAACTGAGGAAGGTGCGGCCGTCATTGATGCTGTCATCACAGAAGATGATGCTGTTGTTGCAGCAGCAGTCATGGTTCCCGAAGAAGAGGCGGCCGAACAAATCGAAGCGGAAGAATCCAGCGAAGATGACGATTCAGAAGCTGATGACAACTCTGATAGTCAGAAAGAATAAGACATAAATTAAGTGGTTTTGCATTAGGTTTGTCAATTTTTTCTGTGGGATTAGAGGTACAAGAAAATAATAATTGACAAACCTATCGAATATTTACTTAACAGTTGTTTTCTATAATTAAGTTTAGTAATACCTAAAAGGTGACTTCATTCAATTAATTGTTCAATAGGAGGACAAAATGAGTGCTGAATCACAAGCATTTGCAATGGAAACCAAGGCCATGCCCTGGTGGTTGATCCTGATAGAAGGGATCGCCGCGATCATTATCGGTATATTGTTATTTACATCAACCGCATCAACATTAAATGTCCTGGTGATATTTTTAGGTTTATGGTGGCTTGTTAAAGGTATTTTTGATCTGGTCAGCATGTTTGTTGATCATAGTATGTGGGGATGGAAGTTGTTTATTGGCATTATCGGCATTTTAGCCGGGCTTGTCATTCTTCGACATCCCATCGTCAGTACTGTTGCTGTACCCGTGATCTTCGCCTGGATTCTTGGCTTTTACTCCCTCTTTGCCGGAATTGTGATGTTGATCCAAGCCTTCCGAGGTGGCGGTTGGGGAGTCGGCATCATGGGAGTCCTTGGTATACTTGTTGGTATTTTTGTCATAGGAAATACCCTTGCTGCCGCTATCATTTACATCTATCTCGCGGCCGCCACATTAATTGTAGGTGGAATTGCAGCCATAATATTTGCTTTTCGAGCTCGAAGTTAATCAATCAGCGAAAATAGTGCTCCATCTCATGAATGATTACTATTATGTGACAGTCACTTAATAGTAATATGTTAGAGGTAATAAATAAATCGAAGTGACTGTCACTTCATTGAAAAGGGTATTTACTAGGGGCGTTCAAAATGAACGCCCCTAGTATTTTTTAAAATAGCGTCAAAATCACAAAAGCAAACAAAGATGATACCAGGGCTACTACAATGTCGATAGCCAAAGTATTTAGAGAATAATTATTCCGTCGATAATAAATAAATAAACCGCTAATAACTATTATTAAAATCAAGAGGCTGAGCGGTCGGGCAATCATCATCAGAATAAACAAGATTAAACGAGCCGCCATTCGCGGCCACATCGAATTTATTACGTTTAATTGTAAGTTTAGATCGCGATGGGTAAGAACACGCTCAGTGACAAACCAAATATGAGTGACCATTAAGCCACCAATTCCGTAAACAATCCAGGGGGAAAGAACCTGCCAGACAGATAGATCAGTTGTTTGATCCAACCAATAACAAACAATGATTAACGACAGCCAGTGCAGCGGTTGGTCCCAAAGGTATGGGCCAATAACCCACTCCGGTTTTTTGAAACCGACAAGCACTTTGAAGTAATCAATGATGAAATGAAAGATGGTCACAACGAGAACATATGGCCAGATGACAGCCCGCACCGGCCAGGTCATTAGCGTCATCACCCCCCAATGGACTAAGACATGAATTGTCAGCCCCGGAAGTCGCTTCTTTGCGGCCACCAGGCGATCGGGTTGCAAAGGATAATCTGCAATGAGATGCGCCAGAAACAAAACCCAGAACATAAGCGATCACCAATGAATGGGATATTTTCCTAGTTCGGGCCTTGTGGCATAGATTCTCTAACGGGGGATGTATTGGAATCCGTAAAATTGATAGGCAGCCGGATTTGGAAACAAGTGAACCCTGGTGTGGAATAGACATGTATATCGCCACGGTGTTTGTAGGCAACGATATTGTAGCTAATATTTAGGCCTAAACCGGTCCCTTTCCCAGGTGGTTTTGTAGTGAAAAATGCATCGAAAATCCGGTTCTTTATCGCATCGGGAATCCCAGGTCCATTATCCTGGATTTCCACGACGACCCAATCCTCCTCTTGCCTGGTCTTTAACGTGATAACCCCTTGGCCTTCAAGCACATCGATCGCGTTATCTATGATATTCGTCCAAACCTGGTTCAGTTCGCTACCATGAGCCTGAATCGTGGGTAAATCAGGATCATAATCACGTTTAACTTCAATACCATCAGTTAATTTGTGGCGTAAAATAATCAAGGTGTTATTTAAGTCAAGATGGATATCCACCGGTTGAACCGGCGCCTGATCGAGATAAGCATAGGATTTCAGCGCTTTGACAATCTCTGAAATACGCCTTGCTCCCTGTCCGATTTCTCTGAGCAAGTTGTTTAACTGGTATGTAGAAATCAACGAGCGCAATATACAATCTAACTGTTGAAGATTGAAATTTTCTCGCAGCTCATTAAGTTGAGCGGATTGCAAATCAAGGTCGACTAAAGTCGGGGCAATTTCCCAGGGTTCTTCAACGCCGGCATCATAGAGCCAATCCTCTAATTCTCCTTCCCGATCGTTCCTTTCCAATGCATTTAATAGATTGTCTCCGTCTGCCTTTTTTTGTGCGATTTCCGTCAAAGTATCAATTCTTTCTTTTTGACTGGCAGAAAACTCAAATTTCGCCAATTCGGCTTGATTTTGGGCAAAAGGCAACAAAATTTTGCGCATTTGATCGGCGCCTCGATTAACAGCAGCGGCCGGATTATTTAATTCGTGGGCCACACCGGCGGTTAAGGTACCGAGTTGGGCCATCTGTTCGCTTTGCCTTAGCTGTGCTTGTGTTCCTCGCCAACGGGTAAGAACCGTTTGCAGCATGGCAAAAGCGGCCGATGCGCTGGTTTCCAGCAAGTTATCTAAGGTTTCTTTACTGATAGTCAGTAATTTGGCATCACCTCGCGCCCGCACACTAGCCATCCGCGGCGCTTCCTCCAACAAAGCCATTTCACCAATAACATCTCCCACCTTTCGTACAGCCAACAACACTTCACGCTGTCCAGTCTTTTTTATTATTTCAAGCTGTCCTTCTTCAATGACGAACGCTTGATGACCGCTGTCACCTTCTGAAAAAAGCAGCTCTCCATCCCCCAGGGTAACTTCAGTTACAGATTGGCAGATCTCTAATAAATCATCTTGCGGAAGCTCGGTAAAGAGATCCACTTTTTTCAGAAAGTCGTATATGACACTATATTCCGCTTTATTTATCAAAGATGCCTTCCCTGGCTGTTTATAAAGTAGAACCAAAATAAGTGACAGTCACTTTATTATTAATATTGCCACTCAAATAATGACCAAAGTGACTGTCACATTCCTTAAAATATATATAAAACAAACCATGTAGAAACAGAATATGAATGTTAGACTGTTTTCAGATAGCGATGTACCAGGCTAACGCCGATAGCTCCTTCACCAACGGCCGAAGCCACTCTTTTTACAGATCCATGCCTCACATCACCTACCGCGAAGATTCCAGGCACACTCGTTTCCAACATATAAGGTTGGCGCTTGAGTTTCCAGCCACCGGCGACCTTACCATTTGTCACTAAATCAGGTCCGGTAATGATAAATCCTTTGTTGTTTCGCTCGACAACTCCAGCCAACATTTCCGTATGGGCAACCGCACCAATAAAAACAAATACGGCCGGAGTAGGAACATCCCAGGTTTTTCCCGAATCGTTATTTTTCAAAACAAGGGCCTGCAACCTGTTATCCCCTTGCACTTCAATCACCTCAGTACGCGTCAAAACATCAATATTAGGAGTGGCCTCGATTTGATCAATCAGGTATTGAGACATGCTTTTTGTCAAAGAAGTTCCTCTGACCAACATCGTAATCTGGCTGGCAAAGCGCGAGAAAAACATCGTGCCTTGTCCAGCCGAATTAGCCCCACCAACCACATAAACATGTTCTCCACGATAATTGGCAGCTTCGGTCATTGCCGCCCCATAATAAACCCCGGCACCCTCAATTTTTTCGACACCTGGCACCTGAAGCCGGCTAACCGTCACACCGGTTGCAATCACCAATGCCTTACATCCGACCTCAGTTCCATCATTGAGGGTTACAAACTTATAATGGTCTTCGACGCGAACAGAAACAGCCTCCTGGGGTATCAAAATTTCAACCCCAAACCGTTTCGCTTGTGCAGTCGCTCTGCGAGCCAAATCCGCACCACTCAATCCTTTCGGAAAGCCTAAATAGTTCTCAATTCGAGAACTGGTCCCGGCTTGTCCACCCGTGGCCTCTTTATCAACCATCAAGGTTTTTAAACCTTCCGAGCCTCCATATACAGCAGCGCCTAAGCCGGCCGGACCGCCACCTATAATGATCAGATCATAAAACGGTTCACTCGCCTCAGTGCGCATTCCGATCGTGTGTGCGAGAGATGTATTATCAGGATTGACCAATGTCTGGCCGTCCGGCATGAATACGACCGGCAATCCATGTTGTTCTTTATGTACTTCTGTAACCAGGGCTTCTGCTTCGCTATCAGATTCGATATCAAGCCATTGATATGGAATTCGATTCCGTGACAAAAAATCCTTTACATTGTGGCTGCTGGGCGACCATAATGTACCGGCAACCCGGATGCCATCATAGGGAACTGGAACCGTAGCCCACCAATCTTCCAATAAATCATCGAGAATCGGATAAAGGTGCTGCTCCGGCGGATCCCACGGTTTCATCAAATAATGGTCCAGTCCAATACTGTTGATACTCATAATCGCTGCTTCCGTATCGGCATAGGCTGTTAGTAAAACTTTCCTGGCTTCCGGGTACAATTGAATGGCCTCAGCCAAAAACTCAGTACCGGTCATCCCTGGCATTCGTTGATCGGCTAATAATACGGCTACCGGTTCATTTCTTTTCTTCAACTGGTGGATCGCCTCTAACGCTTCTTGTCCGGAACCCGCTTTGATAATACGATAATTTCGGCCGAAGTGACGGCGAAGATCACGATTAATTGAGTTTAAAACTTGTGGTTCATCATCCACAGACAGAATGAATGGTTTAACCATTTTTTCTCCTTCAAATACGCCTACTTAAAAAATCATTGACCTGCGTGTATATTAGTGCGCCTGGTATAAATTTCAAAGTCACAACTGAAACAATACCTTCTGCTAAGATCGGGGATTATTTTGATATAGATTAACCCCAAAATCCACGAAGTCAAACTATAAAATTCCCCAAGTTTACTGTTCAGTGTTACTTGACGATTGTATAGTTATATGTTAGCCTTTTGGTCATCTGAGCAGCCCTTTTACCTAGAAAATAATGACCTTTAATTTAAAAAATAATTCCTATAACTTGCTGATCAATGGTCGTTGGCAGCCGGCCCAATCCGGCCAATCTTTCGACAGCTTTAATCCATCAGATGGAGTATTAATTGGCAGCCTGGCTTTTGCCGGAAAAGAGGACGTCGATCTAGCTGTCAATGCTGCCCGCAATGCCCTGGATGGTCCCTGGTCAAAAACCTCTCCGGCCGATAGGGAAAGCCTTTTACGCCGCCTGGGAGATTTAATTTTATCCCATGCCTCGGAATTAGCTCGCACCGAAACGGAAGATAACGGCAAACCCATCTGGCATACGGAGGCCATTGATGCCCCTGTTGCTGCCCGTCTAACCTATTCCGCATCCGGATGGCCATCAAAAATCGCCGGGTATACGCCTCCTGTAACCATCCCAAATAAACTGGTCTATACGCAGCGCGAGCCTGTTGGTGTCGTGGCGATCATTATTCCTTGGAATTATCCACTCGTCCATACGATGCAAAAGTTAGCCCCTGCTCTAGCTTGCGGCAATACGGTTATTTTTAAACCGGCAGAGCAAGCCTCATCAGCCACCCTTCGTTTAGGAGAATTAATTCAGGAAGCCGGATTTGCTGATGGGGTTGTCAATATTTTAACCGGTGATGGACCTGTAACGGGCGCAGCAATCGCGAACCATCCGGGCATCGACAAAATCGCGTTCACCGGGTCCGTTCCGGCCGGGCAAAGTGTGATGCGCGCCGCAGCCAATAATATCAAGCGCATATCCCTGGAACTCGGTAATAAAGCAGCCAATATCATTTTTCCGGATGCAAATTTAGCCCTTGCCGTCCAGGGATCATTTAATGCCGCCTTTGGCAACACGGGTCAAAGTTGTGTCGCCGGCTCACGCCTCTTCGTACATGAGAAGATTTATGAACCCGTTCTAAGCGAACTGGTTTCGATTGCGTCAAAAACAAAAATTGGCCACGCAATGGACCCGGAAACCCAATTAGGGCCATTGATCGACCAACAACAAATGGATACGGTCATCAGTTACATAAATAGTGGAATCAAGCAGGGCGCTACGCTCCATTATGGAGGAGAACAATTGTTAGAGGGTGAATTTAGCAAAGGTCATTACCTGACCCCGGCGATTTTTACCGGGGTGCAGGATGATATGGCGATTGCTTGTGAGGAAATATTCGGACCCGTGGTCACCATTTTGCCCTTTAATAGTGAAGAAGAGGTGATAGCTCGCGCCAATAACACACCTTACGGACTGGCGGCGGGGCTGTGGACACAAGACCTGGCTCGCGCCCATCGCGTGGCCGCTCGCTTAAAAAGCGGCGTCGTTTGGGTAAACACTTATGATTTATTCGATGCCTCCACACCTTTCGGCGGTTTCAAAGGGAGTGGTTTTGGTCGGGATAACGGCCGGGAAACTATCGAAGCTTTTACCGAAGTGAAAGCCGTTTGGATTAACACAGAATAATGCAAAGTTTTAATTTTCATCTCCCCACAAAAATTTCCTTTGGCCAGCCCGTTCAGGAGGCGCTGCCATTCCAGCTCGCGGCACTTAACGCCAGAAAAATTTTATTGGTCAGTGACCGGGGACTCCAAGAAACTGGTATTCTGGACACCGTTCAGAATTGCATTAAAGATGCTGGTGTTGAAGTCACTTCCTACCTTGACGTCAGCAGTAACCCGACCAGCGATGAAGTCATGGCTGGCCTCACCTTGGCTCAAGAGCGAAAAATCGAAGTAGTGGTTGCGCTTGGTGGTGGCAGCTCGATTGATGTAGCCAAAGGTATCGCTATGCTCATGGCGAATGGTGGCGCATACGCCGACTATCAATGGGGCGGCCGAAAAATCGAAAAACGAAGTTGGCCACTTGTGGCTGTTCCCACAACCGCCGGGACCGGAAGCGAAGTGAGTAAGGTTGCTGTCGTGTCCGATCCGGACAATCCCTTCAAAAAAGGTGTCCTACACCCCTTTATGTTTCCCCATATCGCAGTGGTTGACCCGGAATTAACCAGAAGTTTACCCCCCCAACTAACGGCCGCAACCGGTATGGATACATTCATTCATGCGATGGAGACATTTATTGGATTGCGAGCCAATCCTTTTTCAGATCAATTCGCGAAAGGTGCTTTGCAAGCAACCTGGACCTATTTACCGCGAGCGGTCAGAGATGGCGCTGACATGGAAGCACGGGAGCAAATGATGCTGGCTGCATTATGGGGTGGGATAGCCATGGACCATGCCGGTTTAGGTCTTATACATGCCCTCTCCGGCCCCCTGACCACCCATTGCCATCTGCATCATGGATTAGCCAATGCACTGCTCTTGCCTTATATATTAAGATTCAACCTGCCCGCCATTTCTTCCAAACGATTACGAATCCTGAATATGATTTTTGGTTTAAGCGGCGAGAATAATGATACCCTGATTGCTGCCTTAACCGATTTCGTTTCTGCATTAGATTTACCTCTGTCTCTAAGCCAGCTAGACATTTCACTGGAATCAGCCGACAGGGAAAAAATCGCAGACGAGACGTTGCAAATGATTCTTATCAAGAACAATCCGCGAGCGGTCTCCAAAGAAGACATCTGCCTGCTGCTAGAGCAGATGAGATAGATATTACAAGGGGAAAATGAGCACACTACTTATTGAAAATGGTTTCGTCGTTACCGTTAATGATCAACAGCAAATTCATCAACCGGGTTATGTTTTCATTGAAGACGATTTAATCACGGCTATCGGCTCCGGGGAATCACCTTCCACCCTCAAAAAAGCAGATACCATTGCAGATGCAACAAACATGGCCGTTATGCCGGGTATGATCAATGCCCATACCCATCTCTTCCAAACCTTTGTTCGTGGCCTGGCTGATGATAAACCCTTACTGGAATGGCTGGAAGCGGCCATTTGGCCTGTTGCCCAGGCATTGACAGAAGAAGATGCCTATATTGCCGCCATGATCGGTATGGTGGAGAATATTCGCGGTGGGGTAACTTCGTTGATCGATCACCAGTACGTACATACTGAACCGGGAAATGATGACGCGGTTTGCCGGGCAGCCGACGAATCCGGTGTGCGTTTCTTATTAGCCCGTGGCTGGGCGGATATTGATTATCATCCGGTCTTGATGGAAGACGAAGCGCAGATTATCAGCGAGACAACCCGGCTGCGCCAAAAGTGGCAGTCAAAAGGCAACGGCCGCATTCGTATTGAATTCGGCCCGCTCATCCCGTGGGGTTGTTCTGACGAAACCATGGTTCATACCCATGCTATCTCCCAGGATTGGGGTGCCGGCACGCATATCCATGTTGCTGAGACCAAGATCGAAGTGGATATGAATCTACAATCTCGCGGCAACCGGCATATTGAGTGGTTGGCCGAACTTGGCGTTCTTGGTCCCGATATGCAGTTGGTGCACAGCATATGGCTGGACGACAACGAAATCGATCTGATCGCCAGGCACAAGGCGATCGTCGTTCATTGCCCGGTGAGCAATATGTATTTAGCATCGGGAGTCGCCCAAATTCCGCAAATGCGCCAGAAAGGAATCACCATCGCTTTGGGTAGTGATGGTCCGGGAAGCAATAATTCGCAGAATATGTTGGAAGTATTAAAAACAACCATCCTGCTGCAAAAAGTAAACACCCTTGATGCGACGGTTTTGCTCCCGGAGGATGTCATCTGGATGGCCTGCCGCGGTGGTGCAGAAGCGTTTGGGCTGCCCGATTTGATTGGATCGTTGGAAGTGGGTAAAAAGGCAGATTTAACCTTAATCAACCTGGATACACCGCTGGCCATGCCCGTTCATCGCGTTCCTTCCGCTCTTGTTTATAACATGAGTCCAAGAGATGTCCATACGGTTATTGTTGACGGCCGTATATTGATGCAAAACAAGGAAATCCTTTTCCTGGATGAAACAGCCTTGCTGGCCAAAGCACGAAAAACCTGTAGCGCATTATTCCAACGCGCTGGAGTTAAAGTTCAATGAACCCGGAAGGAAAAACAGCCCTTGTAACCGGTGGAGCCGTGCGCGTGGGGAAAGCCATAACCCTGGCCTTAGCTCAGGCCGGAGCCAATATCGTCATCAATTATCATACTTCGGATGATGTCGCGGAGCAGACGTTAAGTGAAGTACGAGCAATAGGCGTGGCAGGGCTGGCTGTTAAAGCTGATATCAGTGATCCAAAGCAAGTAAAGTCAATGGTTGGCGAGGCCCAAAATCGCTTTGGGAGCATTGATATTCTCGTCAACAATGCCTCATTGTGGAAAGCAACACCCTTCCCTACAGATGATTATCAAGGATGGCATAAAGTCACCAATGTTCTAATGAATGGCGCATATTATTGCGCAAATGCGGTTGCACCCCATATGTTAAAGGCTGGGGAAGGAGCCATTGTCAATATTATTGACCTTTCAGCTTATGAACCCTGGCCGGATTACAGCGCCCATAGTATAGGAAAATCGGCGTTATTAGCCTTAAGCCGCCAACTCGCCTTAGAGTTGGCTCCGATCGTGCGTGTCAATGCGGTTGCTCCAGGCCCTGTATTGCCTCCTCCTGATTATGATGAGCAGCGTATTGCCAGAACGGCCGAGAATACCCTCCTTGGA
The DNA here is from genome assembly GCA_028277515.1 of Anaerolineae bacterium. Next base: position 24,904 of record JANQGC010000132.1, read on the forward strand.
CGTTGGGGATCCCCTGAAGATGTCGCTGATGCCGTCTTATTTTTCATACGCGCCAACTATATTACCGGGCAGGATTTGGCCGTGGATGGTGGGCAAACATTCGCCCACCGTAAATTGGAGCATGGGTGATCAATATACGGCAGGGATTGGGCCACTTACGAAAAACAAAGAGTGTGTTTCAAATTGGCAAAAAAGGAACTTTAATGTTGGTCGATTTGGTAAATCGGCTGGCGCGATTTGACAATACCCAAAGGGCACGCTGATCGCGCTACATAATCAGGAAGAGGAAATATGAGCCGGCCAGTGGTCGCGATTACTATCGGAAAAGCACATTACAAACGAATGTTCAGCCAGGAAGCCTGGTCATCCCTGGAGTCCTTCGCCAGCGTGATCCATCATGACAGTGAGGAACCGGCAAATAAAAATGATTTAATGACATTGCTGCCTGGAGCAGATGCATGCATCACCAGTTGGGGAGTCGCCTGCCTGGATGCAGATGTCGTCGTTGCGGCCCCGAATTTAAAAGCAATGGCCCATATGGGCAGCAGTGTCAAAAGATTTGTATCCAATGCCTTCTTTGAGAGAGGAATCCATCTGACCAGTGCCGGTATTACGCTGGCCCGGGATGTGGCCGAAACAACTTTAGGGTTGATGATCGTTGGGCAGAAGCGGGTCTGGCCGTTAAGCCGTCATGTCCGTGAAGGAGGCTGGCGTGATGAACCGGATTGGGAAAAATGGCATCCACGAGAATTGTTCCGCAAGAAGGTGGGTGTCATTGGGGCCAGTAATGTCGGCCGGCATCTGATCACGCTCCTCAAACCGTTCGAGGCGGATATCTTGCTTTATGATCCCTTTGTAAACCAAACAGAAGCCACGGACCTGGGTACAACAAAAATGGATCTGAACCCTTTGCTGCGCATCTCTGACATTATCTCTTTACACGCCCCGGCCAACGAGGCGACTTATCACATGATCAACCGTGAACGGCTACAATTAATGAAGGACAATGCACTGATCGTTAATACAGCGCGAGGGACCCTGATTGAAGAAGAGGCGTTGGTCGAAGAATTATCTAAAGGACGCTTCTTTGCCTTCTTGGACGTTACCGATCCGGAGCCGCCTGATATAGATAGCCCGCTGCGCCGCTTAGAAAATGTCGTCGTAATCCCCCATATTGCCGGTTGTATTGAAAATTGCAACCGTATGGGTGAACTTGCTGTGGAAGAGCTGCGCCGTTTTTTCTCCGGTGAAAAAGCTGTTTACCCCATTACTTCTGATCTATTTGATAGAATTTCTTGACGCTGAAGTGGGTTGTTTTCTAAATAATTTAGTCATGTGACAGTCACTTTGGTTATTTTTTGAGCGGCAATACGGATAAATAAAGTGACTGTCACTTGTTTAACTTGAAGAATCTGGAGTTGAGAAATGAGACGATTTGAAGATCATGTAGTTTTTATCACTGGTGCGGCGAACGGAATTGGTGAAGCCTGTGCGTTGCGATTTGCCGAGGAAGGTGCCAATGTCGCCTGTGTTGATTATTCCGCAGACGCCAATGAATCGACCGCAGCAGAATGTCGCAGCCTCGGCGTTGATGCTGTAGCCCTGCACTGCGACGTGACCAGCCAGGAAAGCATCCAGGCGGCCGTAGAAACCACGATGAAGCGCTGGAACCGCATTGATACGCTGATCGCTTCGGCAGGAATCTACACAGGTGATCCCCTGGAAGAAGTGTCTTTGCAGCAATTTCAAAAAACAGTGGAGATAAATCTGACCGGCGTCTTTTTAACCATCCGTGCCATCGCCTCAATTATGAAAAAGCAAGAGAGTGGAAGCATCATCAATCTCTCCTCGATGGCCGGCAAAACCAGTTGGCCGGCCTCGGCCGAATATTCTGCCTCAAAAAGCGGGGTCATCGGCTTGACACGCTCGGTAGCTATGGAACTGGCGCCATTTGGCGTCACCGTAAACGCTCTTTGTCCCGGCAACACCCTCACAGATATGGTGCGTAATGTCGCTTCCCAGGTTGGTGAATTACAAGGATTGAGTGGTGAAGAATGGTTACAGATGCGCGCCAGCGATTGTCCAATGAATCGATTGGCAGAACCCTGGGAAATGGCCGGTGTTGTGGCCTTTCTGGCCTCAAAGGATTCGCGCTATATTACCGGACAGGCCATCGAAGTCGATGGTGGAATGGTGATGTCTTGATGCTCGAATATACCGGTTATTTGGATTTCTGGTTCACTGACCTGCCCATTGAAGAAAGAGTAGCTAGATTTACTGCTTTGGGGATCAACAATTTGAATTTCTTTTTCTGGCGTCAGGTACCCCTAAAAGCCCTGGCAGAAGCTTGCCGGATTCATGGAGCACGCCTTTACTCCACCTTCGATGATGATATGGGTTCTTTAGCCGATCCGGGGGACAACGAGAAAACGATTCGATCCTGGTCCGAGAGCCTGGAGATGGCTGAAAAATTTGGTTTGGCGACACTATACATCTTTTCAAATCAGATCGTGCCTCAAGGTGGCGTTGATTATGTTCAGCCTTTATCCGGAAATTTCAGTGAGGCCGAGCAGTACGCCAATTTGCTCGATCAAACGGAGCAGATCATGAAACGGGTACAGCAAACTGATATTGAAGTGCGGGTTGAATGCCTGAACCGGTTTCACTTTGTCGGCAAAATATTGGTCGATAATCCACGCCTGGCCGCTGACTGGGTGCGCAGAATAGATCACCCGCAATTCAGACTGACTTTTGATACCTACCACCAACAGCGTGGTTCGGGAGAATTACTGTGGCATTTAGAAAATGATTTTGACTTGATTTCGGCCGTGCATATCGGCGATGTACCAACCCGGCAAGAGCCGGGAACGGGTGAAATTAATTTTAGAAATATTCGCGCAAAGTTACACGATCTGCGGTTTTCAGGGGAAATCGGGCTTGAATTTTCTCCATCAACGACTGAGGAAGCAGCCCTGGCGCAAACCAAAAAGATTTTTCCACTGGTTTATGGTGAATAGCTAGATGAATGAGACGGCCGATGCTGTCATTGTCGGGGGCGGAGTCATCGGTGCGAGTACCGCCTATCACCTGGCAAAACGACAGTTCGGCCGTGTTGTCCTGCTGGAAAAGGATACGTTGGCCGGTGGGAGCACGGGTCGATCAGTTGCCACAATTGATTCCTTCACCCTCCAAGAATCATTAGTTAAATTATATACTTACAGCACAAACTTTTTTCACAACTGCCGTGAAATTTTGGGCGGAGAGTGTGGTTTTGTAAAGACCGGGGTCATTTTTTTTGGTGGTAAAAAAGACGAGCTGCCTTTTCAATCGGCCGTGCAATATTTTAAAAACAGCAATCTAGGTATTCAGGTTACGTCCTTAGAGGAATTAAAAAAATCAGATCCTCAGATTGATCTTTCCGGATTAACGACGGCACTATATGCTTCTAAGGCCGGATACGCCGATCCCCATTTGACCACTAACAGACTGGCAACGGCTGCCAGGAATTTGGGTGCCATAATTGAACAAGGTCGTGCCGCAACGAAAATAAATGTTTTAGGGGGACAAATAGAGGGGGTGGAAACGACACGCGGGCTAATTAGCACTTCAAATGTTATCATCGCTGCCGGTCCGTGGAGCCGCTCAATCCTTCGTACGATAGAAATAAATCTACCTTTGAAGATCGTGCGTCATCCGGTGGTATCACTTAAACGCCCCATAGATTTGAAACCCTCACCGGCGGCCATGCTTGATCTCACATCAGCCATCTACGCCCGGCCTGAATCAGGCGGATTAACGTTGCTGGGTTCTCTAGATCCACAAATAGGACATGATCAGATTGACGATCCAAAGGATGGACCCGGATATGTTTCCGATTCTTACATTAACTGGACAATGGAAAGGCTCATTAAACGCTATCCCCTTTACAATCATGCCCAAATTACAGGGGGCTGGGCTGGGCTGATGACATTAACACCGGATTGGCAGCCAATAATTGGCCGGCAATTGGAAGTGCAGGGTCTATACTATGTTACCGGGTTGAGTGGAGCAGGCTTTCAAATCAGTCCGGCCATCGGTTATTTCCTGTCCGGAGCAATCGCAGGTGAAGCTAGAGCCAACAAAATTCTTGCCCCATTTTCGCCCGGCCGATTTCACACCGGCCGCCGGCACCTATCATCCTATCGTTCAACGCTTTCCGAATGAACCAGGCTTCATTTTTGACCCTTCTTTGGACCGGCCGCTAAATCAGGATTCAATCGCATGGCTTCATCAAAATCATCCAGTGCCGGTTCTCGACGGCCTAACGCGCGATGGACCATCCCCCTATAATAATAAGCGAGAGCATCTTCAGGATTGAGTCGAATAGCTTCGCTGTAATATCCTCGCGCTTCGGTTAATCTGTCGAGCGCCCGCGCGACATCGCCACGATATCTATAAGCCAGGGCATTATTTTCATTGAGCTGGATAGCAGCATCAAAATCGTTTAATGCATCATTGTAGCGTTCTAAAGCTAAAAGAGTGATACCCCGATTAATAAAGAATTCCGGCTGTTTGAAATCCACCCCTATTGCTTTTTCATATTGACTTATAGCATCATCATATCGCGTCAATGCGTGGAATATGGCACCTCTCCGATTGTAAGCCTGGCTTATCGACGGATCAAGAGACACTGCCTGACCATAATCGGCAAGCGACTCCGAATATTGCTCAAGTTCTTCATGAACAACACCCCGATGATAAAAATAAATAGCCTTATGCGAATCCATTTCGATAATCTTATTAAAATCTTCCAGGGCTTTCTTTAAGGACCCGGTTTCATGATATATCAGCCCACGCTGATAATAAGCATTGGTGTGCTGCGGATCAAGGGCAATGACATTGGAATAATCTGTTAATGCCTCCGTTAAGCGTTCCATCTTTTGGAAACTCGCTCCCCGGTTAAAATGTGCTTGAATGTTATCAGGCTGTTGGCGAACGACGGCATTATAATCGTGGATAGCTTCTTCATATCGACCCAGATTGCGCAATACATCTCCCCGCTCGGCATGCATCTGCACCTCCTCCGGCGCCAGCCGTATCGCCTCCCCATAATACGCC
>JANQGC010000184.1 GCA_028277515.1 Anaerolineae bacterium
ATCCACCTTATTAGATGCCATTACCTGGTCACTATTCGGCCGTAGTCGCAGCCGAAGTGACCAGGTAATGGCATCTAATAAGGTGGATTTTCCCGCACCGTTCGCTCCGGAGATACAGGCCAAATGGATGCCTTTAAAATCTAAAGCTACCGTGTCACGATAACTCAAAAAATTTGTTAATTCTAATTTGTTAGGAATCATTTTTCCTTATCTTGATCTTCAGAGAGGATTTCTTTGGCCATGCTCTGCATGGCCATGATTTCATCTTCATCCAAACCCGCGCTTAACCAGTACTTTTCTAGTAACTGCAAAGGGGTGAGCGCCTCTACAGAAACGAGATCGCCAAGCCTGGCTCTTCGCTCGCTTAACCTGTTTTTCTGGAATTGGATACTGAACGCTTGCTGGAAATGGTTACTGATCTTTTTTTCGTCAAGCAATGGCTCCCAATCAGTTGGGTAGGAAAGCTTGAGTCGGCAGATAGCACCGCTGACATCTCCCGGATCAGGAAGCTGATTGATTATATCTTCCATGAAAGTGTTGGGATCAGTGGTGCGAACTTCGATATCCAGAAATCGTCGCGTTTTTAAGGGGATAAATTCCCACTCTGTTTTCCCCTTGCTTACATCAGCAAGGATAAACCCTTTTCTTTCTCTGGCCTCGCCAAAATCAATACGCTCGATTGATCCTGGATAAATGACAGGTGGATGGGTTTCTGGGGGAGAGATGACCTGGTGTTTGTGGATATGGCCCAGGGCCACATAATCCAGCCGTTTATCACCGATCACCCGCCCACCAAGGATCAGTTCGTGGCCTAGCATCACAGCCCGTTCGCTGCCATAGACTGCGCCCTGGACACTGGCATGGGCAGTTAAGATTAAGGGTAGATCAGGATCAGCCTTGTTAATTTCACTGAGTATGGCTCTGGTCACGCGTTCTTCAACTTGAATATGCACTTCATCCCTGGTCATGCCCGATATTTCTTCGCGGGCTATGAGCTGGCTGCGGGAAACCCAGGGCACGGAAATAACCTGGGCATCGACTTCCAAATCTTGTGGACGCCACAATCGAATGTTGTCGGCGACGTGGATTTTGTTCACGTTAAGCGTTCCAAACTCTTGCAAGGTATGCGCGCGGCCGGAGGCCGGAGATTTATCATGGTTGCCAATGAGTAAGAGTGTCGTGATTCCGGCATTGGAGAGGCGCATCATGCGCTGCCCCCATTCCCGTTGAAATGTCGGCTGCGGGTTGCGGTCTTTGTAAGCGTCTCCGGCAAATATGACCAGGTCGACTTTCTCGTTTACGGCCGTGTTCACAATCTCATCCAGTGAGCGAAGATAATCCATGACGCGAACCGGCAAAGCGCTGTCCGGATCGTGACGGCCGTAATTGGCAATATCAATATGGGCATCAGCAAAATGCAATATTCTCAACATGTTTATTTCGATAAAATATTAATTTACGCGGTTACAAAATCAAAATCATTTGTACGGAAATTTGACAGCCTTTCGCTTGAAATATGAGCGAAAATCATTTAGTAAAAGTTTTCAAATTTTAGGTGTTTCTGGATTATAACTTTGAGCTATTCAACAGTAATCGTGTAATAGGCACTTGTATCTGGCTTACCCGTTGGAAACACCCGGCTCACGACAACATAATATCGATTTGGGGGAAGATTGTTGAGGATTACCTCTTCATCATCTCCATTTAAAGGATTAACGCTGTCACCCCAAATTGTTTTATTCCGGCCATAAACAGCTAAATCAAAATTGTTGTCTTTGGGAACATCAAGATACACCCGGATATTCCGACTGGCGTTTATTTCAAAGGTAAAAACGTCGAAGAAATCACGCTGTTGGTCGAAATTGCGGGTCTGAGGGATGGAAAAGGCGATTGATCGTGCCTGTTCAAAATTGTCATCCGGCCGGGTTCCATCCGCATAATTGCCACTCAACACCGGGATAAATGAACGGTTGCTGGGGATAGGCAGGCGCTCCATGACCGGCAGCGCCTCTTCTCCATCATTAAATGCGCTGCCTCCCACCGTCCATAAATTGTTGCCGATCACTGCGCCGCGCGGCCAAAACCTGGCCGGCATGATTTGCGGATCGCCCAGGTTATAGGAAACGTCAAGCACGGTCCAGGTGTTGCGCACGGGGTCATATACTTCTGTTTGGCGGACGGGAATGAGGAAGCTACCTACGGTCGTCATTCCTCCAAAAATATACCAGCGTCCATCAGGGCCAATGGCGCTTCCAGCACCAAACCTGGGAATATTCATATCGCCAATGAACCGCCAATTACCTCCCGGTTGGTAGCATTCAGCACTGCGGTGCAAGATAGTGAAAATTTGTCCGGAGTCCGGGTCCTCCTGAATACCCAATCCACCGGCGACGCAAATTCCTAGATTGTTTGTTTCAATCCAGGTCGAGGTGTGTGCGTATCTTCCCGCCTGCATCGGGTCCAATCTGAGCCAGGAATTGGATTCAATGAGATAAACAAATGTTGTGCGATTGACCTTATCTCCAGGAATAAATGGTGGAACATCGCCGGCGGCACTGCTCAGCCCACCGGTGAGGTAATATCTGTTTTGGGCAGTCGGGACGGCGGCCGATGCCCAGGCAAATGGCACGCCGTGTGGCAAGAGCCATGAGGGAATGCCGGCTACCGTTGACCATGAATTATCGGCAATGCTGTAGGACCAATGAAGACCATCATAGCCAAGCTGGTCACCATTATATCCCGATGGGACATAGATATGATTGCTGGCCAATGCCGCTGTTGTATTTGAGTATCCCGCACCTGGAATGTTGGCTAATTCAGTCCATCTCATCGTGTCCGTGTTAAATCGTAGAAGACGGTTGGAAATATTGGGCAAGCCTGTTTCCCCTGACTGGCCGCCGACAACATAAAGATCCGGCCCTTGGGATACAACGGCATGGCGGCTGATTGGGGGTGGATTTGGTGTCGTGAGAACCATATCCCACTGAGAGTCAACAGGTTCTAGCAATGCGGATAATTGCATAATCGCCGGATTTGCCTGGCTGCCGGTTCGATCGGCGACTTCAATGAAATATAATTCTCCTTCTGTTATGGGGAAGGTGATTTCAGATGAGAAGAGGTTAGAATCATCATTGCATTGCAGCGTTTCGAGCAGTTCACACTCCCCTCTGTGGACACTTAGGATCGTGTCATAGTTACTGCCAAAAGTGCTTATAGTTACACGGCCGTTTGTGAGTGCTAGAAGCGCGTACCAAACTGTACGATAGCCCTGGTCTCGCGTCGGATTGCCCCAAATACAGTCTAAGACCGGGTCCGCTTCATCAACCGTAGCATCGGTTACATCAGCAACACCACCATCAGCCGGTTCAGCCGGAAAGACTATCAATGGTGTGGCATCATTACAGCTATCAGACGGCTCTCCGCCCATCAAACTCATCGGAGCCAGCAGGTTTTCTGATTTTTCCAACGATATATCAGGCTGCCGCACGCCATCGATCATATCTTTTGGCGGATCGATAACGATTAGCAGATCATTGTTTGGCGGCTTTGGTTGAGGGTCTGTTTGCGCATGACTGATCGTTGTAATGATGGCGAGAAAGATAATTATTAGAATGCTTAGTCCGGCTAATTGACGGGATTTCATAGGCAGATTTTACAGGAGATGGGGCAATTGGCACATAAAGCTCACATTATACCAAATGTGAGTTTCGCTAAAAGAACCGGCTGCTTTTAACGATAAAAAGCAGCCGGTTTAGGGGTGTGAATGAGGGAAATGGTTTCAGACCTTAGCGAATGAGATAGCCACGTCACCATTTCCAATCCACACGTTAGACGAATACAGGGGATTGGATAGCTCTTTGTTGTCCAGGGTCACTGCCAGGGTTTCTTGTTGTATGTATTTGGCAAAATTATCGAATACTAAGGCTGCATTCCCATCTGATTGATAAGCAAGATGAATGCGATCGGAGATTTCCAGGCCGGCTTCTTTGCGCATATTATTGATTGTGCGCACCAGGTCACGCGCATATCCTTCCCGGATAAGGGCAGGTGTCAGCTCAATGTCTACCGCGACCGTCACCCCTTTGTCGCTGGCAACCGCCATTCCACCGCGAGATTCCGTTTGCACCAAAACATCCTCACTATTCAAGGCGATTATTTCGCCATCAATTTGCAATTCCAGTTCTTCCCCGGCTTGCAGTGTTCGTGCTGCTTCTGCCGGGTCAAGTTCCATGAGTGCCGCGCGCACCCTGGGGAACTCTTTGCCAAAGCGTGGACCTAAGACGCGATTATTAGGCATCAGTTTGTAATCAACCAGTTGGCCGACTTCTGAGACGACTTCGATTTCTTTGACATTGATTTCCTCGCTTAACACATCGGCGAGCTCCAAGAGGTCAGAACGCTGCTGCCGGCTGCCAACATTCACGCGGGCTTTGGCCAATGGTTGGCGCAGTTTTATATCGGCCGATCCCCTGGCCGCTCGACCTAAACTAGCCGTGGTGATAGCCAGCCGCATTTTATCCAGCAGCTCCTGATCCAATTCATCTTCATTGGCCGTAGGATAAAGGCAGTGATGAACACTCGCAGGGGCATTCTGGTCGACACTGCATACGAGATTCTGATACATGTTTTCAGTGACAAAAGGAATAATGGGGGCTAAAAGTTTCACAAACTCAACCATGACATAATGGAGCGTCGCGTAAGCTGCTTCTTTATCTTTATCCGTTTCACTTTTCCAGAATCGACGTCGGGAACGACGGACATACCAATTGGAAAGATCATCCAATAATGATTCTAAGTGACCTGTCGCGCGTTCGGCATCATATACATCCAGATATTTCTTCACTGCAATTGCCGTTTCATTTAGCCGCTCCATTATCCAGCGATCCAACTGGGCATGAGCCGGATTTGGCGATTCCGGCAATGAACCATTGGGTGTCCAATTATCTAAGCGGGCGTAATTGACCAGGAAGGAATAAACATTCCACAGAGGGATTAAAAACCTGCGCCTTGTCTCATCGCCCCTTGTATAGCCGAAGAGCAGGTTTTGTTCCGGCTTGGTGCTGGCATATAACCAGCGCATCGTATCGGCTCCCATATTGTCGGCCGCTTCATTGAACTCAATGGCGTTTCCCCATGATTTATGCATCTCTCGGCCGTCCTCCGCTAACAAGGTGGCGTAGCCAAAGAGATTATAGAATGGCGGTTCCTCGGACAGTACGGTGCTTTGGGCCAGCAGGCTGTAAAACCAGTTCCGGAATTGACCGGGGAAGCTCTCTGAAATCCAGTCCGCCGGATACCATTTACGCCAGTACTCGTGATCCTCACGATAATGCATGGTACTGAAGGCGACGATGCCGGCGTCCAACCAAGGATTGCCGACGTCAGCGATACGGTTCACCTTACTGCCACAATGACTGCACGCTATTTTGATGGCGTCGATGTAAGGTCTGTGGGGTGTATGTCCCTCAAATTCGTCCCAGCCTTCAATCGCTCGTTCTTGGAGTTCATGTTCATCCCCGATAACTGTGAATTTGCCACATTCAGCACATTCCCAGATGGGTAAGGCGAGTCCATAGTAGCGTTTTTTACTGATCATCCAGTTGTGCATATTACGCAGCCAATCCATTTCACGATCGTAGCCGAAACTGGGATACCAGTTGATCTGGTCCACCCGATCCATGATCTGATAGCGGAGGCTGGCTTCCTTTTCTGCTTCCGTCAATTCCTCACGGGGTTTGTCATAGGTTTCGCCCATATTGATGAACCATTCGTCGACAAGCCGGTAAACAAGCTCAGACCCGCAGCGCCAGCAATGAGGATAGCGGTGTTGGTATTTCTGTTTGCGATAATAAACATCCTTCTGGCGTAAGTTTACGAAGATATCTTCTGCTACTTCATGAACAGATCTTCCGCTCAGCCAGTTGAAATCCTTCACGTAGATGCCATCTTCATTTAGGGGGGCGATGACTGGTAGATTGAAATCTTTGCTTAACTCAAAGTCTTCTGCACCACAACCGGGGGCGATGTGCACGATGCCGGTTCCCTCTTCGGCGCCAACATCTTTCCAGGGGATGACGGTGTGCGTGTAATCCATTTCGGCAAATGTTTGTTTTACAGTAGCTAACTCATCAAAAGGTCCGCTGTATTCCCAACCGACTAACTGTTCACCCTTCAATTTGTTGACAACATTATTCTCTTTACCGATGAGTGAGTTTTCTATTGCACCTTCGGCCAGATAATAGGTCCAGCCATCGGCCGATTCCACCTGCACATAATCGAGATCAGGGCCTACGGCAGCAGCGACATTGCTCGTTAATGTCCAGGGCGTGGTGGTCCAAACCAGGAGCGCCTGTTTTTCTCCACGTACATCCTCTTTCTTACCAGAGGGCAGTAATTTACTGGTGAGAGGGAAGCGCAAAAATATTGAATCATGGGTCACATCATGGTAGCCATCGGTCACGATTTCATGCTGGCTGATGCCTGTTCCGCAGCGAGCGCACCAGGGCATGACATCTCTTCCTTTGAAGAGCCAACCTTTTTCATGACATTTCTTGAGGAAACCCCAGATTTGATAATTGTTCTCGTCGGAGAAGGTGAAGTATGATCCGCCAGTTTCAGGCAGGCCAAGACGGGCGACCAATTGTTCGGCCGTTCCTGTGACCGGCCCGTTTGCTCCTTCAATGGTTATCACTTGCTCCTGGTCTTCGAGCAGTTTTTCCCTCAAGTAAAGCAGGTTCTCGGTTTTATTCCAATCCATCCAATAGCCGAGCCGCTGTGACTGTTCGGTTTGAATGGATGCAAACTTTAATACGCGCGCTTTACACAATTTAACAAATTCGGCCAGCCCGAATTTTTCGATGTCCCGTTTATTCTTGAAGCCAAGCTCTTTTTCAACCTCCACTTCGACCCACAAGCCCTGGCAATCAAAACCGTTTTGCCAGCGTTGGTTTTTGCCCAACATGGCCTGGTAGCGTTGGTAAAGGTCTTTGTAGGTTCGCCCCCAACCATGATGGACACCCAGGGGGCCATTTGCTGTAGCCGGACCATCTAAAAAACTGTACTTGCCATACGTTTTTTCCGATTCGGCACGCAACCGACGTAGCTCATTGAAAGCGTTACTGTCCTCCCAAAAACCAAGTATATCTTGTTCAATCTCTACAAAATCTACTTTGTTACTCACTTCTTTAAAACTCATATGATTCTCCGAGATAATGTTTTATGTAGTATTGCCCGTTGTTTGTTTCGTTATTCCGGATCGGGCCTGGTCATTCGTTGGTATGATAAATACCGTGATTCTCGTGCGATAAGCCCATCCTGGCGTTGCATTTGAATAGGCCAATTATTTTCATCCAGCCAGATAATACGCTGTTGATCAGCCCAGGATATGGTCAATGGATGGGCCACTTTTTCCACATTCATCATTTTTACTTTTTCTTTCTCCCCCCTCATTAGTTCTACCTTTGTTAAATAAGGCGCCATCTGCTTTTCCAGCTCATTAGAGTGGGAATTAAGGGTGACGGCCGAAGCTCGCTTAGATTCCTGCAAACCGGCCAATAAACCCAAACCGATGGTTGATGGGAACCAAAAAACAAATGCCTCTTTCGGGTGGATGACATCCTCATACCGTTGGCCATTCAAATCTCTGGTGACAATCACGGCGTCATGCTCGATTAAAACATTGCCAATAATTTGAAGATTCGATTTCCAATAACGAAATTTCAACTGAAGAGGTTGATTCAGACTGTTTACCGTTAAATGATACAGGTAGGACCTTCTTGATGGTGCAGCACGCGCGTCTAAGTCCACTCGAATGAATCGATGACCATCAGCAGCCTCGGTGAGACGCCATTTCTCAACAGCGACTGTCGGCTGGTCCTGGTCGGAATAATGTAGCTCTCCGGAAGCAATGGGAACTTCGTAGGGCAATTCATGAATGATAAAACGCATGCTTTAACCGTTTACGATCATCAAGATTCTAATTCTATATAAATCCGTTTGTTGATACGCCCTTTACTCTTATAGTTACTGATTTTAATACGGCCGACTTCCTTTGTATTGGCGACATGGGTCCCGCCATCGGCCTGAAGGTCGAGACCTATTAACTCCACCGTGCGCACTTCGTTGATTCCTTCCGGTAGAAGATTAATTTTGGTGCGGATCAGATCAGGAATTTGAAAAGCCTCCTCACGGGGCAATATGGCGGCGCGCACCGGCCGGGAAGCATTTACTTCTTCGTTTACGGCTTTTTCAATAGCTGCCACTAATTCCTGGCGCATGGTCTCAAACTCAAAATCCATTCTGCCTTTAAGTGGGTCCATATTTCCTCCGGTCACTGAGGCGGCATAATCTCGCCACACGACTCCGCACAGGATGTGCAACGCCGTGTGCGTACGCATAAGCTTGTAGCGGCGGTCCCAATCCAGTGATCCGGAAACAACGGTTCCTTTATCAGGCAGTTGACCCTTAATAAAATGAACTGGAAGCCCGTTTACTTTTTTAACCTTATGAATCTCCCAAATATCCTGATCATTGGAGAGTTGTCCAAAATCACAGGGTTGTCCACCACCTCCGGGATAGAATGCCGTGCGGTCTAAGATAACCCCGCCTTCAATGATGTCCTGGACATCGGCCGTAAAATCTTTTATGTATGCATCTTGCAAATAAAGTAGCTTCGTCATTCTAAAGAACTCCTGTAGATAAAATGGCAAAAAAAAGCCTTCGTCCCATTTGGGACGAAGGCAAAGAATCTCCGCGGTACCACCCAAGTTCCCAGAATTATCCGGGCGCTTATCAAACAACAACAAACATTGTTCCATTCCAGTAACGGGGAATGAAGCCGGCCAAGTCTATTTGCTCTTGCTGAGCTTTCGGTTGGCAACTCCGGAGGGATTTTTAGCTGGATTCCTGTGCCTGACTTGCACCAACTCAGGCTCGCTGATCATTTTTAACCAGCTTACTCGTCTCCATCATGGTCTTTTACGATATGTAGTTGAGATTATGCCAAATTGAAAAGTGAATGTCAACTGACAAGTGACAGTCACTTGAATCAATTCGATCTCTCAAACGACGAGAAAAGTGACTGTTACTTTCTGAATACGAATTAGAAAGCAGACTACTAGATAGCAAAATGGATCACCAAATTAATACAAATATTCTGTAAAGTTTCCCCTCAATCTGCTATACTATTTATCGCATCCCCGGTTAGACTAATCGGATATTTTGGAGATTTAAAGGATAGATAATTGCGAATCAGGTTTTGGGGCGTCCGTGGAACAATTCCGACCGCCGGCCCCAGTACTGTAAAATATGGGGGTAACACGGCCTGTATTGATGTCCTAACCTCAAATGGGCATATCATAATCATTGATGCCGGGACGGGTATACGAGTTCTGGGAGAAGCTTTATCAAAAGAATATCCACGAAACCTGGAAGCAGTTATTTTGCTTAGCCACACCCATTGGGATCACATTCAGGGTCTGCCTTTTTTTATTCCTCTACAAAAAAGGCGAAATCAATTCAAGCTAATTGGTCAAAAACGGGTGAACAAAAATTTAGAGAGCATCATCTCTCGCCAGTTTTTTGAGCCTTATTTTCCCTTTGCTTATAGTTCTCTCTCGGCGGATTTGAATGTAGCCGAAGTAGAGCATGGGGAAATAGTTGCACTTGATGAAAATACGACAATCGAGGTTGCTGAACTCAACCATCCTGGGGGTTGTATAGGCTTTAGAATCCAAGATAGGGAGCAGGTATTTACCTATTGTACGGATACCAGCGCCATCGGTGGTACGAAAAGGCAAAATATTATCCGGTTGGCCAAAGGTGCGGATTTGCTGGTTCATGATTCTTTTTTCGCGAATGTGAAGGATGCGCAAACTTACCAGGAGTGGGGCCATAGCTCATGGCTGGAGGCGACAGAGATTGCCAGCGAAGCAAATGTCAATTACCTTGGTCTTTATCATTATGCTCCGGAATTAAACGATGAAGAATTGGAGCAAATGTGTATAAATGCACGAAAAGTTTTTCCTCGTACCATTTTAACGCGCGAAGGATCAGTCCTTGAGCTGCCAATGGATCTTGATTTTATTCATGCGTATTCACAGTGCATGATTGGTAAATCGTAATGATTGTTCGTCCTTCATTTGTTATTTTAAATGTTGCTTCACGAAAATCATGATTGGAGTATGTTGTGTCGGAAATTGATAAAAAAACATCTCTGCTAATTGTCGATGATGAAGATGCAATCAGGACTGTATTGAGATTGATTTTAGTACGTGCCGGGTACGATGTTTTTGAAGCAGAGAATGGAGAGGAAGCACTACTGAAGGTAGCCAAGGAAAAACCGGATCTCATTATATTGGATGTCATGATGCCGGGGATGGATGGCATTGAGGTTTGTCAAAAGCTGCGAAGTGACCCGGAAACGGCCGAGCTACCGGTCATTATGCTCAGCGCCAAAACCGGTTCATATTATAGGAACCGCAGCGAAGATGCCGGCGCTACAAAATACCTAACCAAACCGATCGCAGCCGACCAACTCCTTGCGCATATTGCTGAATGTCTCGAAATTGAGAAAGGATAGGCTCATTTTCATGGCATAAATTTTCTCGATTTGATACAATTATGTTTGTGATAAACGCCACAATTGGTAGCTTCGTACTTAGGATTTCTAACCAATGTGGATAACAACCGGAGGCTTGCACACATGCTTGTTAAGAGACTGATACTTGCTGTTATATCTATTGCTTTTGGGGTGATTGTAACAATTGGCATCACCATTTTTATTGAAACGACTCCAGCCGAATATGGACTCATCTATTTTACGTTTACCGCGTTATCTTTAGCCATCGCATTGGGTATTTGGCTCGATAAGTTCATGGGTACTGAAATTCTCCCCAAGTAATACCAGGTTATCAACTTAAGATTATATAGTGAACAGCCTCATCGTATTAAAACGGAGAGGCTGTTTTAATTTTATTCAAAACACAGAGAGGAAAAAATGAGTGCGAAAATAATTGACGGAAAAGAAATTGCCGATAAGGTGAAAGCTGAAGTGAGTGCCGGTGTGGAAAAAATGAAAGAAGAATCAGGCTACACGCCTGGGCTGGCAACGGTACTCGTTGGTGAGGACCCGGCGTCAGCTACCTATGTACGTATGAAGCAGCGAACTTGTGAGGCTTTAGGGATTCGCTCTATTGGCCACCAACTACCGGCCGACGCTTCTCAGGAGGAGGTTGAAACACTCGTCCGTGAATTAAATGCCGATCCGGAGGTCAATGGCATTTTGGTTCAGCTGCCGCTTCCCAACCATATTGATGAAGAAGCAGTGTTGAATGCCATCGATCTTGAAAAAGATGTGGATGGCTTTCATCCGGTGAATATTGGTCGTTTGGCCATGAAAGGGCGTGACCCTTTATTTATACCCTGCACACCTTATGGTTGTATACGCTTGCTTGAGGAATCAGGCGTGCCAATCAGTGGGGCAGAGGCTGTTGTGGTTGGCCGGTCGAATATTGTCGGCTTGCCCGTTGCCATGCTGCTACAAAAGGCAAATGCGACGGTCACTATCTGTCACAGCCGTACCAGGGATTTGGCAGAACACACAAGAAATGCTGATATTGTGATTGCCGCCATCGGCCGTACAGAAATGATTACCGGTGACATGCTCAAACCGGGGGCGGCCGTGATTGATGTTGGTATCAATCAAAAGGAAGATGCCAGCAAGAAACGTGGCTATCGGCTTGTGGGGGATGTAGACTTTGATTCGGCCGCAAAGGTTGCCGGTGCGATCACACCTGTTCCTGGTGGCGTTGGACCGATGACCATTGCTATGTTGATGAATAATACATTACGGGCGGCTGAAATCGCTGTTAATAAAAAATAGACAGGGTTTATTCGCTTATCAGATGCCAACTTCGTAAGTGGTTTGCTCACGAAGTTTCTTAACAAATGCCAGGCACTTTAGATAACCTTTTGCCTCAAGAAATAGCCATGAAGTGCCTGGCATTTTATTTCAGATCTTCAGGTCTGTTCACGTTGGTAAATGATCTGCCCTGAGGATCAAATCGAGCGATATCTGCTCTATCTACGAAGTGAACCTGCACGTCGGCAAAAAAACCGGTGATTTTTAGATCGTTGTTGCGAATGCGCTGCTCAATTGGGTGTATGCAATTTTTATTGTAGACGGCATGGAGTGGCTCAGGATATTTATCCCAGCGGGGAACGACAACATCGGCCGTTTTTTTTAAAGAAACCAGGTATCCCAGCAGCTTCCTGTTGAGCCAGGGCATATCACAGGCGACTACCAGCAGGTGATCATGTCGGGCAGCTTTTAAGGCTGTAAAAATCCCTCCTAATGGTCCAACATCGGGGTAAATATCAGAATATATCCGCAGACCCAGATATTCATAAGGTGCAGGATTATTGCTGATGATTATTGTTTCAGCGCCCAGGCTGGTCACTTTATCTTTGATGGACTCAATCATCGGCCGCCCTTGGAAAAGGACAAATGATTTGTCGCGACCCATGCGAGAACTCTTGCCCCCGGCTTGAATAACGACCGTCAGATTTGGATCGTGCGCAGGTTGGTCAATCATTAACGGCCGACGCCCAGACTGCCACCGAAGGCGGCGGACATTTCTTCATAAATGGAGGATATATTGGCGATGTCTCCCTGGTAAAAATTACCATTACCTTTTGACGCCAGGGTAGATAGCAAATCTTCAGCAGCGTCGTTGCCATAGGCGACGGTGAAAACTGTCGTATCATTAGCGGTGGCTGTGGAAATCAACTCATCATTGAATCCGAAACGTGTGCTGGCCGTATCTTGCCCATCCGTCAGGACTATCATGGCATTGCTTGATTCGGGATTATTGGATGAGGCGATGACCGCGCTGCCCTCTCCAATGGCATCAAAAAGAATTGTTTCTCCTCCTGGCTCCATTTGATTGATTATTTCTATAATCTGCTCTCTGTTTTCGCCGACAGGAGCTTGATCAACGAGCAGGTCAGTTACTGTATAGAATTCTACTATTGACAACGTGTCTTCTTCGCCCATTTGCTCGACAAACTGCGCCGCTGCCTCTTTCATGTTATCAATTTTGGAACCGCGCATGCTTCCGGATGTGTCGACAAGCATCACCAGATTAACTGGTTTTCTGGCTGATTGCCAAAGATCCTGGACAGCATATATTGTCTCAACCGAAGGCTGTTCAAATATAATTTCTGGCTGTTGAGGATCAACACCATTGTCTTCATTGATGGGTGAGCCAAGGGGGACGGCATCATTTACAGGGCGCAAACCGGCCGCTAATGCCGCTTGCTGCGCTTCTTCAGCGAGCAAATAGTCACGAAGCTGTGCGGCCGCTTCAATTTCATCAACTGCCGCCCCCTGGTTGATACAGGCAGGGTGGGTGGCCATGAAGGTCCCCTCAAGCGGATAAATGGCGACAATCTCGCCGTTCCCGTGTTGGATAATCGTACTTTCGTAAAGGACAGCAGCCCCTAAAAATTCGGGTCCGCGCTCACTCATGGATCGCCCAAGATTTTCACTGTTTGGGTTGAACGATGTCACCGCGCTTTCAAAAGCTCCCACTGAGGCCTGAACAATGGGTTGATTAATATCCTCGATCGTGACCGCATCTGTCTTGGATTGGGCGGCCTGAACAATGGCCAGTAAGGTGTTTGCACCGGAACCGGTTAGACCGGGATGAGCGTGGCTCAATCTGAGCGATGGTCCGTAATCCCCACCGCTGTAGTAAGCCCAGGCGTTTGGATCGGCAGCCAGGCTGCCGATATCCAACCAGCCGAGGGGTAATCCTGGCCAGCCCAATGATTCAGCTACAGGGCGCCACATACCGATGACCAAGGGACTTTCGGCAATGCTTCTGCAATCGTTACCAAAGGTATCATTGCCCTGGTCTTGCAAAACATCTATCCAAACTTCGTTGTCCGGAATCCATATCGTTGGGTTTTCTTCTGAGGCGGATAATTGGGAAACCGCCTGACCGGATTCGACTGAATTAAGAATAGCGAAGACGGGATTATCGTCGTTTTGCTCCAATTGGCCGGCATTAAATTCGTCCAGGCTGCTTTGCAGCCAGGGGGCTAGACTGGCATTGGCCATTACATCCACTACAATTGCATTTCGTGGCGGCTCTCCGTCCGCAGTGCCATCGAACAGGCCACAAGCCACGGCCGGAAGGGTCAGCATCAGAAACAGCCAGGCTAAGTGCCGATGTTTATAATTTCTCATAATTTAATTCCATCGTGATGCGATACTGGCTTAGCGCCCCGCAGTTATTAAGGTTAGTTCAACGAAACGATCCAGGCGCTGTAGACTTGGATCGTCAGTATTGCGTCGTTCCTCAGGGGGAAGGGTCGTTTCAATAATGAATCGCGCCGGATCGATACCTTGTGACACAAGATACTCGACCACGGACTCTGCACGTCCGGCAGCCACTTCCACAATTTCATCCTCGGTATAGGGTGGATCATTGGCCGGCCAGGCGGATGAACCTTCGACCTGGAGGAAGAGGCCCACGCTTTGAGACAATGTCGGAACAACACAACTGTCCAGGATGCGCCGTGATTCGAGGGTCAATTCTGTTGATTCAGGCAGAAAAGTAAAGGTGCGGCAAGGTAAAACAGCTAATGTTTCCGCTGCCCCGGTTGCCACGCCTGATAAGTCAAGTTGTGAAGATATGGAAAAGGTGTCGTTAACCGGTGTTCCGTTGGCTTGCAAACTGGCTTTGTCAGCCGAGCGCAATACAAAACCTGGATTGACAAGATCGTTAACATCATCGTTGGGAACGTCTAAATCAGAGGCCGCCCATACACGACGAGCAATTTCCAGGCGGCTGATTAAGGGGCGCGTGTCGCGCATAACAAAGGCGTTGTCTCCTAAGTCGGCCTGGGCGACGCTCTCTAACCAGATTTGGAAATCATCGACGGCCGTCTCCGGATAGATAAAACTCCATTCATTATGTCCCCAATCGGCAATTTGCTCAGCGGCCGTCTCAATATTTTCAACCTGGTCCTTTAATGTAGCGAACCATGCATCATGGAAATTTTGAACCAGTTCCGGCTTGTTATTGATAGACTGGCGTGAGGTGACAACAACATCCACCACGATACGGAGTTGGTTGGAGCTGAGCAGCGGAACCCCACCGCTGTTTTCGGCATCATAAATATCCGGTTCCCAACCAGAAACAACGTCTGCCTGCCCGCTGTTAAAGAATTCAACCGCATCGGCCACGCTGTCTTGCGGCAGCAATGATACATTTGAGCGAGGGCTTAATTGGGCTATTGACAAGGCGTAATAGACAAAGTATTCACCAACACTGCCGCGAGAGAAAGTAATGCGTTGATCCTTTAGATCATTAATGGTTTCCGCG
Organism: Anaerolineae bacterium; assembly: GCA_028277515.1. The sequence continues at coordinate 15,393 of JANQGC010000184.1, forward strand.
TCACGTGCCCATAGTTGGTCAGCGCCGGCGCTTTCATCAACCACGGCCGTGATGACGCCGGGGCTTTTCAAGGCAACGGAATCTAATGTCGTCAATAAACAATCCCATTGGCCAGAATTTAAGAGCGCGGTTCGTTGTTCTTCAGACACATCATAAGCAGGATCATCATCTAAGAAGAAAGGAACAATGCCCAGGTGAAATCCGTTTTCAATATCCTGGCCTGACATTTGCATTTGCTGCAATGTGTAATAGCTGACAAAGGCATCTGCGCCACAAATATATTCAGGTAGATCGTCCTCCGGATCATAATTGGGTCCAAAAACAGGCTCAGGTGAATCGAGTGTGGCTGCTTGCGTCGCCTCAGGCTCGGTTGTCGGCTCAACCTGGCCTGCTATTGCTGTGGTTTCTGATTCGCTTTCCTGTTGGGATGTCAAGTTATTATAGAAGTTGAACACCAATGCGCCACAGATGACTACCAGGGTAACACCAATGATAGCTATGAAAATAATTCGAGTTCTATCCAGTTTCACTATCTGCTCCTTACCTTCATGATGATCAATTATATGTCTTTTTCCATTGAATTTGAAACTAGCTGACCTAAATCAACCCTCATATCTGGAGATTAAAATAGAATAACAGTCATCAGACCCACATCTAGTATTATTTACGATCTTTGATATTCGTTGGTTGCGAAAAAGATCAAAATTTTTCGTTGCAATACGAGTCATGTGACAGTCACTTTAAAAGTGACTGTCACTTGAAGAAAGACCGGTTTCTATTCTTTGCACAGCAGCAGGCGCTGGAATCCCAACTGCGAAGATCTTGAGTCCGGGAATGTTCTGTGTGTAAAATCTTGAACGGAGAAAATTTTTCCGACGATTTCGAGGATCTTCTCATCAGGATAAAAAGCAAAGAAGCGATTAGGGACATAGTAATCGTCCTGCCAGATTCCTTGATGGTCAATTCCGCCATAAACACCCATGAAAAATAGGCCGGATGGTTTTAACAAACGATGGATTTCAAACAATACTTTGGGTAAATCTTGTTCGGGTACATGCAGAAGGCAGTTCCGAGCGTAAACGGCGTCGAAATGTGCGTCCGGAAATTCAAGGTTCAGAAAATCCATCTCATAAGCCTCAAGCCCCTTATCAATACACAATTGAACCATTTCAGGGGACAGATCCGTCGCCACAACGTTTAACCCTTGCGTTTTAAAGAAAAGACTGTCCTTCCCAGGACCGGCGCCAATTTCAAGTAAGTTTCCCTTATTTTCTTCTTGTAATAGATCTAAAAAATCTTGCCGATCATTGATTTTCCAATCTGCTTCCTGGCGATTTTGACGCTCAGATGCCATTTCATCATACGCCTTACGCAGTTGCTCTTGAATTTCAGAGTACATGTTTCCCACCTTAATAACCAAGGTTTTGCAGCACATCACTTGGGGTTTGGCCGCGAATAATCTCGTAATGATAATGCCCCTGTAAATCCTTATCTATTAACAATTCATAGGCTTCCGGCAAAACACAATGTTTACTTCCTTTAACACCGCCCAGCATTTCCTGGTAAGCGCCAACAGAGAAGAATCCTAAATAGAGATCTTCGGCATCAATGGGCATATACAAAGGGGAATCGCTTCTTTTAGGCGGATAAACATCATCGCTATCACAGGTTATGCCCCCCAATTGAACTCGTTGAAACGGCCGGTCCAGGTTGTTGAGAGGCAAGCAAATAAAATGCTCACCCAGGCACCAGGTATCCGGAAAAGAGGACATGATGGAGCCATCAATGATGTACCAGGGTAGGCGGGAACCGTTATCTTTCACATTGATCACTTTGAAGAGATGGGCGCCGTGTTCGGCCGTTGTAAACCGGCCGAACTCGCCCATCACATCCGGTTGGAGGACCTGATACCGGGCACATGTTTCTTTAATGGTGCTCAATAACTTGACGGCAAACTCCAGGTAATCAAATTGGAAATCGAGAGTCATGGACACGGGCATGCCGCCGCCAAAATTAAAAATATTGAGAGCGGGAACTTTTTTGCGCAGGCGAGCGAATACATCAATTGATGGCTTTAAATATTCGACGAAGGCTTGCTTATCTGTTATTTGGCTGCCGACCATCGCATGGTAGAGACGCAAGTTGAGATTTGGAGCGGCTGCAATATAGTCAACAGCTTTCCAAACGTTTGCCAGATCTAAACCAAACCTGGAATTAGCCTCTTCCATTTCTTGTTCAGTCAGATTAGGACCATATGTTTTTTGGCGAATGCCGACATCAAACTGCTTGCCGGAGGCGATCAATGGATTTAACTCAAAAATATCTTCTATGACAGGGATAATGTTTTTATGTTTTTCGCGCAGGCGAATGATATTTTCTGCATATTTTGAACCGGGCGATTTGAATCCGTTGCAGATGATAAGGCGATCTTGAGCAAGAAGCCCGCGCTCGATCATCAATCGCGCGATTTCAACATCGACTGTGGAGGACATTTCATGATGTGCACCAGCTCCCAGAGTTGTACGAATCACCTCTTCGGCCGCATTAGCCTTGGATGCATAAGCGTACATAAACCGGCCGTTATAACCGACCTCGGCGATGGCCTGTGCGAAAACCTCATTCATTCTTTTAATTTGACGCCGAATAATGGGCAGATAAATGATCTCCAATGGGCTGGGGAGCGAGAGTTTTGTACCAGCAACTTGCAGGTCCGCCGTGAGTAGGCTTACCAGGTCGATTTCATCAAAAAAGAGACGACCGTCTCGCGCTTCAAGATAAGAATTAAACCGATAATTATTGGGTACAGGTTCCTCACGCTGCCAGCCAATGACGGGACCTGATTGTTGCTGCTGATTGTCTGCAATTGGATTAACCATAAATGATTTTATCTCGACTTACTCAAAGGTTTGATACCCAAATGATCCCTTTCCCAACCCTGGGTTGTACCCATCCAAAAATCAAAAGAAGCAATTTTTGTTCGGTCGGCCGGCAAAGCGCCGCGATCTTCGTTGGGACCATATATTGTGACGTAGCTTAATGCCTTTAATTGACCGAATTGGCGAAAATCCGGGGTTGCCGGGACACGGTTGCGCCAGGTTCCCGTGTCGACGTAATAACGATCGCCGAATTGATCGTTGGCGATTAAACTAACCTGAGGTTTGTGCGTGTGACCGGCAACCAGAAATCGGTGCTGACCGTTTCTAATCGAACTTTCTCTCACTGCAAATGTCTGTGCTCCCGGCCGTTCCAAGGTGCCGGCTAAAGCCATTTTGGATATGGATTCTGCCAGATCGAATGGGATATGACTATTGGTCCACCGCCAGGGTTTGGCGGCCAACACGGCCTGGATGGCATCAACCAGATCCAAACACCATCTCTTATCTAATTTCTCTAACCAGGCCAATAAATAAGAATCATCATGCAGTTCTTCAAGCAGCATGATAACAACAGGTTCTATAGCATTCCAGGCATCATGACGATTCGTATTGTGCCCTTCAGCGTACAAAAAGTAATTGAAAATGGCGGTGATGGGACGTAAATCATCAAATTCCAATAGTCGCAAATAAAGGGTGCGCAATGTTTGGTCGGCCAAAATCGTTTCGTCACCATGATATTGTCTAAAGAGGTGAGGCAATCTTGTGGCGACATCAATTGTCACCCAATCGCCCAGGCTGGGGTTTTGGTATTGGTCTGAAGGAAGGTGAATTGGAAACTCTTGCGTATCACGATGGTCCACCGAAAAATTGGTGTAATCATATTCATGCCCATGACGAATGAGTGCTTGTTCACTCTCGAAGCTCATGACATTAGGAAAAAGAGCGCCATGTTCGGATAGCCCTAAATGTTGGCGTATGGTCTGGCGAATGGCCGGGGTTGCGTTGGCTAGACGATCATGGTTCCCAAGGACGTAGTGCAGTTCAACGGGTACCGGGAAAGATTTCTCTTGATCTGTTGAATCTATGTATTTGCCTGAAACGAGGCGCCGGAAAAATTGTAACACTTCTGAGACATGGGTTTCGGCCGCAATCTTGTTGATAATGTCGAGCGTTTTTTGCTCCAGGTTGGATGACATCTCGTTTAAACTGGCGTATGGACGTTCATTGTTGGGATTATTGGAAAACCATAAGGCAGTTCGATGCAGATCGAAAACATCTCCCGCCAGGACGAGATCCAGACGCTGCGCTCCATTCCGTTTTGCTTCCTCAGCTAATTGCGCGATCAACAACCGGTATGGTGTCGCCGGTAAATTTCGACGAAAAATTAAAGAGGGATGTTTCTCATCATCGACGATATGCCGAGAGGATTCTTCCTCAAAGTGTAGGTCGGAAAGTACTACGAGCATGAGTTACTCCTCAGAGGGTCAGTAGGAGGCAGTTTTCTACCCGCATTTATTATAATGCAGACGTATTAACGATGCACTGTAATTGTTTATGAGTTGCGGCGCAGAAGAATTCGGGGCAGAGATTTTGCCTCTGTGATATTGAGCGCAAACACCATAATGGTGTAGGCAATTATCCCGGCAGCCCCGGCAACTGCGACTATCAATAGCTCGTTGAAAAATCCTGATAGAGGCAGCCGTGAGGCTAGAAATTGGGCAGTGAAATAGGCAGCCATTCCGGTCATAATGGCGGCTAAGGTGGATTTTAGGATATTGGCCGAAATACCCAATCCCTTCAATCCACCGATTTGCCTTTTGACGACAAATAACATGAGTGTGGTGTGGGTGACGTGTTTGATACTGTCCGCTACCATAAGGCTGAGCAATCCCAGAGGTGACAGCAAAGCGACGGCCGTGATCGAATAAATTACAATGCTCACAACGCCAACCAGGGCAGGACGCCAGGTATCCTTTCGCGCATAAGAGGAGAAAATCAGCATTTGATCGACTGCGGCAAATGGTAAACCGATCAGATAAACTCTTAGAACCAGTGATGTAATTTGTGTATCTGCGGGCGTGAATTTGTTTCCCTCAAATATCAGCGTGATGATAGGCACTGCCAAAGCAAAGAGGCCGGCTGTCGCAGGGAGGATCAATGTGATGACCAGGCGCAACCCTTCAGATAGTGTTTCCTTGAAGGCTGGCAGCAAATCGCCCGCCTGCCTGGCTAAGGTGGGTAAGGTGGCCACAGATAGAGCGGTGACGACCAGACCCAAGGGGAACTGGTACAAGGTTGTGGCAAACTTCATATAAGAGATGCTTTGATCTCCGGTTCGGGTTGCTAAGTTATAGCTCAAAGCGATGGCTAACTGGTTGACGATGAGACCGGCTAAAATTGGCGCGTATAGTTTCAGGATTCGACGAACGGCCGGATGCTGCCAGTCGAAGCGCCAGCGCAACCGGGCATCCCGAAGTGCGCCTAGCTGAGCAACAACTTGCAGCAATGATCCCAACAACATACCCCAGACCAGGCTGCTAATTTGTTCGGGGTTCAATAGAGCTATTAGCACGATTGTCCCATTAAAGATAGCGCCGATGAAGGCGGGAATCGTAAATCTTTTCAAGGCGAACAGAGCGCCCGTTAAAACACTGGCGATTCCCAGAAAAAGGATGGCTGGCGCTGCCAGGCGCATTAACTGGATGGCGACTCCAGTGAGGGCAGGGTCGTCAAACTCATTAGCACCAACCAACCAGGCGATTTGAGGGGCAAATACCTCCACCAGGGCGACAACTAACATGAGGACAATGAGTGCTACGCTTAAAACTGTGCTGAGCACCCCCCATAGCTCTTCCCGCCTTTCTTTGCCGGCATAATCGCTGAAAACTGGGATGAGCGCCGCGTTGACCATACCGCCGATAATTAACTCATATAAACTGATCGGCACAAAAGCGGCGACTTCAAACGCGCTTAGTAATCCTGATGCTCCAAAGAGATTGGCCTTGACCGTTTGCCTGGCTAGGCCAAAAAGACGACTGGCGATATTACCGGCAGCGAGGATGGCTGCGGCACGTACAATGCCTTCTCCCTCACCGGCAGATCCGGTGTCGTTGTTGGGTGCTTGCAGCGTTGCCTGCTCAAGCGGCGGTTCAACCGGTTGCGCCGTGTCATAATCCTCGATCAATGGGGTTACCTTTCAGACAAATTTTTTCTGCGCTTAGCCGCGCATTCTAGCGCCTGGGTAATTTAAGGGCAAACACTATTTACCAATGACTTACCGATAAATCAGCTACCAGTGAAGTTGTCACAAATGAGGAAATTAACTTCTAAAGGGGTGCGAATGGGCCAAAGCGATAAAAAAGGGTTCCAAATTGAAATAAAACTGCGAAGCTCATGACCCATTGGCCTCGATTAGAATCATCCCCCCGTAGCCAGTAAAGAAAGACAAATGGCAGAAAAACAAGTGAGAATCCGGCATAAAGATAATGAATAGCAGGAGAGGTAAGATTCGAGCCGTATCCGCCAAACCATAAGATCCCACCAAGAATCGCCTGGATATAGATTAAAATTTGGCCGATCACCAACGCCCCCATAAATCCCCCGCTCAAGCCTTCGCCGCGAAAGGCACGCCAGAGACTCCAAATCCCTAAGATCAAGAGATACAACCATACAGTGTTGGAGAAACGAGAATGTAATATAATAATGGATTCCAAGGTGTGTTCTCCTTTTTATTGAGGGTCAGAGTCTAACGAATGTCATAATCATTGCCAAGTTTCATTCGATTCTTGTCGTTTATCGGCTACAATTCCGATCATGGAGAAAATAGCAGAAAAAATTAGTGAACAAACATATCAACAGTCTCTAGATTATTTATATAGTTATATCAATTTAGAGCAGGAGAGAATTGACCGCTATCATGCGAATAAAATTGATCCCGATCGGCCTGCTCGCTTATTAAATCTACTGGGTGACCCACACTTGAATTATAGAACAATTCATATTGCCGGCACGAAAGGCAAGGGTTCGGTCGCTATAATGTGTGCCTCAATTATTCGCTTGTCAGGCTATCGCGTAGGTCTTTATTCTTCCCCCCATTTACGCGATTTACGCGAGCGAATACGCATCTTATCTCCAGAGGATAGTCAAGGATGTATTAGTAAGATGGATTTTGTCCGCCATCTGAATGAGATGAAACCTTATCTCAATCAAGTACCGGGAGTGACCTGGTATGAGATAGTTACCGCTATGGCATTTTGTTACTTTTCAGAAAATGAGGTTCCCATTGCTGTAATTGAAGTAGGTTTAGGCGGCCGTTTGGATGCAACCAATGTCGTCAATCCATTGGTATCAGCGATCACCAGCTTGAGCTTTGATCACACCGATCTGCTGGGTAATACCATAAGCGAGATAGCCTTTGAAAAAGGAGGAATCATTAAACCAGGTGTTCCCGTTGTTTCGGCATCACAGCCACTTGAAGCTTTGGAAAAAATTCAAGAAATAGCGGATGAGCGTAAGAGTCCTCTCACCGTTGTCGGTCAAGACTGGCAGTATGCTGGAAAGAGTGAGGAATTGATGATCACAAAGTCTGGTGATCACTCTTTCATTCCGCAAGGGTCTCATTTTAATCTTGCTCTTGCTGGTGCTCACCAGCTTGAAAACGGCACAGTGGCGTTAGCCGCGCTCAGTGCTGTTCGTCACGAATTTCCAAATATAAAAGTGGAAACGATAAGAAAGGGTCTGGAACTGGTGGTTTGGGACGGCCGTCTCCAAACTATCCACGATGGTAAAGGTTATCCTACTTTTCTAGTAGATACTGCCCATAACGCCGATTCTGCTGCAAAATTAAAGTCCGCTTTATTAACCGGTTATCAATATGAACGATTGTGGCTCATATTTGGTGCACCTGAAGATAAGGCTATCGTCCAAATGATGGAGATTTTATTTCCGTTGGCCGAGGGGATTGTCTTGTCTACGGCCGATCACCCCCGCGCGGCTTCCCCGGAAAAGCTGGCTAGCTTGGCTGAAACCTTGGGGTTTGCAGCATATAAGACAGAAAATGTCGCGGAAGCCTTGCAAAAAATTTATTCGCTTGCCGGGGATGGTGATCTCATCTGCGCCACGGGATCGATTATTTTCGTAGGTGATTTGCTTAATCAATGGGACCTTCTAAAATCAGAGTTGATTGATCATTGAGGTTAATTTATGCAACAAGATGATGATTTTTCTTTTGACCAGATCCCTGATTTTTTAGCTGCTTTTCCGGATCTGGAAATGGAGATGTTTTCAGAGAGGGATACGGAAGCCCAGGATGGTTACATTGAATGTCCATTTCTCCCACTGCGCGATGTCGTACTCTTTCCACAGATGGTCATGCCCTTGTTTATTGGGCGTGAGCGATCTCTACTGGCTGTGAAAGCCGCTTCTGCCAATGATGAAAATCTGATTGTCGCCGCACAACATGATGCTGACAAAGCTGAGCCGGGATTTGATGATTTATTTTCAATAGGAACCGAAATCACGCCAGGCCGTATCCTGCGACTCCCGGATGAAACAACGAGCGCCTTGGTGCAAGGCCGCAGACGGGTCGAACTTGTTGAGTTCACACAGCTTTATCCTTATATTCGCGTTCGGGCCAGAATTATTGAGGAGCCAGGCGGTTGGCAAGAAAATACGGAAGCCTTGATGCGGGCTGTTTTGACCCTCTTTGAGAAAGTTGTCGCTCTCAATCGAAACGTCCCGGAAGATGCTTATACTTATGCTTTGAATATGAATCAGCCTGGTTGGTTGGCCGATTTTGTGGCTTCTGCGCTCATTCTTCCCGTGGAAACCCGGCAAGAGATGCTGGAAACCTTTGACCCAACGGAACGGTTGCAAAAAATCAGCCTCATTCTAGCCAAGGAATTGAATGTTTTAGAGTTAGAAGATGAAATTCATTCCCAGGTGCAGCAAGAGGTTGATCGCTCCCAACGAGAATACTTTTTGCGTGAGCAGATGCGAATTATCCAGGGGGAATTGGGTGAGATGGATGTGTTCGCTCAGGAGATGGGTGAGCTTCAAGAGGCTGTCGAACAAAAAAAACTTCCGCAAGAGATACAGGCCAAGATAGAGAAAGAACTAAAGCGGCTAAGTTCAATGCCCCCGATGTCCCCTGAGGTGGGCATTATTCGCACTTACATCGATTGGCTTCTAGATCTTCCCTGGCATGAACGTTCCGATGATAATTTGGATGTCGCCCATGCGGCAGCCATATTGGATGCGGATCATTATGGTCTGACAAAAATCAAAGATCGTATTTTGGAATATATCGCCGTCAGGAAAGTAGCGCCAGATAATAAACGCGGTCCTATATTGTGTTTTGTGGGACCTCCAGGAACTGGAAAAACTTCACTCGGCCGTTCTATTGCCAAGGCTCTAGGCCGTGAATTTGTGCGCATGAGCCTGGGAGGCGTTCGTGACGAAGCAGAAATTCGCGGGCACCGCCGCACCTATATCGGGGCGATGCCTGGACGAATCATTCAGGCCATGCGTCGGGTAGGGACCATCAATCCTTTATTTATGCTGGATGAAATTGATAAATTAGGATTGGATTTTAGGGGCGATCCGGCGGCCGCTTTATTGGAAGTACTTGATCCGGAGCAAAATTATGCGTTTGCCGATCATTACTTAGATGCTGATTATGATTTATCGCAAGTGCTTTTTGTGACGACGGCCAATTATTTGGACACGATTCCCCTGGCTTTATTAGACCGCATGGAAATCATCGAATTTTCCAGTTATCTGGAAGAAGAGAAATTGGAAATATGCCGTCAATTTTTGATCCCCCGTCAAATGGCATTGCACGGCCTGGAGGACAAAAAGGTTCGCATAGAAGATCAGGGTTTGAAAGTCCTCATTCGCCTTTATACACGTGAGGCTGGTGTGCGAAATCTTGAGAGGGAAATCGCTTCTGTCTGCCGGAAAGTGGCGCGATTAGTCGCCGAAGACAAACGGTATCCCAGGCGGATATCTGCGAGTAAAATTGAGGAATTACTAGGTCCACCACGTTTTGTGCATGAAATGCTGCCGGACCAGGACGAGATCGGATTGGCCACAGGAGCAGCCTGGACAGCCACCGGTGGGGAAATCATGTTTGTTGAGGTCAACCTTATGCCGGGTAAAGGGTCCCTCACATTGACTGGTCAATTAGGGGAGGTGATGCAGGAAAGCGCCCAGGCGGCCGTCACCTACACGCGCAGCCAGGCAAAAGCGTTAGACATTCCTGATGAAATCTTTGAAGGAGCCGATATTCATATCCACCTGCCTGAAGGAGGCGTGCCCAAAGATGGACCCTCGGCGGGCATCTCTCTCGCCGTAGCTTTGATCTCTGCTTTTACCAACCGGCCAGTCAGGCGAGACGTCAGTATGACCGGTGAAATCACATTGCGTGGCCGGATGCTGCCCATTGGCGGGGTTAAGGAAAAGGCACTGGCCGCTCGCCGGTCGGGTATTAAGACCTTTATCCTGCCTAGCAAAAATAAAAGCGACTTACACGATATTCCTAAGAAACTGCGACAAGACATCAATTTTGTTCTAGTTGATCATGTTGATGATGTGCTCAAAGTTGCTTTGCTTCCTCCTATCGAAACTAAAAGTAAGAAAAAGAAGAAGAAAAACAAAGAAGAACGAGCCGAACGAGAAGATGAGTAAACCCTTTCTATTTCAAATGCCGATCAAGGTCATGACCTATGATATTGATTTTGTCCAAATTGTGCATAATGCGGTTTATATCCGTTGGCTGGAAGATTTGCGGACAGAACTAATGATTGGCACATATTCAATTGAGGATATGTTGGCTGATGGTCTAACCCCCATTTTAACGAAGACGGAGATTGAATATAGAAGCCCCATTCGCTTTGGGGATGCTGTTATGGGGCAAATGTGGGTGAGTAATCTCAGCCGCGTTCGCTGGACGGTGGAGGCAGAAATTTGGGCGGCGGATAAAATCGCTGCCTGGTCGCAGCAACAAGGCTACTTTGCCAGTTTGAAAACTTCGTGCCCGGTTCGGATTCCCAAACGATTAAAACAACGCTGGCTTGATGAGAAAGAGGTTATGACCAGTTCTCAATAATTTCTTTTATTGTGCTGACAAAGGCATCGGCCGTCGCTCCATCCAAAATGCGGTGGTCAAATGTGAAGCTGGCATACGCTAACGGCCGGATAGCAATCGCGTCATCAATGACCTTTACTCTTTTCTCAATTTTGCCAAAGCCCAGGATTCCTGCCTGCGGTTGGTTGATGATTGGGGTGGCAAATAAGCTGCCTGATGTCCCATGATTGGTTATTGAAAAGGTTCCATCCAGTAGATCTTCTCTTGTTAGTTTTTTGTTGCGGGCGCGCTCGGTCAGGTCGTTGATCACGCGAGCCAATCCTAACAGGTTCATGCCGTCAGCCCCTTTAATCACCGGTACGGTCAATCCCCCCTTAACGGCTGCGGCCATGCCAATATTGATTTCTCTTTTGAGAATGATTCCGTCGTCTGACCAAACACTGTTGGCCATGGGATGTTTTTTCAAGGCCTGAACGGTTGCCGCAACCAAATAGACGGTAAATGTTAAATTGGCGCCGTCATGAGCGAAGTTTTCTTTATTCTGAGAACGGTGGGCAGCAACGGCCGAAAAGTCAATCTCAAATACGGTCGTAACATGGGGGCTGGTGTGTTTGCTTTGCACCATATGATCAGCGATGGCCCGGCGCATGGTGGTCATCGGCAGCAACTGGCCATCTGTGAGCGGAGCGTGTGATCTGGTTGTTTTTACCTCGGCCGGTATATTTTTTTGCTCCTCAACCTTCTCGACTTCCGGTAGCTTTTCTTTAAGAAGTTGACTTTCTTCTATTATTGCTTGTTTTTGGGAACGCGTTTCGATGTAAGACAATATATCGTCTTTGGTCACTCGACCGTCTCTCCCTGTTCCTGGCACATGGGCAAGGTCAACGTCGTGCTTCGCGGCGATTCGGCCGACCAAAGGACTAATACGCCCGGTATATGGTTTTGCTGGTTTGGAGCTTTCCTGTTCAACCGTATCTTCAATCTCGTCATGAGCGGATGGACCATCCCCATTCTCGGCCGTTTGTTCAGGGCTACCCATCTTTTCACCGTTAACTTTTTCACCCGGTTGGCCAATATAAGCCAACACCGTGTCAACGGGGATGGTTTCACCTTCATCCACTGCTAATTTTAATATAGTACCGGAGACCTCGCTGGTGATTTCGGTCGTAACTTTATCGGTCTCCACCTCGGCTAATGGCTCAAACTCTTCGATTTCATCACCTTCACTGACCAACCATCGGGATAGCGTCCCTTCAATAACACCTTCGCCCATTTCCGGAAAAATGATCTCAGTACTCATGCGACTCTCCTATTTATAAAATAATGGGTACTGTCGGGGATTTACTTCGTTCATCATTTCATAGACTGCACTGAATAAATCTTCGCTGCTTGGTTTTGAGAAATAACCGCCATCAGAACCATAGGCTGGCCGATGCTCTTTGGCCGTCACTGTTCTCGGTTCTGAGTCCAGCCAATAGAATCCCCCTTGTTTTTCGATGACTTGCTGCATCATGAAGGCCGTCGCTCCACCGGGGACATCTTCGTCCATGAATAAAATGCGGTTCGTTTTCTTTAATGACTCAAGAATCATTTCATGCCGGTCAAATGGTATGAGCGATTGAACATCAACAATTTCAATGTCAATTCCGACGCGCTCAAGTAATTCGGCCGTTTCCAGGGCAATGCGACATCCAGGACCGTAAGTAACCACTGTCAAATCTGTCCCCTGGCGCAAAATTTCAGGCACGCCAAGCGGGATGGTGATTTCAGCGATATTATCGGGCATTCTCTCTTTTAAGCGGTAACCATTTAGAACTTCAACAACGAGACCGGGTTCATCCCCCAACAATAAGGTGTTGTAAAAAGCTGCGGCCTGCGTCATATCGCGGGGAACGAGGACGTGCATGCCACGAACGAGATTTATGATACTGGACATGGGAGAACCGGCGTGCCAAATCCCTTCCAGTCTGTGACCCCTTGTGCTGACAATGACTGGAGCCTTTTGTCCACCCGCTGTTCGCCAATGCAACGTGGCCAGATCGTCAGACATTATTTGTAGAGAATATAATAAATAATCCAAGTATTGGATTTCGGCGATAGGCCGCAGCCCACGAATCGCTAAGCCAATGGCCTGGCCAACAATCGTTATTTCACGGATTCCCGTATCGGCGACACGTAATTCTCCGTACTTTTCTTGCAATCCGGCATAAGTTTGATTGACACCTCCTAATTGACCGACATCTTCTCCAAAGGCTAGAACACGTGGGTCGCGAGACAACATGGCATCGAAGGCTGCATTTAGAATCTGGAAACCACTAACAGTTGGCGAGTTCTCTGAATATATTGGATCAACCTGTTGTACATGCATGGTTGAAAATGCGGATTCACTGTAGAGATGGGCACCTAGCTGTTTTTCATTTGATGTTTTATTTTCTTGAAACCAGGATGCTAAATTGTCCCGCTCCTGGACCGGTTCATCTTTAACTAAAATGAGGGCTTTTTGGATGGCTGCAAAGATATCTTTACGGAATGGGGTTGGCTTGCGCATCAGCTTGCGCCTGATATTCTCTAATTCCTGCCGATTGTTGGATGTTGATTCCAAAGCCTGTATGAGATTGGCGACTTCTTGTCGTTCGCGAAATATGGGTAAGGAAAAAGCCTTCCAGGCTTTCAAACGAATATTTTCGACTATTTTACCGGCATTGCGATCTGCCTGATCAAGTTCTCCTGGGGTGGCCACTTGTTGGTCAATGATCCAATCTCTAAATTTGTTGATGCAATCATATTCTTCTTCCCAGGCGAGTCGCTCCTCCGTTTTATACCTTTCGTGGCTGCCGGATGTGGAATGGCCCTGGGGTTGGGTCATTTCAATGACATGGATGATCGCTGGAATATGATCCTGCCGGGCATGTTTGGCAGCTCTGGCATACGCTTCAATCAGACCAATATAATTCCACCCCGGCACGGTATAAATGTCAAAGCCCTCATCCGATCCTTTTTCTCGTTGAAATCCGCTGAGTAATTCAGAGAGATTACGCTTCGTGATTTGAAATTCATTGGTAACGGAAATGCCGTAATCATCATCCCAGATAGATATGATTACCGGTGAACGGAGGACGCCTATGGCATTGACGGCCTCCCAGAACATGCCTTCGGCACATGATGCATTGCCGATGGTTCCAAAGGCGATTTCATTACCATTTTTTGAAAACTGGGAGAGATGTTTAAGACTTTTCAATTCCCTATATAGTCTGGAAGCGTAACCAAGGCCAACCAGACGAGGCATTTGGGCGCCGGTAGGGGATAAATCGGCCGATGTATTGAACATCTCTGTCTGATCGCGCCATGTACCATCATCATTTAACAGACGGGTCGCATAATGGGAATTCATTTGTCGTCCTGCGGAGTGAGGATCGGCCGATTTATCGGTATGGGCATACAGTTGTGCAAAGAATTGCTGGATATTTGATTGGCCAAGGGCGAACATAAATGTCTGATCGCGATAATATCCGGATCGAAAATCTCCTTTTTGGAATGCTTTAGCCATAGCAATTTGGGCTAATTCCTTTCCTCCGCCAAATATGCCGAATTTGGCCTTGCCGCTTAATACTTCGCGACGTCCAATCAGGCTTGCCTGCCGGCTTTGCACAATCAAATTGTAATCTCTAAGAATTTCGGCTCTTGTTAAGGTTAATCTTGGGGTTTCTATTATTGTCGTAAAATTTTCTTTCTCTGTATCAGGCTTGTTTAAGTCAAGCATTCTTTCTCCTATAACGGGGTAATTTTCTAAATAATTTAAGTTATGTGACAGTCACTTTGGTCATCATTTGAGTGACAACAAAGTCAGGAAAGTGACTGTCACTTATTAAGAAAAAACTTATTGGTTTAATGGAGTCACTGAGAAATTATCAAACTGAACCTGAACACCACCTTGACCCAAAGTTTGGGCGAAAAGACCGATATCTCCCTCAGGAAAATTGTTATCCGTCACACGGCCCACTTCTTGTTCGTTTACATAGAATATCATATTCCCGCTTTCAGCTTCAACTTTAAGCGTATTTAATTGATTTAAACCTTGATTAATAGCCGGGGATTGAAACCAATGTTGGCCAATGATCGCCTGTTCTTCTGCCTGGTCGCGATATCTACCAACCCAGACGTAACCATCACCGCTGATTTTGAAGAGATAAAAATCGCCACTATCCGTGTCGGCGCGAATTAACATACCATAACCGTTATCCAATGGTCCAGCTATTTGAGTCGCTTCAACTTGATAGACACCATCAGCAAAGTTTTCTCCACCGGAAGCCCAGCGGCTAATGTCATCCCCTTTAATTAATAGATTATATGTCCCATCAACGATCTTACCTTCTGTATAAGCATCGTCACCACTACTCCAATCGCCAGGATTGTCGAATGTTTCCGAATAGGATGGGCCAGTTTGCCCGCTGCAGGCTGTAAGAATTGCTAGAGCAAGGCTCAATATAATCAGCCACAATAAAGGGCGAATTTGCTGCATAATTAATTCCAACCTCAAGTAAATTTGGAAGAATAAGAGATTTCAACGATTCTCCAATGATTGTACAAGGCCAATCTAACTTTAGCGAGAGAATTTGAGGTGTTCTAATTGTGATCCTTTAATATAAGCAATTGACTTATGACGCAATTTGCTCATCTTGATTTCCGCTTTTCCCTTAGCAAAACGAAAAACAGAGCGATTAAGATCGACCAGGTTAAAATGGATATAACGAGACCCGATGTCCACCCGGCAGGCGCGAACCACATTTCAATGATGTGTTCCCCGGCCGGTAATTTGACAGCCCGTAGGGCATAATCAGCCACAAGCACCGGTGTTTCTTGCTCATTTACCGTCGCTTTCCACCCAGGATGATATAAATCACTCACTAAAAAATAGGCCGGATATTCTGTTTCAACCACAAATGACATGCGATTTAGCCCATAGCTTAGGACATTGATCGCGGTTTGGCCCAGGCCGGACTGCTGTAAATCTGTACCTGATTCCAAAATGATTGTTTGCAGTGGATCAAAACTTTCCTGATGGATGGCTTCAAAGGCGGTACTGCTGTCTGAAACCACTCGCGCGTTCGGTATGAGATTAACCCGCGGAAGCGCCCCGGTGTTTAGATAAATGTTCACAACGGGATCTTCGTTGAAAACAGGAGGTATTAAAGTTGTATCCACCGGCGGGGTGTTTTTCCCACCAATGACATATTTTGTGCCGAGAAGGTTGTATAAGGGAGACCCGCGATAACCGACGGAGCCAATATATGCGGCATAGCGAGAAAGTTCCAATGGATTGTAAACGCCACTAATGGAAAATAAGCCTTCCATTTGTGGCAAATTGGGCTGCCACTTCCCTGTAGCGATGTCAATTCGATGTAATCCAGGGTCGGACTTTAAATATTCTAACGCCGGGCTGTCAATTGCAAATCCCGGCATGGGAGTGTTCCATTCAACCTCGACATACCAACCTAACATAATGAGATCGATAGCCACCAGAGAGATTGTAAAAAAACCAAATCGTTTTTTATTAATCCAATTTTTATTCCGAGCAAAAATTAACAGAATGCCGGCCACGGCCAGGATAATGAACGCCAGGATTGATCCGATCATTTGCTGTTGATGATGGGGGACCTGGACAATATTTTGGCTATATTGCCCAATAAAGATCGTGATGAAGAATATTAAAGCGACAATTGAACCAATGAAAAAAATGCGATTGATGGTTGTTCTTTTAATTAATGTATTGGCTCCCATAGCTGCCAGTACGGCAATGCTAAAATCGAATAGCAGAACGAAGCGAGCTGGAACTTGAAAAGGGAATGAGGGGATTGCCTGTAAGATTAAAGGATATAACGGGGTATTGGAGCCTAAGGCTAAAAGAAGGAAGAAAACGGCCGCTATTGTAAAAAACAGGGTTAATTTACTCCTTTGATAAACGATGGCTACCGCAGCCAGGAACAACGTTAGAACGCCGGCATAACCATATTCAACGCGCGCCCATTCCGCCCAAAATCGGTCCTCGCCCCGGCCGAAAAAATCTGGAGCCAGAATGCCCAGGAGGCCGCGCCAGGGTAAGGAGTAGTTGACTGATTGTTCGGCCGAAAATCCTGACCGCACGGTATATTGCACCCCCGCCAATGATGGTAGCAAGGTGAGAGCTGCAACCCCAAATCCTGTAACACCAAGGATGATCAAGGAGATTAATGGGCCGGCTGACCGTCCGGCAATGCCACGAAAAAGGGCATATATACCAAGAAACGTGGCAATTAAGAAAGTCATCTGGCCATGCCCGGCCAGGATTGCAATTCCAAAGGAAGCACCGCCCCCAATCGCCCAAAGGGTTTGCTCCCTTGTGTCTGAAGATAAAATTGATCGATGCAGGCTAAGAAAAGCGACAGGTAGCCAGGCTGCTACGGCAATCAAGTTCAGATTGCCGATGTGAGTGATAAATACACCGGAGAACATGAAGGCGATGCTACCGATTACGGCCGCTGAACGCGGTAATGGTTCTCTTTCAGGCAGAAGACGCAAGCAGAAGTACATTGCTGCACCGGCGAAGAAGAAGTGCCAGATCACCAATCCCTGGATGGCACGATAAGAAAAATTGGGATTCACCAGAAAAAGGAGCAAATTGATTGGATAAAAAATGCCGTTTTGATTATCGGAAATAAACGGAGCGCCGGCATATTGGTATGGGTTCCAGAGTGGAATGGCTCCTTGCCATAAACTCTCGCTGGCGAAACGGTACATGGGAAAAATGAATGACACCGAATCACCGCCACCACGCGGAAGCCAGGCTCCACCAATGACGACCGGCCAGAAAAAGAGCAGGGTTAATCCGGCTAAGAAGGCGATGACCAATAGATCTTTTCGCCAATTTGCTTTGACATAAGCCGGCAGGTTAAAAGCCCCGTTAGATTGGGTTTGTGTCATGGTTAAGGAAAGGAAGGAGCCGGATTATAGACGGTCTTGTAAGATGAAATCAAGCAGGTTCTTCATCCTGGATCACAGACATGACCTGGTTAAATAATAGCTGGTTCGTCGCCATACTTTCGTCAGCATGGATGGTTGGATTACCTTTCCAGTCGGTGAAGGTTCCTCCCGCTTCTTCCATGATGACCTGGAAAGGAGCTGAATCCCATATATGCATGGCCGGATCGAGCATGATTTCAGCGCGTCCGGTAGCCACTAATAAATAACCATAGGCGTCGCCCCATGTTCTTTGAATATAGGTGCGTTCGACAAGCCGCTGCCATGCGGCTTCTTTGTCTCCGAAATAATTAAGCCCAGATGTTAGCAGAACGGCGTTTGCCAATTGATCGACATTAGAAACATTCACCCTGCGGCCGTTCAAAAAGCAGCCACCATCACGTACAGCATAAATCGTTTCTCCCAGGGCGGGGAAATTGGCCACACCAAGCAAGGTTTTTTCACCATCAAGTAAGGCAATCAAGTTGCTGAATAATGGAACGCCACTGACGAAAGTTTTTGTGCCATCAATGGGATCGATGACCCATTTAAATTCAGATTTGTGATCCGTATGACCATATTCTTCCCCTAGAATGGAGTGGTCTGGCCAATATTCCTGGATCAACTGCCGTATTTTTTGTTCCGCTTCCTGGTCGGCGATGGTAACGGGTGTATTGTCATGTTTTCGGTCCGTTTTAACCCCTGTTTGAAAGTGGCCAAGGGTAATTCTCCCAGCGAGCCAGGCAGCTTCTAAGGCAAATTCTAGGAGTGTTGATTCTTTAGGATGAACTGTCATATGTTGATAACCAAATGAGTTAAATTCTAAAAAAATGTGGGTGAGAAATCAATTCAGGTTAAGAAATTGGCTTCCACGGCGGCGATGCCCCCACCAATGGAGGATAGTGCTGCCATCTGTAAAACCTAAAGGGAGTAAGGCGCCGATTGTAAAAACTAACAGGTTATCCAGGAAGGTAAAATAGGTGAGTAATAAAGCTGTACCACCAATGGGCCGAAGGACTAAAGCAATCATGCCGGAAATTAAAGCGAAGGCGAGGCTAAATATAGGACCTCCTAAGGCGCGTTGAATATGGACATCGGCGGCTAACATCCCCTCGTTTTTGGGGTATTTTGAGCTGGCCAGCGGCCCCCAAAATTCCATACCTTCCATCGGATGGCCCGTTTGTTCGGCCATGCCCGCATGCCCGATTTGATGCCAGCCTTCAGAAATAAAGTGGATGGTCAACGCCATTATCCCGCCGATGACGGCCGTTGCCGGCTTTAATTTAAATACCTTTAGACCTAGAAAACTGACAACAGCCCAAATTAATATTGCGGCCGGAAATACGGAAGGTTTGGCATAAATATTCAATCCTTGGAATTCTCCGAGTTTAATCGATTGATTTAGCAAGTTCTTATTGTTCATGCTTCAACCTTTTTTCCTTGCATTGGATATATTAGAAGTAAACTTTCCAGGGTTAACCGGGTGTTAGCATTGCGCTCCAACTGCCAGAGGGCTAATTCCGTCTGTTTGAAAGCAGCCAGTATTCTTTCTTTTGACCATGAGCCGGCTAGTTCTTCAAGCTGCTGTTTGAAATCAATATTATTGATTGGCAGCGCTTCAGCATATTCATGATTTCTGTAAGCGAGCAGGCTGAGATCATGCCACCAACCTAACCAGGTTCTGAGAATGAGCGGAAGCTGTTCAGGTTTTCGGGCTAATGTTTCAGCAAGGGCAAAGCGCCGAACCCGGCTGCCCGATATTGCCTCCCTGAGCAGGGCAAGGTGTTCATGCCTTTCTTTGAGTAAATTTTGATCCTGGCTGGCGGCAATTGCCCAACCAATTCGGCCGCCGGACAAATGGGAAAGCAACAACGCATCCTCCGGACTGGCAGCATATAAGGTCATCAAATTTTCTTCGATCAATTCTGGTTGTAACGTGCGCAGTCCTATGGATTGGCAGCGCGAAACAATCGTTGGCAGCAAATCATTCATATCAAGCGCCGTGAGGATGAGGACGGCATTCGCCGGCGGTTCTTCTAAGGTCTTTAGAAACGCGTTGGCGGCGTTGATGTTAGCTGTGTCAAAACGTTTAAGAATCGCCACCCGATAGCGACCTTCAAAAGGAGCAAGATTAAGCTCCCCTTGTAAAGCTCTAACCTGGTCAATTTTGATTGAAAGTTTTCCGCGGTCACTCGATTCCGGTTGCACCAATCTCACATCCGGATGGCGGTCGGAGGCAATCAGTAAGCAGGAACGGCAATGACCACATGGCCTATCCTCTAATGATGCTTCACAGTTTAAACCTTGGGCAAATGTCCGAGCAAGAACTGTTTTGCCGATTTGTTCTGCGCCGGTTATCAGGTAGGCGTGGCCAACACGATCATTTTTGATGGCTCCATTTAGAAGCTGAATGGCCCACTCATGACCAATAATATTGTTCCACCCAGACATGGCGGAATTGTAAGACGTAATTCAAAAAAGGGAAAATCGGCAGTTCAGAATGTCGCTACTTGAAACCCTCACCCAGGCTAATTTTTATGCCGGTGCTTTCTGGCGCCTGCCCAAGATAAAAGTTGTTAATCCATTCTACGGTGGGCGTAATATCGACTTCCATGGCAAACTCTACCAGGTCGGCAATTTTGTCCACTTCGTCAAGATTGACCGGTTCAGGAAGAATGGGAGCCAGGCGTTGGTAGCGATCCGGTCCGAGAATTTGCATTGCTTGATAATTGTTGACGCCAATTTCACCATCCAGCATGAGGGTGATGAGCGGCCAGGACCAACGACCCAGACCCCAATCTTGTTTGTTTCCACTGATATAGCGGGGGTAATATCCACTGCCTATGGATAATAAGCGAATATTTGCAATCGTTTGTTTGCCGCTTTCCGGATTTAAAGCCTGGGCGAGTGCGGCCATGCTGGGATTCCTGGCAATGACACCACCGTCGATGTAACCCTGGTAGGATTGGAAATAGACTGGTGTTGCGCT
>JANQGC010000101.1 GCA_028277515.1 Anaerolineae bacterium
GGTTGGGCGGTGGAGTGGCAGAACGAGCCGACGCTCTGGCATTGGGATTTGATCAATGCCCCGGCCGGGCAGACGGTGGCCAAGACCTATGAAATCGACCTGCCGGACCCCGACCCGGCCGCTACCGGCAACCAGGTCACGGTTGAATTGACCACCAGGTTGAACCCCCTCAGTTCAGTACAAATTAATTATAATGCAAAAACTTTTATAAATGAGCACAGTGAATCTGGACAGGAAAGCTGGAATGGCCGTCAAAATTTAAATATCCTGAATTCAATTCCCGGCAGCGGTTTAAGGATGCCTGGTGATAGCGGATATCCGGCTAATCAAATCAAGGTCGAATTATCGAGCGACAGCGCAACATCAGCCAATGTTTATCTCACAAGTATCACCGTGAAATATAAACGGTTGTTAAAGGCGTTGGGTGATCAATTGATTTTCTCAGCGGAAAATGCCGGCCATCATCAATTTAACGTGGCTGGATTCAGTGCAGGAAACATCAACGAAGCAATCGTTTGGAACATTTCTGAGCCAAGGTCCCCAGAGCAGATCGAAATGAATGTCCAGAACATTCAAAACAATGGAGGGGACTTCACATATCTGATTGGCCAAAATCACGGCAACGATGCCCGTTTCATAGCCACAACAACCGGCAATATCTTACCTGTTAAATCAATTTCAAAATACACACCTGTTTCAACTGTACCGCCAACAAATTCGGCAAAATGGGTGGCCATCGCGCATCACTCCTTAAGGGAAGCGGCCGACACGCTCGCCGGGCATCGCAAGGCAGATATGAGTACATGGGTAGTTGAAAGTGAAGACATCATTAACCAGGTTGGCTATGGTTTTAATACACCAGAAACCATTAAGGCTTATCTTTTCAACGCTTTGACAAACTGGGAAACGCCGCCTGAATATGTCACCTTATTCGGCGATGCGACAAGAAATCCATTACAGCAGGAATGCCCTCTCTGTGATCCTTGGGACAAAGATGCTCCCACCCTGCTTGTAACAGATTTTGCATTTGTTGACCGTTGGAATGGCATGATTCCTTCTGATTTTTCGCTGACCTTATTAATTGGCAGCGACCTTATGCCGGATCTCACCATAGGACGGATGCCCGCCAATACGCTGGCTGAGGCGAACAGTATGGTCCAAAAAACAATCCAATATGAGAATCAACGACAGGGTGATGGCGAAGAATGGCAAAAGAATTTCTTATTCGTAGCCGACAATACGGATGGCGGAGGAAATTTTTGCGCCGAGAATTTAGCGACCGGCAGCGAAATACCAACTTTATCATTTAACCAATCACATTTATGCCTTCCCGCTCCAACTCCGGAAGATACGGAAGCCATAAGATTCGAGATGAGCAAACAGGTCAATGATATCGGCACATCGGTTTTGAATTACAGAGGTCATGGATCAACCACGCAATGGGCAAACCACCATATTGGCGGCCCTATTTTAACAGCCAATGACACAGACTTTTGGCAAAATGTCGGACGCTCGGTTGTCATTCTTAGCGCCGATTGCCTTGATGGATATTTCATTAACACGCATAATTCAGCTCTGGGTGAAACTTTTCTGAGGCTGGACGGCCGTGGCTCTGTCGCTCATTGGTCCTCTTCCGGGTTTGGTTTTTCATCCGAGCATACCGTCCTGCACACCAATTATTACGAGGGCATGTTCCAATATGGTTTGAAAGAGATTGGAAAAGCCATTAATCATTCAAAGGTTGAATACCTTCTCACAGGTAGAGCTGAATCAGAATTGTACAGCTTCATCTTACTTGGCGATCCTGCGTTAAAGGTTGTTGCCACGTCACAGTTAGCCCAAGGCGGCGTCAGGATGCCGGTCGTCCTGGCTCCAGGTAACTGATAGGTGGATCTTAAGCCATATTTTCGCCGTCTTTGGTTTTCACGATCGATATTGCACTTACTTGAAGGCTAAAACTAATGAGTTTTGCGAGATGCCGTTATAATGATCATCATGCATAGTAGAGTGACGAGGGGCTTAGTCTTCATACTGTTATTGTTTGTGTGTTTAGCCGCAATCAATGCGCAGGCAAGCCCCTTATTGAATATCGGCCTGACCCGTTTTGAAGCCTTTCCCCTGGACAATGCTGTGCGCTTAGAATGGGAAACCGAAACGGAGCTTGGAACAGCCGGTTATAAACTAAAACGAGGACAAAACGGCTCCTTTAGCTTTTTACAAAACAGTGACGGCAGTGGAGACGCATTTATCAACAGTGACGGAAGTCCAAGCCAGGGTGCCAGCTATCAATTTGTTGATGAAACGGCCGAAAATGGCCAGGTTTACACCTACCAGCTTTTTGAAATCACAGTTGATGGCGGGGAAGCCCTGCAAGCCGACCAATCGGTGACCGCTGGATTAGAACCAACCAATACACCAATAGTTCTGGGAGGTGGCGGTGATAATCCGGAGGAGAATACGGAAACACCAGAACCCTCAAACACACCGACATCTACCTCTGCCGGAGGAAACACTCCCACCGTGACTGCTCCCAACCCCACCAGAACGCCACAATCGACTGTTGTTCTTACAGCATCACCAACGAGAGTTTCGCCAACAAGTACGCCTAATGTTGTTAATCCGACAGCGGCGCAACCGACCACATCTTCAAGCAATGAACAGCAAATCCTCTCACCAACGACAGAGCAACCCCTTGCCGGACCAGGCGTCGAAGTTGCCCAAGCCTTGGAAGAAACGCCTATGGCCAATAATGCTGCCGATCAAGCTGCGGCTGTCGAAAATTCTGAGCAAGAACTGCAGGAATTCGCTGACCCAACAACAATTCCGAACAGTGAAGAAAATTCAGAAACAAACAAAACATCTGATGAAAGTAATGCGCAGCCCTCAGTAATCGGTCAGATTCAATTGGGTGAACCACAAACAAGTACAGAAAACACCCCACCAACCCAGGGAGCAAATTCCAGCCAAGACCCATTTCCAGGGCGCATCTACTTATGGGTAGCCTTCATTGCTGCATTAGTCATCTTCATTTCAGCTGTTTTAGGCGCTATACTTCTCTATACCCGCCGGCGAAAAAGAGATTAGCCGAAATGGTGGTTCGATTCGATAATACCCAGCGCATGCTGCTTTTGCTGGTCTTTTTAACTATTTCAACGGTTGGTTGCCAGAAATTAACCGACTCTTTCTCTCAGAGTCTAAAAAACACACCTACACCTGCCCAAGACCAACTGAAATTACTCATAAAAGAAGACGGTATTTACCGTTTAACCCTCAATGATTTAGCATCATCAGGAATGGTGATTGAGCAAATCAATCCACAAAATTTACGATTGTCACTACACGGAGAAGCGGTTCCGGCCATCTATGGTTCCGATAGCCTGACATTTTATGGCCGCGCTCCGGAAAGCAGATACTATTTAGAACAACCTTATCTGCTTGAATTAGGAAAAACTGGCCAGGAAATGGCTAAATTACCGGTCCAGGCAAGCCAAACAGGGGATAAGGAAATAATCAAACAGATCTTACATATTGAGGAGAATTATGAATATGTAAGTGAAGCGCGCTCGGCCGAAAACAACGACGTATGGTTCTGGCAAACATTAAGACAGCAGGAGACATTTGAAATTGAGGTTGAGATTCCTCAAATCGAGAATGCGCCCGCATTAATCCGAACCAACGCCTGGGGTTTTTCATTTGACCGCGAGGTTGAAGAGGACCACAGTTTCGATTTATACGTGAATGATACCTTGATTGCCACCATTACATGGGATGGTCAAACATTTCATACCAGTGAAGATGAAATTCCTCCAGGCGTTCTCCAGCCAGGTTCCAATACCATTACATTGGACAACCGCCCTGAAGGCGCTACTTTTTTAGACATTATCCAGGTCAACTGGCTCGAACTTGAGATTCCCACATCCACGTCAGCCAATGATGACCGGTTAAATTTCTCAACGCCAGGAGTATCGTTGCAGCTAGACAATTTTACCGGCCAACCGATCCTGCTCAATATTAATCAGCCTGATAACCCAAAAATCTTAGATGGATGGCTTTATGAGGACAATCGAGTCATGATCCTTCTGGAAGAGGAAATGATTATTGCCTCCGCAGGTCCGGATGGAACCTTATCACCTAAAATCCAGCCCTTAATATCAAGCAGTTGGAAAGATCAGTCCTCCCAGGTAGATTTAATCATCATCACAACCGAAGATTTGACGCCCGCATTAACTCCTCTTGTCGAGCACAGAGAGGCCCAAGGGCTTTCCGTTGCCTTATTAACGGTAAAGGAAATTTACGACGCATTCGGTTTTGGAGAATCATCGCCTGAAAGCATAAGGGACTTTGTAACTTTTGCATATGAAAATTGGGAAGAGCCTAAACCAAAATATTTGTTCCTTGTAGGTGATGCAACAACAGATTTTCATGAAAATCTTGGAGACATTCCACAGAATACAGTACCCTCATTGCTTGTTCCCGTTCAATTCAGTGGGGAAACTGTCAGTGATTCACGATTAGCCGATGTGAATGGTGACCAAAGACCGGAACTGGCAGTGGGACGTTGGCCTGTAAGTAATATTGCAGATGTACAAAGTCTTGTGCAACGTACACTAGATTATGAAGATGGTATAGTGAGTGAATCTACAATTTTTGCTGCAGATGGTAGTGAAAAAAGATTTTCAAATATCGCTCAGGAATTAAGTTCATCAAGCCTTCTTGAGCAAAATGAGGTTAAGATATTAGAAGGTTCATCTACAGAGGAAATTATTGAAGAATGGAACAAAGGATCCTGGTTGGCTACTTATATTGGTCATGGCAGCATTTCCAGGTGGGGAAAGGATGGCATGTTTGAGCTTGAAACGGTTGAAGGAATCACTAGCCAAACACCGCCCATTGTGCTGCAATTAACCTGCTTAACAGGGTTATTTTCCCATCCAACGGAAACATCACTGGCTGAAGCCATGCTCCTTCATCCACATGGTCCGGTTCTTACGGTTGCGGCAACAAGTCTAACCCTATCTAACCACCAGGAACCTTTTGCTTTAGAGTTGCTTCAACAATTGCAAAACCCTAATATTGATAGGATTGGTGACGCATTCCAGGAGGCAAAACTCTCATTGGATACCACAAGTTCCAACGGTTTGCGCGAGATAAGTGATACATTTGCTCTGTTTGGAGATCCAAGCACACAAATTGTCAGGCCGTAATTAAGGATATTAGGCCAATGATTATTGAGAACTCCAATAAACAAGATGAAAGTCATGGATTAGGCCGGTTATTACCCTGGTTCAATTTAATCCTGGCAATCATCTTAATTGGGATCGGTATTTGGTACTTATCCGGTAAAGTCAGCTTACAAGAAATAATCCAGGCTTTACTGTTAGCTGATCCCATTTTTATCGTCCTGGGGATTTTACTTACATTGCTCAATATCGTCGCCAAAACCTGGCGATGGCAGTTAATGTTCTTAACTCAAGAGGACGGTATCCCCTTTTCGGCCGCCTTCTGGGCATTAATGCTTGGCCAATACGTGAATTTGATTGTTCCCTTCTTAAGATTAGGGGAAATTGCCAGGATCTATGCTTTGAACAGACAGACGAAAATGCCCATGTCCCGTTCCCTGGGCACTTTGGTCTTAGAAAAGGTTCTTGATTTATTCATGCTGATGTTAGCCATTGCGATAGTTTTGCCACTCGTCATCTTACCGGAATTCGTTGATGATCCGGGACGTCTAGTTTGGATATTTCCATTCGTCGCCATTGTTGTTTTATATTTAATTGCTTACCAAACTCAATTGATTTCAAATTTCTTCTTAGCACTTGAACAAAGAATCCCCACACAATTTGCCAAACGGATGCTCAAATGGTCTATTAATGGCCTTCAAGGTCTTTCATCCTTGAGAAGCCGCAAGCTCTCCCTCTTACTGGTAGGTTCATCCGCACTCATTTTTTTTCTCTCGATTCTTCTACCCTATGTTTTGTTCGCTGCCTTTAATCTTCCATTGGGTCTGGTTGCAGCGGCCGTTGTACACATTGTAGTCACGATTGCGACCACACCGCCAAGCACACCTGGGAAAATTGGTGTCTTTAATGGAGCCGTTGCTCTCATTCTCATCAGCTTTGGAATGGCGAATGAAGCTGTTGTAATAAGCTACTCAATCGTATTCCTACTGGTTGTGATTATCCCCCAAATATTGCTGGGCAGCCTGGCAGCAGCGCGCACGGATTGGCGCTGGCATAAAGCAAAAGAGCAGCAGTTGGCGATGTAATCAATACAAGCTCAATTTCTGGCAAGACATGTCATTCATGCAGGCGAAAGCATCCCCACAAAACGTGAAAGTATCGGTCGTCATTCCAGCGTACCAGGCTGCTAAAACAATTTCAAGTTGCCTGGATGCCCTCCATGACCAGGATGTAGACCAGCCCTTTGAAATCATTGTTGTCGATGATGGCTCCAAAGATGGTACAACAGATTTGGTTGAGAAATCATGTGCTCATGCCATCCGCCATCCTCAATCTAAGGGACCTTCGGCCGCCCGCAACAGCGGTATCAAAGCAGCCAATGGGGAAATCATTTGCTTCACCGACGCTGATTGTATGCCCAAAAAAGATTGGGTCAGGCAAATGCTCGTTCCATTTGAAGATCCGGAAATCGTTGGAGCAAAGGGTGTCTATCGCACAAAACAAAAAGAAATCGTAGCGCGGTTTGTGCAAATTGAGTATGAAGATAAATATGATCTCCTACGCACACAGGACAACATCAACTTCATTGATACTTATTCGGCGGCATACCGTAAAGAAATTCTTCTGGCCAACGGTGGTTTTGATGAACAAGTCTTTTTTGTTGAGGATCAAGAACTATCTTTTCGTCTGGCCTCTCGCGGCTATCAAATGATGTTCCAACCCGCGGCCACTGTTTATCATCTTCACAGCGATTCTATATCTTCATATCTGCGCAAAAAATTCATGAACGGCTATTGGAAAGCCCAAATTTTGCGCCGTTTTCCAGGTCGTGCGATTCAAGATTCCCACACGCCTCAAGTATTAAAAATACAGATCATATTATTGGCTATCATACTTCTTTCTGCTGCCGGATTACTCATATCTACCTGGAGCGGTCTTCTGCTAGCCTTTTTCATCGGCGCTTTTTTTATGAGTGCTGTTCCATTTTTATGGAAAGCCTGGTCTAAAGATCCTGTCGTCACGGCCGCCGCACCTTTTCTATTAGTTATCAGAGCCGGCGCACTTGGGTTTGGCTATGCTTGGGGACTCGTCCGGCGCCAACCTGGCATAGGCCAAGAACAATCCATTGATGGATTCAATTACTTTGTCAAAAGGTTCATGGACATCGTTGGTGGCTTTATCGGGTCTCTCTTCACAATCTTCCTGGCACCCTTCATCGCCCTGGCCATCAAATTTGATTCTGATGGTCCCGTTATATTTAAGCAAGAAAGAGTTGGCGTAGAAGGAAAACCTTTTGTCCTCTACAAATTTCGCTCTATGAATGAGAACGCAGAACTAGAACTGGCCAATTTAGTTGATTTCGACGCCTTACAAGAACCGGTCTATAAGCAAAAGGATGACCCACGCTTAACACGTGTCGGCCGATTCTTGCGACGGTGGAGCTTAGATGAAATGCCCCAATTTTGGAACGTCCTGAAAGGTGATATGAGCCTTGTCGGACCACGTCCCGAAGAAACACGATTCGTTGAAAGATATGAGGCCTGGCATCGTCGCCGCCTGGCGATAAAACCGGGCATGACCGGACCTATGCAAGTCAAGGGTCGTGGTGATTTACCTTTGGACACCAGGGTTCAACTCGACCTGGATTATATTGAAAATTATTCTATCGGCCGTGATATCAAAATCCTTCTTGAAACCCTTCCCGCTGTTATTCGAGGTTCGGGGGCGCATTAATCCACCGATGGCCGACTATTTATCCCACATTCGGCGTCCCAGATTTTTGAACGCGCTTTTTAAACCCGTGCCCTCGCAATCCCAACAATCGCGCCAGGCCTTAATTTTGGGATTCTTAAGCACCATAATAGCTTTCTCCATTTACTTTCTGACGCTTGCCCCCGATATCACCTGGGCAAATTTCAGCAGCGATGGTGGAGAGTTAATTACTGCCGCCGTAACCTTGGGTATTCCGCACCCTCCAGGATATCCGACCTATACCCTGCTGGGAAAATTCATAAGCTTTTTTCGTATTGGGACAGTCGCCTATCAGTTTAATCTATTTTCCGCTATTTCAGCTTCTCTGGCAGCCGGGTTCGTAACAGCCACCTGTGTCGAATATCTACGAAAAGTCCCATACGGCCGTATGGCCGCATTCAGCGCGGGACTAACCTTTGCTTTTACTCCCCTGGTTTGGAGCCAGGCTGTTGTCACCGAAGTTTACACATTAAATTTACTTTTTGTTGCCGCAACATTATGGGCATTCTTCGGTCGGCGCTCGTCATTACTCGTTGGCATATTGTCAGGCCTATCCGTTTCCACCCATTTAACCTCTCTCTTCTTATTGCCCATGTTTCTTGCATTAACGAATAAAGGGGAAAGAAATCGATTCGCAGCCAGCATCCTCATTGGCTTAACGCCATTTTTAACCATTCCCATCCTGGCCAGGGGAAACAGCCCTGTCATTTGGGGAAACCCGGAAAGTTTTTCCGGTTGGCTTTGGTTGATCTCCGGCCGGCTATACCAGGCCAATATTGGCTTTCCTGAACCTGGCGAACTCGTTGCCAATCTCTCCAGTTGGAGCCAATCCGCCGTCTACCAATTCGCTCTCGTTGGTTGGCTCGTTATCGCATGGGGTATTGTAATTGATAAGCATCAAAAACGGATTATAGCTATTATCTTGCTAACCGCTGCCGGCTATTTTATATTTAGCTTTATCTATCAAACACCAGACTCTCTTTTGCTAATATTACCTGCTTTCGTGCTGTTAAGTTTGTCGCTCGCTACGGGTTTCACGAAGCTAAAACAATGGTCATTTGTATTCCCGCTCATCTTGCTCATTCTAAATTTTAATCAACAAAACTTAAGCCAAAATCACGCCATTCGCTCACAGGTAAATATGATTTTTAATCAGATCCCCCAAGATGCCATTGTTATAACACCAGGTGATCCTTCTATATTCACGCTTTGGTATTTCAATCTTGTAGAGAATCAACGACCTGATATAACGCTTGTGGACAGCAATCTATTTGCTTTTGACTGGTATCGCCGGCAATTGGAGAATCAACACCCTCAACTCAAAGGAGTTGACGCTGATAACCTAAATCTGTTCGTGAAATCAAATAGTAACAGAACTATCTGTTCCGTTTCGGTCGCCCATGCAGATTCTACAATATGCCACCCACCGCTTATTAAATATGATAATTGAGCTTTCCGAGTGGATTAAGCGTGAAGAGTGCGCCAATCTTTGCGAAATCTTTTCATCTTAATGTTATAATGATCGCGCACATATTTGGAAAATTCGAGGTAATAAAATGAGACGTAGACAGCAAAATAAAAAATATTTGCTCATAATTATGCTGTTCTCGGCCGTCCTTACTCTTATACTATCTGGCAGCGTATTGAGCCAGGCGACGATTCCCACACGGACGCCAACACCAGATCCGGAAGAGCCAACGGACCCTCCTCCGGAACCAACGGATGACGATGGGAATGGCGGAGATAACACACCGGAGCCGACCGACCCTCCCCCATCAGGTAACACGTCAACCCCTATTCCAAACGCAACAAACACGCCTGTTCCCGGTGAGACAAATACGCCTATTCCAGCGGATACGACAACTCCGGCGGCAACCAATACCCTGCCGCCCACTCAAGTGGAAATCGCAACCGCTACCTCAACATCGTTTCCCGGAGCAGTGACGGGAACCCCGACGGACACGCTTCCAGCATCAGCCACTCCATTTGGCGGAGTTATTGCCCCAGGAACAACGCCGGTATCTTTTCCTGTTGTGGCTACAGCGTATCCGACGGCCGAAATATGTGGTGAACCTCCAACCTTTACGACCTTAATCACAGCCCTTGTGTATGCTGGACCCGGCAATCAATACGAATTCATTGAAACCCTTGCTTCCGATGAATCAAGACCCATCGTTGGACGGGCTATTTATAATTCCTGGTGGTTAATTCAACTTGATGGTAAGGGTACTCAAGCCTGGATAAATGACCGTACCGGAATAGTTCAGGGATATACGACCAATGTTCCTGAGGTCCCGGCGCCTGCCATTGATGGCGTTACACCAACCCCTGGAATCCCCTGGGAACCGACACCGGTTCATGATTGTGCCCTCACACCAACCCCAGTCGCCTCAGATGCCGAAGCGGCCGTCGCCCAAACGACGACAGAAGATGGAGATGGGATCGGCGGGTCCGGTATTCAGACCGATGACTCAGAACAAGGTGCGGTGGAAAGCGATCAACGTGAAATTGCCGCGGCAACAGCGGCGCCCCTGGAAATCCCCGGCGCAACATCACCAACCCCCAATCTTTTACCCATCGCCGGGCTAATATTGATCATTGCTGCTGTTTTCGTGGCCTTGTTTCTCCGCCGCAATCCGGGCGGGGGCGAACCAACATCATAAAAGAAGATAGGGTCACTTATTCATTTTCAACCAGCACTGTTACCGGCAAGATAAAATGGTCTGAACCATCTTCAAGCTGGAGGCGCTGCCCATTTCGTGGATCATAGAGTCCAACCTCTATTCTTGCTTCTCCCTCATAATCCTCCTTAAGAGTGAGATCATGGGGATCGAGTATAAATTCATTAACTAACCAACCCGTTGTCGGGCGTGACCCTTGAGCCGGTGGGCTGTCATGCTGGCCGATTAAACGGCCATCCTCAGCCAAAAGATGGGTGAAAACCGCATAATCCACGGTTGGAGTATCTACAAGTGATTGCCACAGTAATGTGAGCGTCAGCGTATCGCTTGGGCTGATTTCCTCCTTATCCAGCGTAAAACCTTGTAACCGGGCAATCTCTCCAAATGGTTGATCGAGCGTGTGCTCAATTGCCGGTATTTCATACATATGGTCACGGCTTTCAATAAGAATCTGGCTGATGGTGAACTCTTCTTGATCATGGCGAATCGATATAAGAGCCTCTCCAGAGGCATTTGCTGGAATCCCCAACGGTTTCCTCTCATATACCAGTTCTCCCGGTCTCCATAGGCTTGTTGGGTAACGGCCGAATGAAGGATCGTCATCATTCATGTCAAGGGTGTTATTTTCTTGTGTAAGCAAAAGTTCCATTTTTACATCTTTATCAATTTCTTCGACCGCCTGCCAAAGTAAATGAACATCCAGTTTGCTCCCTGGCGCAGCAGTTTGCTGCAAAATATTGGCAGCCAATAAATTGAATCCCGGTGCGAATTCCACAGGCTCCGCGAGCAGCGGGAACGGCATCTCTTCTAATCCCTGGTCCACAGAAGGCTTATTAGAAATATGGGCAAATCCAAGGGTCGCCTCCTGACCGACGGGATTTCCTTGCTCATCCAAGAGATCAATCGACTGTAAACCAGCCCCTTGCCTGGTATAAACTTGTGCTACCAATTCATAGGCAAACGGAGGGTTTGCAGGCGGAAGAGAGAGTAGATGATAGGTGGAAATCGTTTCTCCAACCGGCCATGCAACTGTCGGCCGTCCTTGCTCGTCGCGGAGAATGGTATCATCACTGACGATTTCCCAACCATCGTGATCGAGCAACCTTAAAGATACATGCGCCGGATCGACCATTTCTTGGGCTAAAATCCAATTTAGAGACACGGTTAATTTACTCCCACCAGAAGCATCTTGCTCTATCCAGACCCCGTCAATTTGCAGAGGAAAAAAGTTGAGTTTTAAATCTCCCATTTTGGGAGAAGAAACAGGTTGGTCCAGTTGGTATTCTCGCACACGCAATCCCTCAAAGGCTGTTTGCCCGGTCTCGGTTCCAGCCATTGATAAAGAGAATGGAATTTTATCCAGCCAATCGCGGGACCCTTCATCATAATCAATGACGAAAACGCGGTCCCTGCCCATTGATATATCGGACATGTGAGACCAACCTCCATCAATATCATCCAATTGGGGCATTTCGATCGGTGCCTGCCCTTTATACTCGAACATGAGTGACCAGTCCGTATCAGGAACAAGAATTAAATCATTTATGCCTGCCACATCTTCAAGATAGCGAGCCGCACCGCGAATATCATCCTTGGCCACCTGGGAATCGAAGAAATAGAGCCTTAAACCCCAAAGAGACATGGTTAATAGGCTCAGCAGGACGATGACCGAATATAATTTGAGCATCCTCTCCCCGAAATTTGAGGCTAATTGTCGTGCCGGCATGATGAGGAAGGCGGCAAACAGCAAAAAACCGGGAACAAAGATGGCAATGTATCTTGGATGAGAAAAAGAACGCACACTCCAAACAACCAGGGCTGAACTGAGGGGAACTAGCCAATGCAGCATTAAGGTGAGAGCATCTTTCCTGGTATTTTTGTGAATGATTCTAAAAATGAAGAGTAAGGCGATTCCAACAGCGCCGGCAAACACGGCCGTCACGGTCCCATCTTTGCCTAAAAACCCGGCCAGTCCACTAAGATGAAAACCCCAAACCTGTTGGACCAAAAAAGACAATGGAACTGGCTCCGACAAATAAGTGCCAACATTCGCTTCGGCCGTTACATTGTCCCAATTAAACAAAAGCGGTAAAAACCAGGGTAGGCTGGATAAAAATACGAGAAAAAGGGTTAAGAACCAGCGTTTGAAACCGATCCAATCCCTATTCCTGAAAAATACGATCACAGCCCAAATCGTTATATACAACACAACAAAAAAGGTTATATAGTGCAAGTGAATCCCGATCCATATGGCCATTCCCAGTAATAACCATAAGCGTACACCTCCTCCTGATTCTCGTAACCTCGGCCGGGTCAACTCTCTAGTCAAAGCTAATAAACCCAGATAAATCAGAGGCAAGAATGTATAAACGCGCGTTTCCTGGCTGTATATTATGGAAACGGCCGAGATTGCACCGAGTATTCCAGCAATAAAAGCTGTGTTTAAAGAAAACCAACGTCTTGCCACAGCAATCAACAACGCAACCTGGAACCAACCAGCCAATAAGGAAAAATAGCGTGCGCTAAACGCATTTAATCCCGCCTGTTCAACCCATACCTTCAGGCCCCAAAAATACAACGGGGGATGGATATTATTTAGTCGATTTTCTGCGATCTCATTATAAGTGGCGCTTGCTAAATGGAGACTTATTCCTTCATCCCACCAAATGCTTTGATCTTCTAGCTGGAATATTCGCAGAACATAAGCTAAAAATAGCAATAGAAGCAGCAACCCCCATTTTCGGCCGTTCAAGATGATAACTCCAGGACAACAGGTAGGATAAAACGATCATCACTAATTCTTTCCCCACCAACATCTGCGGCAGGAAGGCGTTGACCATTATGGGCAAAATACAAACCAACCGCAAGTTGATATGTACCTGGGGGCAGTTCTTCGGGGATATCCAAGGAATGATCATCGACAATGACCTGGCCGGAAGCCCAAACATTGCTGGGTAATCCACCTGGCCAACGATCACTTTGGGCCACTATATTTCCGTTATTATCCAACAAGTGGGCAAATGCCGTCACCGGCTGTTCTGTCTTATCCTCAGCCTGCCAATAAAGTGTTATTGGCAATTTTTGTCCGGGCTGGATTAACGCATCAATTTCTGCTGCTCCTCTGAGCCAGATGTGAGGTTCAAAGCGAATGGCCAAAGGATAAGGAATCTGATCGGGGAGCGAAAACAGACGATCTATAGATTGAATATTTATCATCCCTAATTCGATGGCATCAAGGCTCTGCCCCTCTGACAAAATGGGCCATAAGCGAACAGTGGCAGGACCAGCCTCGCTATTTGCTGGAATTGTGATGCGATATTTCTCTTGAACAATTTTTCCTGGAAGCCATTCCCCGGAATCAAACCTGCTCAATGGGAAGAGAACAGGATCTTCCTCATTAACCTGGAAGGCAAGCTGCAACCCAACCGGTAAACCCCCATCTGATTGCCAGAATAAATCGACCGTTGTTGATGCTCCGGAAGCAACATCTCGCGGGTTAATCGTCAAGCCAACAATTTTGAGGGAATCAGACAACCATGAAATGTTATCAACTATTTCATAGTTGGGCGGTTCTTTTACAAAATCTCTCCCAGGTTCATCAAGGGACACGTTGCCGGCTTCATAAACCACACCGGCGAATGCCCCCTCTTTGATAACAGGAAGTTGGGCGCCATTGTTGACATCAATAAGTGAAAGCTCAATTTTATATTCACCAGGAGGTATGGTTGGTGGTATGTCTAACTCATATTCGATAACCGGTGTCTCAGAACTCGTCCAGTCAACCGGATGAAAATATACTTCATTTAACAAATCCGTTTCCAATTCAGCCCAGGTATGATCTCGTTCATCTTGTAGTTTTATTTTTACATTGTAATTACTAACAGGGTCAGCTCTTCGCCAGCGGACTGTAACCTTAATTTCATCTATCTCTGACTGAATCGCCTGACCTATAAGCGTGATTTTCCCATCGAATGAAATTGGATCGTCAAGATCGATGGATGTGACATCATCTGTTCTTGGTTGAGGATTGGCATAAATCCATGATTGGGCTAAACCACCATACCGGATGACATGCAATAATTCAAACGCTTCTGTGACTTTTTCTACTTGCGCAGGAGCACTTTGCCTGCTATTGGCAGTAAATATGACAAAGTCTCCCCTGGTTAGCTCTTCCATGCCATCAATATATAACGTTTGCCCGCTAAAAAACGGAGCCAATGATGGCGTAATGCCGGAGACGGCCGATTGATCGCTCACCCCCTCTTGTTCCGACAACCACCTTCCCGCGCTGCTTACACTTTCACCCCATCCAATAGGCATCACATATTGGGCAGAGAATGGACCACCTAATAATAAATTGTAAGTCGATAAGGGATAGGCAAAAGCAAATATGGAATAGATCAATTGCAGGGAAAGGAGACCAAATAATACTGTGTAGGGCCATCTTCCACCCTTTCTCAACCAATAACTCCAACCAATGACAGCTAATACCATTAAAGCAGGGATAACCGGCAGGGCGTATCGATCAAATTTCTTGGCAGTAAGAGTGATCAGTATAACAAAAAAAAGAACCCATATTAACAATAGGTTTCCTATTAATAACTTACTTTGTTCACTGTCATCTTGCCTGATTATCCGAATAGTGAATAGTATCAGCCCTACCGTCACAACAGGACTGATTCGCCAGGCAATTGCAATCGGATAGAAAATCGCTCCATGATCGAAAGCCATTTGCCCAAGGAAAAAGGTCGGCCGCAGCGCTTCTGCAATATGACGGTTCGCATTCCCCCCGGCAAATTGCAGCACCTCTAGCGAAGCAGTCCACAAAGCAGGGAACAAGACAAAGATGAGAATCGTAAAACTGGCGACCCAGATTAATCCTATCAAAAAAAGCGATTTTAACCGTTCAAATAACCCGTCCTTGCGCCTGGTGAATAGAATGTATAGAAAAAATAATGCAGTGACCGGACCAATCATCAGCGCTGGGGATTTAGACAAGACAGCTAATGCGGCCGTTCCACCAGAAACAGCCGCATAAATAATTTTCCCACCTTTTTTATCACTTTCCCCATCCTTGACAGCCAACACCAGTGACAGCAAAGACAGAATAACAAAAGTGGAAAGCAACCCATCAACGTGAAAAATTCCAGAAAGCCCCGAAGTAAATGAATCGATAACCAGCAGCGCCGCCAATAATAGAGCCATGCAAGCTGACAACAATCGCTTCGCGAGTAAGTAAACTCCAACAATACCTGAACTATTGACAAAAATAACTAAAAGCCGTCCGGATGTAAGGAATTGATTCAATTTTTGAAAGGCCACGCTGTTATCTGGTGATAGCCAGGCCAGTTTAGAGATCCACTGGTAAGTTTCGATATCTTCAGGACGGAAAAATAGCTGAAGCTCAATCCCCAATGCCCCCAACCAGGTTGTAATCACACCTGGATGTCCGGCGATGAGTGTATCAGCCCATGCGCCAGTCTTAAGGGCTTGACCGAACAAAAAGGAGCGGTAAACCCAAACTAACTCATCCGGTGTCACATAACGTCCTAAAGCTGACAATCTAAAAATAAACGCCAACAGAAATAATAAAAACGCAATGACTTTCGTATTGTCACAAAAGCGGCTAAAACCATGCACCATGAAATTCACAGGGAATTGCTGAATTTGTTTTGTTCTAAGCTCTAAAAATACCAGAACCAAGATGGGATCTTAAACTTATAATGAACAATCGCCAATGGGAAAGAATTTTTGTTTATGTCCCCAAAGAATGTATAATCATGAGAAATTTACCCCGTAGTCAAATATTGCGGGAATTGATAGGAATGTTTTAACGTATGACTAACGCATCTAGTGGCCAGCCAAGCCACCCCATGGACTTCTTGCTCGACGAAGAATTAAATTTACCGTCCGCCGGTGAAATTCGTTCCGGCTGGGTTGTTTCCCAGCGCAATAACGAAATTTTAGTAGACATTGGCGCCAAATCTGAAGGCGTTATCGGGGGCAATGAAATCTCAGATATGGACGCAGAAACACTGGATAAGCTTTCTGTAGGCAATGAAATTCAGGTTTACATTGTTAATCCGGAAGATAATAATGGGAATATTATCCTTTCCTACGCAAAAGCGAAAGAAGAAGAGGATTGGGTAAAAGCTGTTGATTTTTTGGAAAGCCAGGAAGTTTGCGAATGTAAAGTTGTTGGTTTTAATCGCGGTGGTGTATTGGTAGATGTCGGGCATGTTCGTGGATTTGTTCCTAACTCGCAATTACGTCGTGATCGTCATATTCAAAGAGGGGACCAAATCGACAAACAGCGTGCAATGCAAGCCCTTGTTGGCCAAACTCTGAATGCCAAAATTATCGAAGTGAACCGCGAACGGAATCGTCTTATCCTCTCAGAGACCGCGGCTAGCAAAGAAATCCGCGAAGCCCAAAAGGCAGAAATAATCAATAATATGGAAGTTGGTGAGGTTTTTGAAGGACAGGTCGTCAACCTCGCAAATTTTGGCGCCTTCGTCGATATCGGAGGCATCGAAGGTCTCGTACATCTTTCAGAACTTAGCTGGAAGCGTGTATCTAAACCGTCCGATGTTCTTAAAGTTGGCGATACAGTCAAAGTTTCAGTCCTAAAAATAGACCATGATCGGCAGCGTATTGCCCTAAGTATAAAACGGTTGGAAGCTGATCCATGGACCCTAATCGAAGATACTTATCAAATCGGCCAACTCTTTGAAGCCACCATCACTCGGCTCACCAAGTTTGGAGCTTTTGCGCGCCTCAATGATGATTATCAGCTTGAAGGCTTGATTCACATTTCAGAAATGGCGGAAGATAGAGTTGAGCATCCGCGAGAAATTGTCAAGGTAGATGACAAAGTGATGGTCAGGATCATTCGAGTTGATGCCGAACAAAGACAATTAGGGTTGAGCTTAAAGCAGGTTGCCTCAGAAAAATTTATGGAATCTGATTTAGCCATGTACAACTCCATGTAAAATGGCGTTAAGTTCAAACCAATATCAGTTCAATTGCTAAATTTTGGCTGAAAACATTCGCTTTCGCCATCCGCATGTTGTTTAATCATAGTGATTATTTAACTCATGGAACCGCAAGGCTGAAAAAAACGTCCTATTGTAGCCAGTAATGATTGTCTTGCAGATTGTCGGGGTCTCATATCATTGAAACTTTTTAGAGATCTCTTAGTTATATCCGAGGTTATGCGGTGAACTCAAAGAACTGGGAACGATTTACACAAAGAGCACGCCGAGTTTTGAGCTTGGCACAAGAAGAAGCAGAGAGGCTTAACCATAGTTATATTGGAAGCGAGCACGTCTTGATAGGCCTTCTTCGAGAAGACGGAGGTGTCGCTGGTCGAGTGCTGCGCGAATTAGGGCTTGATGCTGTTCGTGTTCAAGCTATGGTTGAGCGCCTATCCGGGGGACCTGGAACCCGAACTCCTTTTACAAAAACGGAACTTTCACCTAGCACTAAACGCATTCTTGAATTGGCTGTTGAAGAAGCGCGTCGCATGGGTCAGCATTACATCAGCACGGAACATCTGCTGTTAGGAATGGCCCGGCAGAATGAAGGGCTGGCGATGGATGTTCTACGTAAATTTGGTATTAGTGCAGAACAAATCCGCCGTCAAACGCGACGCATGCTGAAGGAAAGTCCTGTCGCTTCGACAGACAAAACACCCTCCTCCGGTCAAAGGAAAGGCAGAAAAGAAAAAAGTAAAACGCCGATGGTTGACCAATTGGCAACCGATCTTACGGCGCTTGCCCAAGATTTCGCCTTAGATCCCGTTATTGGCCGTAACACCGAAATTGAACGCGTCATACAAATTCTTGCCCGCCGAACAAAAAACAATCCAGCCTTAATTGGCGAACCCGGCGTAGGCAAAACGGCTATCATTGAAGGATTAGCCCAGCGTATTGTTGATGGCAAAGTACCAGATACCCTTCTAGGCAAGCGAGTGTTGCAGCTTGATGTAGGAAGTCTTGTCGCCGGTACGATGTATCGAGGCCAATTTGAAGAGCGACTTAAAAGAGTCATCGAAGAACTTAAATCGAGTAATGCTATTCTTTTTATTGATGAAGTACACATGCTGGTCGGTGCCGGGTCGGCGGGCAGTTCAGTTGATGCTGCCAATATTTTGAAGCCATCCTTAGCGCGAGGAGAGCTGCAAACCATTGGCGCCACCACTCTGGATGAGTATCGCAAATATATTGAAAGTGATGCCGCCTTAGAGCGACGTTTCCAACCGGTTTACGTCGA
Source organism: Anaerolineae bacterium (assembly GCA_028277515.1). The sequence goes on from JANQGC010000101.1 coordinate 18,887, forward strand.
TGAACCGACTCCGGAGGAAGCAGTTGAAATTCTGAGGGGGATTAAGGGAGCATATGAGCAGCATCACAACCTCTTTATTACTGAAGAAGCCATCGAAGCTGCGGTTAACCTTTCCGTTCGCTACGTAACTGATCGCTACCTGCCCGACAAAGCCATCGATCTGATTGATGAAGGAGCCTCAAGAGTGCGCATGTATCGCATTCCCCACGCCACAGATGTGCGTGAAACCTATGATACATTACGTGATCTTCGTTCAGAAAGAACAACCGCAGTGGAAAAAGGTCAATTCCAATATGCATCTGAGTTGAAAGAGCGCGAGGACCAGGTTCAAAATCAATTGGACCAGATGCGAGCTGGAGGCAAGGACAGCCCAGAAGAAAATAGCCTGACGGCCGAAGATGTTGCGGAAGTCCTTTCAATGTGGACAGGCATCCCTATCTATCAATTTACGGAAGAAGAATCCACACGCTTGCTGCGTATGGAAGAAGAAATGAAAAAGCACATTGTTGGTCAGGGAGATGCCATTACCGCCATTTCAAAAGCTGTTCGTCGCGCCCGTGCCGGCTTAAAGGATCCCAGGAGACCGATTGGTTCCTTTATTTTCCTCGGTCCAACCGGTGTGGGCAAAACTGAATTAACCAAGGTTCTAGCCAGATTCCTTTTTGGAAGTGAAGATGCGCTTGTTCAACTCGATATGTCAGAGTTTATGGAACGACATACCGTTGCCCGATTGGTCGGATCTCCTCCGGGATACGTCGGCTATGAAGACGCCGGACAACTGACTGAAGCCGTTCGCCGGCGACCTTACTCAATCGTTGTATTTGATGAAATCGAAAAAGCGCATCCGGAAGCCTTCAATATATTGCTGCAAATTATGGAAGAAGGACATCTATCAGATGCAAAGGGCCAAAAAGTCAATTTCCGCAACTCGATGATTATCATGACATCAAATGTCGGGGCTGACACAATTAAACATGGTCCAAACCTTGGCTTTACCTTCCAACGAGACGAAGCTGTGGAGGAAGAAGCAAAGTACAAGGAAATGCACAAAACTTTAACTGAGCAGTTAAAGCGCAGTTTCCGGCCGGAATTCCTCAATCGTGTTGATAAAGTCGTTGTATTCCGCCAGTTACAAAAAGAAGATATCAGGAAAATTGTTGACATCATCATTGCTGAGGTCAACGACCGTATAGAAGAACGTGAACTTGTGATTAGCGCAACAAATGTAGCTTTGGATTGGCTTGGTGAAAACGGATACGATGCTGAATTTGGGGCACGGCCGCTGCGCCGGTTAATTCAAACTGAAGTTGAAGATCTCCTTTCTGATGCGGTACTTGCTGGGAAATTCGACACAGGAGATAGGATTAAGGTCGATATCGAAGATGACAAGATTATCCTGCTCCATGATGAATCGGCCGAAGAGCCTGTTGAGGAGGCACTAACGACCGTCTAAGAATTTCAAGGTCAGGTTAATCGCCTGGCCTTTTTTCCTTTAAATATAACTTTTATAGATCCTTAGATATATTGACGTTCTCATATAATTACTGTATGCTCTAACTATCGTAAGTTCACTATCGGATAATAAAGAAAACAATTATCGCCCAGGACTTCGAAGTCCCGGGCGTCTTTTTTTGCTAAACTATTCGATAAATTAATTTGGAGTAGGAGTAACCCAACAATGTCAAATGAAGAAACCGGAACCGTGAAGTGGTTTGATTCGCGAAAAGGTTATGGATTCATCCGCCGTGAAAATGGCACAGATATCTTTGTCCATTTCTCGGCTATTGAAGAGCCAATTACCCAATCGCTTGATGATGGCGACCGCGTCACGTTTGAGGTTGGTGAGGGACGCAAAGGTCCCGCGGCCCAAAATGTTCGCCGCGTTGCTAACTAAATAATAGCTGTAAATTATAATTTAATAGGGACATCAAATTGTGATGTTCCTTTTTATTTTAAATTATCGATCTGCCTCTTCTAACACGACAGGCTCTCCCAAACCTTCTAAAGTGGGCAAATAATAAAAACCTGTTTTTATAATGTAATCCTGATCCGATAATTCGTCATTTGGAATCTGTAGTAAGAATTGGTCGATAACAACTTCTGACAATCGCCAATCTGATGTGGGATACCCTCTGGGTTCCCTGTCAACTTGAGAAATCATGTTACCGTTGTTATCCATTACATGTACAAACACTGTATAATTCTCATCTAACAGTTTTTGGGATTCCCAGGCCAGGGTCACCAACAATTCTTGTCCCTCAACTTCACTAGCCCAACCCTCTAATTTAATTCGCTCATCAAAATAGGCTTCCTGGTTAGTTAAACCAAAATTACGGCTTGATCCAGCGGGAACATGTAATATATTGGAACTAATGACGGGTTCAGCCACGATACCAACATCGAATATTTCTAGAATGCGACCGGGAATATGTTCCTCTCCTTCCTTGAACAAAAATATCAAATCCCTGTTTTCCCTACCGGCCGGAACAAGGCTGGTAGAAGCATTAAAATTTCGTAGTTGATCCACATCCGGTAGCGCAAACAAAATTGTCGCTAATTCTTCCTGGCCCGGTGATAGATAAATATCACTTTTTTCGCCAAATGAAGCAGCAAATAAACCCAATTCCCAATCATCCTGATAAAAATCGGAAGCCAGAGCGGGATGTCGGTTGTAACGGACAAAATAATCTACCCCGGTCCAAACGGCGCTCGCAAACCACAATAAAATAATGATTCCTGCGGCGCTGAATGAAGCAGTGGATTCAGAATAATGTTGATTCAGCCAGGATACCAGTTTGATATAAAACCATTCGACGCCAAGAGCAATAATAATTGCGGCTGGCGCTGCTGCACCAATTAGCCGGCCGAAATGAGGAGCATCGCCACTGAGAATCGAGGGCAGCATCATGATGCTAAACCAGAGCACGAGAAAAAGAAATCTGATTTGCTTGATTCGTAAGAAGGTTCGCCCTAATCCAATCAAGAAAAATGCTAATTGAATAATATCAAAATACGGTCTGCCAGGCAGATTATGACGGAGATGAGTTTCCCCTCTATAAAAAAACCCTCGAAGCACTCGGCCAACATTATACGTCCAGGTCAGCCAGGGCTGGCCTTCAACAGTCCCACTTCCCTTATTAGCCACATAAGAAATACGAAAAAGAAAATAGTAGGGGTAGCGAGCAAAAAATAGCAACAAGGGTAATGCCGTTAAGGTCGCAGCCAGCGCCATAACGCTCATCTTGCCCCGGAAGCGCTGATAGGCGGCTTTATCCACCAGGAACCAGAGAGGAGTAAATAAAACCCAGAGAAGAGGAAATATGCGGGCAGAGGCAAATGTATAAATACTTAACCCAAGAAAAAGCCCAGCTACAGCAAACCAGGGCCATACCTTATTACCGGGCTTGTTTTCATAACCATCGTTGATGCCTTTCATGAAACAAGCAACAGTCAATGTTTCAAATGGCACAAACAACATGGCTCGAATCCCAAAGCGGCTGAAATGTACAGCGGGATAGATGATGGCTATTACAGCAGCGGCCGTTAAAGGAATGAGATATCCGCGATCCGGGAACAAAGCACGAGCGGCGAAAAATGTCGTCAACACCGCCAGTACACCCGCGGCAGCCGGAACAGCTCTTATCGCGACAGGTGTAGCATCAAGCAGCGCGATGGATAAAGCCATTAAATAAACATGAAACGGCTCTCGCCCATAATTACCTTCAAAAAAGATGGGGAATCGAGATTCCTGTGGCGGCCGTTGGGCATGGGCATCTTGAGTATAAAGTTCCCATCCCTCATAAAACTGCGGAAAGGATTTACCTTGAAGCAATGACAATGCATCAAGCCCATTGTAAGCTTCATCATGATAGAGGCCGGGTGGCAAATCACCTAAATTCCAAAAACGAAAAAAGGCCGCAGCGATCAATATTAGCAGCAATACTATGGTAGCCGTTCGCCTATCTTCCACCAGCATAAGCTCAATATTCTACCACACGACAAAAAAGAACATGGGCCGGTTACCCATGTTCTTTTTATGATTTACCTACCGTCCAGCATTTATGATGCTTGGCGGGGAAATAAATTTTCAAGTTTGATGTGGTTGGAAAAGGTCTATGTTAATTTGCCGCTCCTATTATTGCGGACCAACATATATACCCCTAAGGCAATTAAGCCAAGAGACATCACAGGATTAAAATTGCCAAAAGCGATGATTTCAAAAAAGAAAGCCAGGCCAATAAAGAGCAAAAACATCACACGAATAAATTTGACTGCCCGTTCATGCAGCGCTTCATTATCGTCAAATCGCGTAATATACATCACAGCGGCTGGGATTGAGGCAATAACCAAAGGCCAGCTATATGCCCATGCTTCAAAGTGGTCAGTCACGTTCATTGCCATCATCAAGATCCCTGATGTCAAAATCATCGCCCCTGGAATAGCCAGGAAACTTAAATTGCTTTGCCGGTCGACCGTTGAATGATAAGCCGGCCACATAAGCAGCAGACCTGGGCCGATGATAAACCCCGGCCACAAAAATTCAATTAAATCAATTCCAAAGATGGCTGCAAAAAGCAAAAAGGCACCCCCACCAATTAATAAATAGGCTGGAGTCGATGAATGAACTTTTAACTTTGCTGCTTCTTCTGCTTTAAAGATAGTTTCCTCAGACATAATAATAACTCCTTTTGTATTGTGCTTACTGTCTGTACGCACGAGCCCACGAGAAGTTGCAATGTTATACCTTACTAAATTATCTCAACACCTTAGATTCAACGACCTCTTTAAGATTATTAAGATGATCGCCACCTTCTCGTTTCAAAATGGATGCAACCACCGGCAGCCTGAGTTTATTCAAACCGCCGCTACTCACATCACAAGTTAAAACGATTAACCTGCGGCGACTGTACTAGATTCCGGTTGCCCTAAAGGAACAAAATCAATCTCCAACATGCCTGATCTTAATGCGCCACCCGCTGCTTTCATCTTGGCCAGCACCATAGGCAAAATCATTTCTCGCTTAAAGTTGCCGATGGTAATAAACATTTCATCACCGCGCTTGCGCAAACGGACATCAGTGCCGGTCACAAAGGGGATTGGAATGCGCAAGCGGTAGCCGCCATTCTCCATTTCGATAATTTCTTGCAATGTGCCCGTGAAAAATATTTTTCCAGGATCTTCATTGCCGAAGCAGTCAATGGCCAGGCGTGATAATGCATCCAGACCAACCACCTCTTCCGCATAATATGGCGCACGCCAGATAGGGAGCGGCCGAAAGTTGTCCTCGATCATTTGCAAATAACGGGCCTGGATCTCGCGGCGTTTTGAATAAAATTCTCCTTCTTCAACCGATTCAGGAAGAATTCGATTGACCACAATACTATCAACCGGGTAATTAAACAAGCCAAGATAACTAATCGCCCGTTCAGCCTCACGAATGACCATTTTCTCAGGCTGCATGACGACTCGATAGCTGGCAACTTCAGGATTACTCAAGGTTTCCCGCAACTCGGCCGTTGCCTCATCTAGCTTGTCCAAAGCATTCAATAGCTCCAATGGTCCTTTCATCATACGGCCGGCAAATGGTTTAAGAGCCTTCATCACTCCCGTCTCATAGCGCGATAAATGACCAGCATACCAACGGAATGTGTCAGGAATGGTCAATAAGCGAATTGTTTCACCAGTTGGTGCTGCATCAATAATGACACGATCAAAATTTTGTTCTTGAGCTTGTTTGTTAATATGCAACAAACTTACAATCTCATCCATTCCAGGAATAGCCGACAGCTCATCAGCAACGACGTTATTAATGCCAGGTCCGCTAATAAAGCCGGATACATAATCCTGGATTACCCCCCAATAGTTGTGCATGTCAGCAATAACACTAATTTCTTGGGCCCATAAATTTGGGGTGATCTCTAAGGGTTTATCCGTTAATGGGATATCAAAAGAATCGGCAAGACTGTGGGCAATGTCAGTGCTCGCTACCAAAGTACGATAGCCTAATTCAGCACTGCGCAAAGCAGTGGCTGCTGCAACTGTGGTTTTACCCACACCCCCTTTGCCTAAATATAAAATGATGCGCATAAAATTCTCCTATGAATCACCCACATTACGTAATTATTGGTGTAGCGGTTGCTGATATAATGAATCTTGAATGTTTAAACAGGCAAATCTTGTAACCGCAAAATCCATTTCGCGTCCCTAAGGCAGGGTATAAATCCTCGGTTTATACCTGCCAGGAGTCAAAATCTTCAAGAACGGAACCGCCAATGAATTCTCGTAAAATAGAATCTCCGGAAACATGAGGCAGATCCTTAGGTGAAATAGGATCGAACCATTGTAAAAAGGCTAAAAGCCGGTTGGCTTCAATTCTCTGTGGCGTACCAGGCTCTACTTGAAGCAATAATGGCTGGGCCAGCTTCTTGAGTACCGACAATTCATACACTAAGGCCGAGTTGAAAAATATGTCAGCATTATTTTGATACGGGAAAATGTGCCTTTTCTCTCCCCTGCGCACACTGGCCCATCGTCCAATCGTGTCGGCTGCTGAATAACCCCTATGGGCCGCATCACGAACAATGCGGCGCAACAATCGCGTGTCAGTCGTCGGCACGCGATTATGCTTGTCTAAATTTAGTTGGGTTAAGGCCGAAATGAAAATTCGATACATTGTTGCGGGTGCGATACCTTCAACCAACTGTGAATTTAAAGCATGAATACCTTCAATAATGATCACATGATCTTTATGGATTCTAAATTCATCGCCCCACTCCCGGCGACCGGTATGAAAATTAAAAATGGGTCGAACAATTGCTTCTCCATCCAAGAGCTGCTTAATATGGGTGCGAAATAGAATTAAATCCAGCGCTTCCAGTGCCTCGAAATCATATTCACCTTGTTCATCACGCGGCGTGTCTTCACGATTGACAAAATAATTATCCATGGCAATAGTGATCGGAAAAACCCCATTGGCCAGAAGCTGAATAGACAGTCTTTTGCTAAATGTCGTTTTTCCCGCAGAGGTAGGACCAGATATAAGAACAATTTTTACTTTCGGGCGACTTGCAATCTCTGAGGCAATGGCTGATAACTGTCTGCTGTGCAGCGCCTCTGCAATTAAAATAATATCCCGTGTCCGCCCTTCAATAATGGCTTCATTCAACCCTGTCAGGCTTGCTACCCCCATTATTTCCAGCCATTCTTGATATTCGCGGAAAACACGGGCTAATCGTGGTTCATCTTCAAATGGCTGTAATTTGTCAGGCCAATGGCGCCGGGGAAATTGCAGGATGAATCCATCCTTATAGTGATGCAAGTCAAAAATCTCAAGATATCCAGTCGATGGGACCATGTGCCCATGAAAATAATCCCGCACTCCATTCAATTCATATAATTTTAAGTAATCTTTCCGTCGCCTGGCGAAAAGATCTGCTTTTTCAATATCACCTTGGGAACGAAATATATGAAGGGCTTCGTCTAATGGGACGCGTACTTTATAAATTGGCAAATCACATGTAACCAATTCTTGCATCCTTTTCTTGAGTAACTCCAGCTCATCGTCTGTTAGTCGATTTTCATCATCCCTCTCACAATAATATCCGCCGAAGGGCATGGAATGATGAACGGTAAAAATTCGCCCGGGAAAAACTTCTGCAGCAGCTACAACCATTAAAAAGGTTAAGGATCGCCGGTAAATGCGCGTCCCGTCAGAATCGGCCGTGGTCACAGGCACAATGTCCGCATCAAAATTCAGAGGTTGGGCAAGCTCTCTTAACTTTCCATTAACAAGGGCAGCGACAACCTTTCCATTTGTTTCTGGGTTTTCCTGCTGCAAAAATCGCTCAACCGTTGTTCCAATCGGGCCTTCCCACACAGAATCATCAAGAAACCGCGCCTGGACGGTTATTCTACGACTTGTTGCTTTTATTTCATCCATGAACTAACTCAAAACCAAAAATATCAGACCTGGAAAGCCACCACTCAGTTATGCTCTTCGTCTGCCGAAATCAAGCGGCAAACCCACCATTCACATATTTGATTATCAAATCAACACTCTTTGGAATAGCAGAATACACAATCGCCAACACCTTTTGTACCGGTATTTTAGAAAAAAGATGATCTTGCATCCACCCCTCATCGTTAAGTTTATCAGCAAATCCTTCAGGGGTCATCTGTAAGCGGCCGGCATAAATACGCACCGTTTCAGAAATACCACCCGGTTGAAGCTGGGCAATTAAAAATTGCCGCCATTGAATCAAGTTTTCATCTGAAGCAAAAGGCAACCAATCGTGCGGCCTGCTCTCTGCTAACGTCTCCGCCATATCAAATGGTAATTGATCAAGGGCTATTTGGTCGATGTAAGTCAGCAAAATTAAGTGGACGAGTCGACGATTTTCAATTTCGCCGAGATGCGGTGCATCATGAAAATAAGGAATCAAAATTTCTCGAAACCAGATTAAATCTAGCAGAAGATGGGCTGCGTAAGCAGCAACAAAAGCCGAATGCTCAATGGACAACTGATCGACGAATGCTAATTGGGGATACGTTGAAAACATTCTTGGATAGGCCTGGTTATCGGGCTGCGGTGGTAATCTATAAAAATGAGTTACCTCTCGCGGTTGGCCGCTGATGATTTGAAAGTCCGGGGCCACACTACCTAAACAAAAAGACGGCCATCCATCACGAAATATATACGCACTTCGTTCATTCTTATCTTCTATTTGGTTTAACTCTATGCGAATCTTTTCAGCAATATGCAAATGTGTAAATGGTGAGGGCATCGATTAATAACCTGGATCTGGAAAATTTTTATCTACTTTAATATCCTCTAAACGACTACCAAACGGTATTTGCCACCAATTAACATGAGCCGCTCGCAAAGGAAAATTTATTTCTGAAGGCTTTGTTATCTTATTAGGAGTATCAATTGAGTTCGCTGGAAGCAAAATTGAATGAATGATTGTGCCTTCTTGCACGGATTGCGTTTTATCTTTGTATAAGTAGGCCGGTAAGCGCGCATAAAGTTCTAATTCTCTTAGGAAACATTGGGTTTCTCGTCCATCCTCTTCATATCCAAATATCTCCGCACGGGGAAACTGCTCGCCGTTAGCTTTTACCCATTCATACAGCTTAATACCTCGAACTTCGCGCCCCCAATCATCAAGAACGAAAGCTGGGAACACATTGCCCCCTGTTCCTCTCGTCACAAATGCCAGCCGCAAGAAAACAGGATTTGGGCGATTTAATTCCGAATTTGACCAGTGAAGCAATAACACCAATCCTTCGTCACTGTCCGCAGTTTCACCTTCTACTGGAATTATTATCGGCTTCAAAAAGTTCTCCATTTTTAGATAATTTCAAATCTTTGAAAGTTTACTCGCCCATGAAAAGGAATACAAATGAGCACGCATCTAAGGGTTTGTTGAGGCTATAACGTAGCTTAATCAACTGGTATCGGAATCATTGTTCAGGTACGATCAAGAAGTCCCAAATCATAAATTTAGGAAATGTGCTTCGGTAGAGTAGTTATTTATGAAAAACAGGAAACCAGTTCAACCCATAACAATTGTCTTTCTCCTATTCATTGTGATTTTATTAATTTCTTGTACGGTACAAGAAAATGCGGATTCCATTGCTAATGCACCGGAGCAAGATGAACAACCGATCACTTCTGAAGTTCTAGAACCATCGGCCACACACACCCTCATGCCAACAGCAACCAGTACGGAACCGCCAATGATAAAACCTACAAATACGGCGACATTTACTCCTACAGAAATACCAACGGAAGCGAGCGAGACGGAGGAACCAAGTCCTACACCTGAAGCCACACCTTTCATCCTGCCCGATGGATGGCTCGGACCACAAAATTTTGATACTAATACAAATCCATTAACCGGGGAAACTGTTGAAGATCCGGCCGTTTTACAGCGCAGACCCATCGCCATCAAGGTCTCAAATTACCCTCCCCTGGTTCGCCCCCAGGCGGGCCTAAACAACGCTGATCTGGTTTTTGAACATTACGCGGAAGGGGGTTCAACACGCTTCACGGCCGTCTTTTATAGCAGGGATGCCCACACTGTAGGTTCCGTGCGCAGCGCCCGTATCATAGATTTTGAAATACCCATCATGTACGATGCCGCCTTTGGTTTTTCCGGCGCGGCCGGCCCCAATGAAGAACGGTTCAGCAAGGTTGAATGGTTCGACCAGATAATTTCTCCTGCTTTCGGACATAGCGGTTTTTATCGCGCCCAGCCTGACGACCCGGACACTGACTTCTGGCATACCATGTTCACTGATACCTATCGCCTGCGTGATATTCTCATTGAGCGCGGAATTGACAGGGCACCGGAATTGCAAAATGGGATGATTTTCAGTCCTGAACCTCCGGGGGGCGGAACAGATGCCAAACAAGTCGAAATTGGGTATCGTGGTAGTTATGTTACCTGGTGGTATGATTCCAGTCTTGAGCGTTACTTTCGCTGGAACGATGGCGAAAAACATATAGATGCCAATCGAGAAGAGCAAATAAACTTCAAGAACATCGTTGTTGTCTCGGCCGAGCACGTTGACACCTGGATTCCTGAGACAGAAGTAGGTCAGGGCGCACCCTCGATCGAGATCCAAGTTTGGGGAGAGGGGCCGGCAACCATTTTTAGAGATGGGCAGCGTTTCGATGGTCGGTGGCAACGCCATGATCCCCACGATATGCTCACCTTCACTGATACCGAAGGCAATCCCCTTCCACTAGCGCCAGGAAATACCTGGATTGAACTCGTTCCCCTTGGCTTTGACAAACTTTATGTAACGTCGTAAGATAATAAGCAGTCCCGTATAGGTAGTACTTACATCTAATGCAGCAAAGCTATGCAGTGGCGAATCATGCTGCATGCCATAATTTAAACAGGATTGACTTATGAGCAGCTTCAAGTTCGAGGCATGGCCTACAGAATTTCGCACGCTCACTCAATACTTTGGTGCGAATCCTCAAAATTACAGCCAGTTCGGCTTGCCAGGCCACGACGGTTTAGATATACGTGCTCCGAAAGGTAGTAAAGTGTTCTCAGTTGCGCCGGGCAGGGTGAAATTGGTCGTGCGCGACCCGGACGGTCATAATTACGGCCGTCACATCCGGATTACACATGCCGATGGGTATGAAACAATTTACGCCCATTTAGATAAAGCCCTGGTGAAAGAGGGCAATCGGGTTGAAGCAGGAACATTAATTGCCCTGGCGGATGATACTGGGAACAGCTTCGGTTCCCACCTCCATCTCACCCTCAAAAGAAAAGGGGCATCCTTACCGGGTTGGCCGGGGAATATTATCGATCCCACGCCCTTCCTGCTGCCCCTCCTTGCCTGGCGAACGCCGGCCGGTCCGTATATGGAAGGGTGGGTGTGCACAGCGGCCGTCACCATGTTCGACGATTTGGCGCAGGTCAGCGCCGGTGATGCTCATCTAAAAGACAGCCCGGGCCTCGATGCCAGCATCATAGATCTCATTCCCTCCGGTACGATAATGATCATTACCGGAGAAGAGTTAAACGATTGCATTCCGGTGCAAGTCCCCACATTGGCATTACATAACGCGCCGGCATTAACACCACCGCCCGAACCCGACCCCAGCGACTTAACTCCTCCGGAGGATGTTGCCTTTGGCTGGGGGTGGGCAGATTACCTGGAAATCACCGGACACTATGCCATGGTCGGGCGTCATGGTGTTTACCTGCGTGGTGAACCAAAAATAGATGGTGAAAAAATTGGCCAGGTTGAGTGGGGTTATATGGTGACCCTTGTAGGCCAATCGGTAAATGGCTATACTCCCTTATTTGTGTACAAGGCTGATGTGGTCGATTACAAAAAACCCAAAAAAGAAACCCAGGCGCCTGTTCCCTTCCCAAAGAGCGAGGATGATTCTGATACCAATACGGTCAATGGATGGGTATTAAGTGCCCAAATCCATGCAGATGACGACGATGCAGTGGTTGGTAAAGCGGGAGTGAACTTGCGGAAAGCACCACGGCGCAATGGCGACTTGATAGGATATTTACCATTAGGGACGAATATTATCATCACTGGTCCGCGAACGGGAGAATACACACCGGTACGCGTTCAAGAACGTGACATACAAGAGCCGGCTCCTCAACAAGATCCGCCAATGCCCGATCCCGATCCCATTCCGCTCGGCCAGGCTAGAATCGGGCTGCACGCTGCGGCCGATCCGGACATATCACAGGAAGAGATACAAGAGTTTAAGGATTTCCGCCCCGGTGTTATTAAACTGCTGTCATTCCATGATCCGGACGCGATACGCCAACTCGTTGACAATCACCCAAACGCCAAATGGCTCGTTCGCGCCTTCTTAGATTTTGGCGACAGAAGCATTACGCCCCAACAGTTTTTTAATGATACGATCAACGATATGAAAAGAACGATGACCTTGCTTCAAGGGCGTGACGTTGTAATCGAACTACATAATGAACCAAACTTGTTACCTGAGGGGCTAGGTCCCTCTTGGAAAGATGGGCAGGAATTTGCTACATGGTGGCTTCGTCTGTTAAGGCTTTACCGTTATGTGTTTCCGGATCAAAAGTTTATTTATCCTGGACTCTCGCCAGGTTCAGATATTTATAATTTCAAGCAAGATCATATTCGTTTTTTGGAAGCAAGCCGGGCAGCAGTTGAGGCGGCCGACGGCATTGGCGTTCATCTCTATTGGTCTCTCTTCCATCCAATGGAAAAATCACTCGATACCCTGGATGATATCATTAGCAGATTCCGCAATAAATCAATTTGGATTACAGAAGCAAGCAACAATAAGAGCGGCACCTCCCCTGCTAATAAAGCGAATCAATATCTCACTTTCTGGAAGGAACTTCAAAAACGGCCGTTGGTCAATGGTGTCACTTATTTTATTGCCTCAGCCCGCGATCCAAAGTTTCAAGATGAAGTATTTCTGGGAAAAGGGATGTCACGGATCATCGGCGCACGGTAATCATTAAGTAACGTCCTAAAATCCATATGGATTTGGGAAAAATCATAATCTGCGTGAGTTTGCTTCAAATCGAGATATAATTGAACTATTGGAATATAGGGAGATCTCGATTTGAAAGTACTAACTTATTTGTCAAATGGGCAGCCAACGATTGGAGCTTTAATCGAAGAGGAGATAATTGTTCCTCTATCTTCAATCGCCGCAGATATGATTTCATTCATCGCCCAAGGAGATGAGGCCTTAGCGCAAGCAGAACAAGAAATCAGGTCCGTAAAAAACACGGTGAGCCTGGAAAAAGTCAAATTATTACCCCCAATCCCTAAACCTATAAGAAATATTATGTGTCTTGGCAAAAATTATGCCGAACACGCGCACGAATCAAACCGTGCCTGGGGTGATAAATTAGATTTACCCCAATTCCCGGTCATATTTACCAAATCAGTTTTTGCTGTCAATGGGCCATATGATGACATACCCTTCGATCCTGACGTTTCAGAAGCAATCGATTACGAGGCGGAATTATTGATTATCATCGGCCAGTCCGGCAAAAATATTTCGCGTGGCCAGGCAATGGAACACGTTTATGGATACTCTGTCATCAATGATCTATCCGCCCGCGACTTACAAAGACAGCATAATCAATTTTTCAAAGGTAAAAGCCTTGATGGCCATGCGCCATTTGGCCCCTGGATCGTTACCCGCTCTGAAATCCCAGACCCTCACAGTTTAAGAGTTACATGCCAGGTAAATGGGATTGAAAAGCAAGATGGTAATACGGAGCAGATGATCTTTGACATTCCGGAAACAATCGCCCAACTATCAAGGGGAATGGAACTCTATCCAGGCGACTTAATTGCTACCGGAACACCTAGTGGTGTAGGATTTGCTCGCAAACCACCTGAGTTTTTAAAACCAGGTGATGTTGTAACTTGTTCCGTTGAGGGAATTGGCTCGATCAGAAACCAAATCACTGCCATTAAATAACCTCAAATTAAGTTCAAAAGAAGTATATTCTCTCAAGCCATTGCAATTTCCTGTTTTGACAAAGCGTCTAGCAGTCGTTATAATTTTTTGGCTGAGAAACCTTTGAGTTTGCTTAAAGAAGTTGACTCGGCCGTCTCTTTTTTGCAAGTTTTTGGGGTCGGGTCAATTTTCAAGCAATAAATCGCAAGTGTGTGACGGTTCAGCACGTCCGCAAAGGAATATTTTCTTTTGTCCGATCTTCAAGAACTTCTCGATCAACACGATTATAATACACCCCAGGTTGGCGACATTAGACAAGGCATCATTGTTGCTATTAGTCCGCAAGGGGTGATAGTTGACATGGGACTGAAGCGTGATGGGTTGGTGCCGCCATCCGATCTAGCGAAGTTAGAAGAAGAGGAGAGAGAAGCGCTTCAAGTTGATGACGAACTGTTCGTTTATGTGTTAAACACCGATAAACCGGACAGCCTGGTTGTATCTATAAACCTTGCTCGTCTTAACCAGGACTGGATAAAAGCTGAAAAAATGCTTGAAGATGGTGAGATTATTGAAGCTGAGTTAATTGGATACAATAAAGGTGGCGCAATAATACCCTTTGGACGGCTGCGCGGCTTTGTTCCTATATCTCATCTCAGCGATATGAGCCCTGGAATGGGGGAACGCAAACGCCAGCAGCGGCTTGCCCAACTAAAAGGGAAAACCATACCTTTAAAAGTTATTGAGGTCAACAGGAGAAGGCGGCGGTTAGTCTTATCCCAACGCGAAGCGCAAAAAGAGTGGAATGCAAAACGTCGCGATGAATTACTTGAGACATTGGAGGAAGGTCAAATTTGCACTGGAATCGTCAGTGGAATTAGAGAATTCGGCGCTTTCGTTGACCTGGGCGGAGCGGATGGTCTTGTCCATATCTCTCAATTGGCCTGGCACCGGGTCGATCACCCAAGAGAAGTTCTAAAGATTGGTCAGGAGATTGATGTCTACGTCATGCGTATCGATCGCGAATCCGGCCGAATCAGCCTCAGTCTGAAGAAGATTTTACCCAATCCTTGGGATACGGTAACGGAGCGTTATCATGAAAACCAACTGGTTGAGGGAAAAATTACAAGGATAGTCGATTACGGTGCGTTTGCCGAAATCGAACCGGGTATTGAAGGTTTGTTACATGTTTCCCAATTGTCCAGGGGCACGGTTGATACTGTTTCAGAAGTCGTTCAAGAGGGTGAAACCCATCTGCTCAGAATCGTAAATATCGATAAAAAACGACAAAGAATCGGGCTGAGCTTGAAGGCGGTCACCGCCATGGAGCAAATCGAATGGATGGCTCAACGCGAAATAGAAAAAGCCGCTGCTGATGCCGAAGAAGAAGCCGCAGCCGAGGCCCAGGCCAGCGCCGAAGAAGTTTTGGACCGGGGTGAGGTTGATGATCAGGCAACGAATGAAATGGAAGCAGCTCTTAAAGCTGATGATATAAAAAAGGAAGAAGAAGAATAGCCTATGGCTAAAAAAGAAGAAAAAATTGAAATCGAAGGAACTGTTGTTGAATTATTGCCCAATACACAATTCAAGGTGGAGTTGGATAATGGTCACCAGGTTCTCGCTTATTTATCGGGACGCATGCGCAAATACTATATCAGAATTTTGTTAGGTGATAGAGTGCGGGTGGAGATGACCCCATATGATCTTAATCGGGGTAGAATTACTTACCGCTATCGTCGGCGTAATGCACCACGTAAATAGCGCTTGAATCAATGAAATTCGTACCAAGGCGCCACAAAATTATTGTGGCGCTTTTTTATTTTGATGGGTTTTTATGTACCAGCAATGTTACCCAATCGCGCACAGTCAATTTCTGGCTGATGCTCCCGCCACATGATCGAATAATCATTTCAATTTCCTCAGTCTGAGAATCGATTATTCCGCTCAAAACCAACCAGCCTTGAGCCTCCAAATAACCCATCAATTCTGCTTCGGTGAGCAATTTTACTATAACCGGAGCAAGAATGTTGACAACAACAATATTCCAACCCCGATCTTTAACTGATTCTACTCCCCCCTGCCAAAATATAGTGACGTCTCCTGCATTATTTCTATTGGCATTTTCAACGGCCGATTGAATCGCCACTTCATCCGTATCCACTCCCAATACACGCGAGGCTCCCAGTTTAAGGGCTGCAATAGCCAAAATACCCGACCCGGTTCCTACATCAAGGACAGAATCACCAGGACGGACAATATCCTCCAATGCGCGCAGGCACATTTGTGTTGTTGGGTGCAAACCTGTGCCAAATGCCATTCCTGGATCAAGAATAATCACCACATCTTCCGGCTTTTCTCCATTATCCATTTCTATGGTAGACCAACTGGGTTTAATCCAGATATTTTTTCCTACACGAAATGGTCGATAATGTTCCTTCCAGGCATTCGCCCAGTCTGTTTCTTCTAATATCTTGAATGAGGGGGTAGGAACCGGATAAAGACGATTCAAATGATAAAGTATTTCTTCAATACGTAGTCTTAAACTTGGAGAATCTTCTTCTATTGGGAAAAAGATTTTAACCGTGATCGAAGGCTCCATGGCAGATGGATCAAGATTTGTCTCATCCCCCAATTGCTCCAGTACAACCCCCTCCTGATAGGCAAATGGACGCAGTACTTCAGCAACAGCCTCCGCGGCTTCGCCATCGACGCGAACGGAAACCTCAGTAAAAGCTGTCATTCACGACACTTAGGTGCCAAAAAAGTCGCCCAGAGCATCCTTTAGCTGGCCTAGAATGCCCTTTTCACGTTGTGGGATCACTTCTCTGCCCAAGGTATCGGCTAGCTTATTGAACAAATCAGTTTGATCATCCGTCAGATTCTTAGGGATAGCCACCTGAACGACAACATGCTGGTCACCACGGCCCATAGGAGAACCGCGTCCGCTTCGATCCAGGCGAGGAACCCCTTTATTGCGCAAACGAAACACTTTTCCGGATTGTGTTCCCGCAGGAACCACCAATAATTCCTCACCATCAACAGTTGGCACTTTTACTTCATCACCTAGGGCAGCTTGGGCAACATTAATCTGCAAATCAAGCCATACATCATCTCCACGTCGTTGGAAAAACTCATGTTTGCGTACCTTCAAGACGACAAACAAATTGCCGGGAGGTCCTCCAAATACACCGGGAGCGCCTTCCCCTGTCAATCGAATTTGAGTATCGCTATCAACTCCAGGTGGAATCTTGACAGTTTTCGTAACAGTTTTTTGTACCTGTTTGCGGCCGTGACACTGTGTGCAAGGTTCTGATATATTCTCGCCGGAACCGTTGCATTGCGGGCATGTTGTCACATTTACAAATGAACCTAAAATCGACTGCTGTACCCGGCGTACTTCACCTGAGCCATTACATGTCGGGCAGGTCACCGGGGATGTACCCGGTTCTGCGCCACTGCCATTGCAGCGCTCACAGGTTTCCGGGCGATTGATTTCAATTTCCTTTTCAACGCCAAAAATTGCTTCCTCAAACGAGATCGTCAAATCATACCGCAAATCAGCACCGCGTCGCGGTCCACGTCGTTGCCTGCGCCGTCCACCAAAAGCCCCTCCAAAAAACTCTTCAAATATATCGGCAACGCTACCGAAATCAGAGCCAAATCCGGAAAAACCAGCGCCACCGTTGTTGACCCCGGCATGGCCAAATCGGTCATAAGCGGCACGTTTTTGATCATCAGACAAAACTTCATAAGCTTCGCTTATTTCTTTGAAGTGTTCACCGGCATTAGGATCATTATTCACATCAGGATGATATTCCCGGGCCAGTTTACGGTAAGCTTTTTTCAATTCAGCCTGAGTCACGCCTCGCGGCACACCCAAAACCTCATAATAATCTCGTTTGTCTGCCATAGGCTATATGCAATTGGACCGGTCTATTTCAAAAATTTTATAGACCGGCCATAAAAAACTTCTTACTATTAATTCAACAGGATTTATGCGTCACTAAATTCGCCATCAATCACATCTTCATCCGGTGCAGCATCGGGTTCGGGTCCAGCCTCAGGTCCCGGGGCTTCGCCTGCCGCTTGCTGCTGTTGATATAAAGCAGCCCCAGCTTCCTGCATGACAGCCTGAAGCTGGTCACCGGCCGATTTTATGGCAGCGGTGTCGTCATTTTCTAGGGCTGATTTTGTGGCATCAATCTGGCTTTGAATTGAAGCTTTTGATGCATCAGGTAGATTATCACCATTTTCGGACAGAAATTTTTCGGCGCTGTAAACAGCAGAGTCTGCTATATTACGAGCCTCAACAGCCTCTTTGCGTTGGGTATCTTCCGAAGCAAACTTCTCTGCCTCTGACACCATGTTATCAATTTCTGAATCCGACAATCCACTGGAAGGAATGATCTGCATCGCCTGTTCTCGACCTGTTGCCTTATCTTGAGCATTAACATGAAGAATGCCATCGGCGTTAATATCAAATGTGACTTCGATTTGGGGTACGCCGCGTGGTGCCGGTGGAATGCCGTCCAGGATGAATTTACCAAGGCTCTTATTATCATTGGCCATCGGCCGTTCGCCCTGCACAACATGAATCTCAACCTGTGTCTGGCTGTCCGCGGCGGTGGAGAATATCTGGCTCTTTTTCGTCGGAATGGTTGTGTTGCGCTCGATCAAAGGTGTGGAAACGCTGCCCAGGGTTTCAATCCCCAGAGTCAGCGGCGTAACATCTAACAATAGCACATCCTTCACATCGCCGCCTAAGACACCGGCCTGTATCGCAGCGCCAAGACCGACGACTTCATCCGGGTTCACACCCTTATGTGGTTCGCGGCCAAAATATTCCTTCACAGCTTCTTGGATGGCCGGCATGCGAGTCATACCACCAACCAGGATGACCTGCGTGACATCGTTGGTGTTGATGCCGGCATCTTTTAGGGCCTGGCGACAAGGATCGATTGAATCCTTCACCAGCTGTTCGGTGAGTTGCTCCAATTTGGCGCGAGTCAATGTAAGATTTAAATGTTTTGGGCCAGTAGCATCGGCCGTGATATAGGGCAGGTTCAATTCCGACTGCATCGTTGTCGACAACTCGATCTTTGCTTTTTCGGCCGCTTCCCGGAGACGTTGCAAGGCCTGGCGATCATTTCGCAAATCGATTCCTTCCTGCATCTTAAACTGCTCAGCAGCCCAGTCAATGATTTTTTGATCAAAATCATCACCGCCCAGGAATGTATTACCATTCGTGGATTTAACCTCAAAAACACCGTCGCCGACTTCGAGAATCGAGATGTCAAATGTACCACCGCCAAGATCATATACGGCAATCAATTCATCTTTTTCTGTGCCAATACCATAAGCTAGCGCGGAAGCAGTTGGCTCATTAACAATGCGCATGACCTCCAATCCGGCAATCTTTCCCGCATCTTTTGTGGCCTGGCGCTGGCTGTCATTAAAATAAGCCGGGACAGTAATAACAGCCTGGGTGACCGGTTGTCCCAAATAAGCTTCTGCATCCGATTTAATCTTTTGCAAAATCATCGCCGAGATTTCCGGTGGTGAATATTCCCGTTCATTCATGATGACTCGCACGTCCCCATTCGCTGCCTTACGAATCTCATATGGCATGTATTTCATGGCTTTGGACACTTCCGCATCATCAAATTTTCGGCCCATGAAACGCTTAACAGAATAGATCGTATTCTCCGGATTAATTACAGCCTGTCGTTTTGCCACCTGACCCACAAGTCGCTCACCTGTTTTAGGGTTAACAGCAACAACAGATGGAAAAAGCCGGCTTCCCTCGGCGCTTGGAATAATGACCGGTTCTCCACCCTCCATCACAGCCGCAGCGGAGTTAGTTGTTCCTAAATCAATACCAATTATTTTGCTCATTATTTTTCCTCGTCAATTATCAATTCCCACAAACTTTAAAGGTCGTAAAAACTCCTACTCAGCTACTGTTACAAGAGCAGGTCGAATCACTTTATCCCCAACCTGATAACCTTTAATCATGACTCTCATCACCAATCCTGATTCGTACTCATCTGACGGTTCCTGAGCTAACGCATCATGATAATTCGGGTCAAACGGTTGGCCTAAAGTATCAATTTCTTTCACATTTAAACTATCCAGAATATTTAAGAACTTGCGATGCACAAGTTCAATACCGGCAAACCAACCATCCTCCCGGATGGGTTCAGGAGCATTTTCAATCGCTCGATCAAAATCGTCCAACACAGGAAGTAGCTTGGAGACCAAATCAACATTCGCATTTGTGTAGGCCATCATCTGTTGCTTTTCAAAACGCTTCCGCGCATTAGCCAGCTCAGCCTGTGCTCTTAACGATAAATCATAATTTTTGGCTGCTTCTTCTTTGGCTTGCTCCAATTGTTCTTCAATTGAGAGTTCTTCCTTCTCTTCACCTTCGTCAGGGTGCGATGGCTCATCCACGCCTTCTGAAGCGATAACGTCTTCTAATTCACCGGTAACTTCATTCATCTTCTCTTCAGTCACTTAAATTTTCCTCAAGTTCCAACGTTTTTGGCTCGTACGGATCAGCATAGTATTCATAAACAAAACCGCTCATCAAATCCGCCACATATCGTACCGCAGCAACATTCCGTCCATAAGCCATTCTTGTCGGTCCAATAACGGCAACGGTTCCACTGAAATCATCAGGAACGCCATACCTGGCCATAATGATTGTGCACTCTTTAAGCTCTTCCCATCGACCTTCACCACCAATCACAACTTGAACCCCGCTAGATTCCGGAACATGGGCTTCAGATATAACATTAGCCAACAGGGTGCGCTCCTCAAGAACGCGAACGGCTTGTCGCGTCCCCTCATTTTCTAAAAGGTTAATAATTCCATCACGATAGATATCACTGATGGAACGATTATCGGAACGAATTAATATATCTAAGATCAGCCGGGTAACTTCACGTTCTAAGGTATTTAATTGAGCTGCCTGGCGTCGAATTTCGTCATAAGTTGCATTTTCATAAAGTTCGTTTAGGTGGTCAGCAGCCAGGCTTAATCGAGATTGCGGCAATGGCTCGGCAAGCGTTAACATTTGCTGTTTAACCTCTCCACTGTGAAGAACCAAGATCATCAAAACCAATCTTCCCTGTGTGGCAATGAGCTGAAGATGTTTATAATGATTCGCTTTCGTATGAGGGGCAGTCACAAAACTGGCTCCCTGAGAAGTCCGCGATAAAATGGCCGCCGCCAACTGCATCCACTGATTTAATTCTAGTCTGGCCTGGTGAAATTGGTGGCGGATCATCTGCTGTTCGTGTAAGGGGAGATGGAATTCTCCCAACAGTTTTTGTACGAAATAGCGATAGCCCAATTCGGTTGGGACCCGACCGGCGGATGTATGCTGCTGCAAGAGGTAACCTAAATCTCCCAATGCTGCCAATTCATTACGCACTGTTGCTGAACTTATATTTAAGTCAAAATTATCAACCAGGGTCTTTGAGCCAACCGGTTGACCAGTTTCCACATACGTGCGAATGACTAGCCTTAAGATTTTTTCTTGCCGCTCGCTTAGCGAATGTAACATCTTATTTCATACACGGTAGAGACTAGAGTAACCTCTAGTCTCTATAAACATTCTTTATTATTCGGATGACAATGCCGCTTTTAGCACTCTGAATATACGAGTGCTAAGCACTCGCTTTAATTATCTTAACATGCCAGTAAATCAAGGTCAAATAAGAATAACGTTAGATCGGCCGACAAACATTCTGGTCATTATCTAACATGTCAAAATATTAAATTTTTATGGGTGCCTGGGGGATGGAATCCTCTTGTTGTCCATCTTCATTTGGTGAATTTTGGCTGTTAGGCTCACCACCTTCTAGTTCCGCCGGAGGCAACGCTTCAATGGCTTCAAATTTCTGCCGAGGCCGGAACAATTGCCAGATGGTACGCAATAAAATCTTTGTATCAAGTAAAATTGACCAATGCTCAGAATACCAAAGATCATATTTTGTGCGCTCCATAATTGAAGTGTCGCCACGCATTCCATTAACTTGCGCCCATCCGGCCATACCAGCTTTCTCCCGGTGCCTTTCCATGTAGTGCGGGACAATTTTCTGAAACTGTTCAACATAATGAGCCTGTTCAGGCCTTGGGCCGACAAGGCTCATTTCTCCAAGTAAAACATTAATCAGGTTTGGCAGCTCATCAACCTCAAACCGGCGGAGGATGGCACCCAATTTTGTTTGACGTGGATCGTTGTGTTTTGTCCAACCTGGACCTTCTTTTTCAGCATCGTTGCGCATTGAGCGAAATTTTATCATCATGAACCGTTGGCCATTCAAACTCATCCTGGGCTGGACAAAAAATACGGGGCCAGGTGATTCCAATTTTATGGCAATCGCTGTAAAGAGCATTAATGGAGAGAGGAGAACAAGAGCAAATACCGATCCAACAATATCAATTAAGCGTTTAAAGATGAGCAAGTATCCGCGCAGAGCAAAATCGCGAACGGACAATAATGGCAAACCGCCAAGGTCATCAATGGTCGCTTGTTGGGTGACAAATTGGAATATGTCGGGGAAAACCTTGACGGTCACCCGCCCTCTTTCACAGTACGAAATAACGCGGACGGCTTCACGATGCCCTTTTTCGGGTATTGCAACTATCACTTCATCAATAGCAAATTCATCGATTAAGCGTGGCAAATCTTCCGGCTGCCCCAAAATGGGGGCACCCAAAAACTCATTTTCATCCTCTTCGCCATTGATGACGCCGACAAGCTCATAACCCAATTGGGGAGACCAAAGGATGCGCTGTAATATAAATCGTGCCGTTTCCCCTGTGCCTACAATTAATAACCGATCTTGACCCAGGCCGCGATCGCGCAGCCAATTGCGAACTGTTTGGTGCAGCATACGGCCGATGGTGATGAAAAGGATGCTTAATGCCCAAGAATAAAGATACATCGCCCGGGGATAATTTATTATGGCGTCATTATCCTTGTAGAACAATGATGATAATGCAACGGCAATTAAAGTTCCAATCGTGACGGCCGCAATCACATAATAAACCTGGTCAATACGCGATACGGAACGAGGGATGTAATATTGACGGTAATAAAAAAGGGTAGCCAGGATGACAACGACTTGCAGTAACAAAAAGCCAAAGTAACTGGACAACGGATACGAATTAGCCAGCTCTCCCGGCCAATCTATATTTACGCGCAACCAATAAGCCAAAATAAATGCAAGCACGATCATTAACCCATCTAATAGTAGTAAGGAAAAGGTATAGATCGTGCGAATTTTCTGTGTATTCATATATTGCAATAATTTGCCTTAAACCTTAAAGTAGAGGGCTTCCACCTGTAATTCTAGCAAAAGGCCGAACCTATTCCAAGCATGGTAGTATGCGTAATGCGGGCGCTTAGACATCTCTTACCATACGCCAACATAAGGTTAATAATGACCAGGTATTATTATGCGAGATCTATTGATCTTTAGGAGTTCAAATACATAATGAAGAATCGATTCAGTATCATTTTAATCATAGTGATTATTTTTATTGTTGGTTTTAATAGTGGCTATCTGCTTGGGCAATCGCCGGCAGCCCCTTACCATGTTTTTCCCTCTTCCACCAACTCGGAATCAACGGCCGAAGCATTCGATCCAATGTGGGAAGTTTATGATTTAGTAAATACGAGATACCTGGAACAACCTGTGGACAACAATTTGCTTGCTGAAGGGGCAATCAATGGCATGTTAGAAGCATTAGAGGATCCAAACACGCGTTATTTATCACCGCGGGCTGAAATAGCAGAACGTGAGGGTTTTGATGGGGAAATTCAAGGCATCGGGGTAGAAGTAACCAGTGAAGATGGCAATATTACGGTTGTTTCACCCATTGAAGGGACACCCGCCGACAAAGCCGGCTTACGGCCAGGTGACATTTTAAGAGAAGCTGACGGCACTGACCTCACAGATATGAGTGTTATTGAAGCCGCCCAAATAGTTCGCGGCCCGGTCGGATCGACAGTCACACTATTAGTCGAACGAGATGGCGAAACGTTTGAATTAGAAGTAGAACGGGCGGTAATCGAAATTGACAGCGTTCGTGGTGAAATTTTGGATGAAAACCTGGCTTATGTGCGGCTCAATCATTTTGGAAATCGAACAGCACAAGAATTAGGAGACGTCCTTGAGGAACTAATGGAACAAGATCCGGATGGCATAATACTCGATTTGCGACGCAATCCTGGGGGCGCGCTGGAGACCGTCGTGGATATTGCCGATGAATTTCTACCGGAGGGTATCGTCTTAATTCAAGAATTCGGCGATGGCGACCAACGGGAATACAAGTCAGGTAATAAAGGAGTTGCTGAAGAGTTGCCCCTTGTCGTCATGATTGATGAAGGCAGCGCCAGCGCCTCTGAAGTATTAGCCGGCGCCATTCAAGATCGCGACCGCGGCATTTTAATTGGGCAAAACTCATTTGGCAAGGGAACAATCCAAACCTGGCAGGAATTAAGTAATGGCGGAGGCGTGCGTATTACTTTCGCTAGATGGTTGACACCCAATGAATCTTGGGTGAACGAAGGAGGGTTGACTCCTGATTACACAGTAACCTTGCCTGATTTCGATGCTGAAGAAGAATTTAACGACACACAGTTACAGGCAGCCATTGATTATCTTATCGGCAACCCTGTCATTGAGGATAGCACACCCGCATCGGACACCTAGAAAAAATGCCAGGCAGCTATGACGGTCCTGGCATTTTTACTTTATCGTTTTTCTCAAACTGTACTTGTTTGATGATCGACTGCGCACCATTTACGGCCGATTCCCCCATCGTTCCAAGCATCGCCGCCAATTCATTAATCCTTTCATGACTATTAAGATGGTGAATATTGGTTTTTGTGCGACCTCCAACCACCTGTTTACTCACATGAAAATGAACATCGCCATATCCTGCTAATTGAGGAAGATGCGTAACAACAACCACCTGATGATTACCCGCCGCAGTCAACCCCCACAATTTTTGGCCGACAACTGCTCCTACGCGCCCGCCAATACCCTGATCGATTTCATCAAAAATCAATGTTGGTGTTTGATCAACTTCTGCGAGGGCAGACTTAATAGCCAGCATCAGCCTGGCCGTTTCTCCCCCGCTGGCAACCTTAGCCACCGGCTTCAACGGTTCGCCGGGATTGGCTGAAAGGACAAACTCCGCCTGGTCAATTCCTGAACCGTCGAAGGCAAACCGCTCTTCACCGACATAAGCCCCGTTCTCATCAATAGCTCGCGAAAACTCAACTTCAAACCGGGCACCCGCCATTTGTAAGTCACTCAACTGGCTTTCCACGGCAGAGGAGAGTTTAAGCCCGGCTTCCTTTCTTTTTTTAGAGAGAATTTCCCCCATCGATCCGACATGCCTTAGAAGCTGCTCCTGCTCTTTTTCAAGAATCTCTACCCTTTCCTCGTCAAGATTGATACGCTCCAACTCTTGCTCAGCCTGCTCCATTCTGGCGATTACATCAGCAATTGAATCACCATATTTGCGCTTGAGCATATTAATTAATTCCAGGCGCTCTTCGATTTCATCTAATCGCGAAGGGTCAAATTCCAGCGTTTGCTGGTATGACTGTATATTGGCTGCTAATTCATTAATTTGAAATGTTAAACCCTGTAAATCTTCCAGGACGGCCGATTTTGTATCATCTAGTTTGGCAAGTTGGGTCAAGGCCCGTTCAGCATTTCCCAATATATCGGAAGCGGAGACTGTTTCATCGTCAACTCCAATTAAGGCGGCAATAACTTCAGCCGAGTACCGGTTGAGCTGTTCAGCATTGGCTAGGCGAGTTCTCTCGGACTTCAGTTCTTCTTCCTCACCCTGGCTTAAATCGGCCGCTTTGATTTCATTAATTTGGTATTGCAGCATATCAATTCGCTGGCCGATCATGCGCTTATCCTGGCGTAAATTTTCCAATTCACGCTCGACCTTACGTAAATTATCGACTTCAGCAGACAGCTTTTTACGTTCTGCAACCAGGCCACCGTAAGCGTCCAACAAGGGCAAATGAGCCTGGGGTTTAAGCAATGAGAGATGCTCTCCTTGCCCATGAATGTCCAATAAAGGCGTTGCGATCTCACGCATAAGGCTTAGGCTAACAGTGCGGCCGTTTACACGTGAGTAACTGCGCCCATTCAAGCGAACCTCGCGCCCTAATTGCAAGATGTCCTCATCCTCATTCTCGATACCCTCCTGTTCAAGCACCGGCATTATCATGTTTCTCAGCTCAGGAGAAAGCATAAAAACAGCTTCGATAATCGCACTCTCCGTCTCTGCTCGCACCATACTGCTATCTGCCCGGCCACCTAATATTAAAGTAACCGCATCAAGAATGATCGATTTTCCTGCCCCAGTCTCGCCTGTTAAAACCGTAAATCCAGGCGCAAATCGCATATGCAAATCATCAATAATAGCAAAATTGCGAATGGTTATTTCTTTCAACATTGATCGAACGACCTGTTCACCGTGCCCAATAAAATGCAGAACTCGTCGCCGTAAACAAATAAATGCCAATACCGGCAAGTTTGAAAAGAGCGCCTCCACCACCTGCAAACAGGACCAATAGCCAGGGCCAGGCAAAAACGAGCACACCTATAATCACACATCCGGCTACAACATGGGGAATAAATCGCCCTCTTCTCTTATTAATTACCCGCTTTGCCAGGCGAGCAATGAAACCGCCAACCGCGCCCCCGGCAAAAATGAGGATTAAAATCATAAAGAAGCCGCCGCTGAAACGGACAACCAACCAACCCGCCATCAAACTGAGCGGTAAGGCGACCAGGGCTGCTAATAAATAATCCGTTGGCTTATTATTGAAAAAGGCATCCTCGGCTTCCCGGTGGCAGGTGGGACAAAGATACCCCACCGGCGTTTTCACCGTACATTCGCTGCAAATGGGGTTATTACATTTGTAACAACGCAGGGAAGTCGCCCGATTCGGATGCCGGTAACAAAATAATTCCGCATCAGGATCATTAACCACAACATGGTCATGATCATCGTCCTGAATTGTGGCTTCCTGCACCTGCTTTGCTGGTGCCACGGCATCCGACTCATAGCTAATAGCCGGATCTGGATAAACGCTTTTATCTTTAACTTCATCATGAGATGGTGCTGGATTATTGACATTACTTGTCTGCTTATCCTCTTGTTTGTTCAAGTCTGAAGTCAGACTGCCATCCATCACCTCATTCTGCATAGCGTTTAATCCGGCAATCGCCTGTTCATTGGTTTGATCGAGACTTATTACCTTCTTATATGCCGCTTCTTTTTCCTCAACGTCTTTGGTCACCTGGGCCAGGCCTAACCAGCCGGCGCTGCTCTCCGGCATTTCCCCCACTATTTGACGATACACAGCTTCGGCCGCGGCATATTTCCCGGCTTCAACGTTTCGTTCAGCCTGGCGAAGCAATGATCGAATTCGTGGTGATTCTCTATTCATTCTTTCTTACCAACATTTTCCTCATTTTATGAATCTTGTACATTTAAACAGGTAAATCTTGTAACCGCAAAATCCATTTCGCGCCCCTCCGGTAGGATATTAACGGAGTGGCCAACTAAATCCTAAGCGACGCATCAATCGACGGTAAAAATAACCGGGAGGATCAACCCTGACAAAGAGACACGGCCGTTCATGTTTTTGAACCGTGATCCAATCGCCGGTTTGCAATTCTGCCCCTTGCTGCCCATCTGCGGTTAAATTAGCCTCATGATCCATTTCAACCCGCACTTCAATCTCCGCTTCTTCATGCAACACCAATGGACGATTGAGGCTTAAATGGGAAGCAACGGGGACAACGACAAAATTTTGTAATTGCGGTGGCAGCAGAGGCCCACCAGCCGCCATAGCATACGCCGTAGAGCCTGTCGGGGTAGCCACAATGAGTGCATCTGAAACATAAGTTGTGACCAAATCACCATCAACAATTAAATGAAGGCGGATCACTCTGGCATGCTGTCCACGACCGATGACGATTTCATTGAGAGCGGGATAAGTGCCAATAATTGTATCATTCCGCTGCAAATCAGCGTGCATCCGCAGTCTGCGTTCAAGCCAATAATCTCCCTCTAAAACCTTGGACAACTTTTCATGCCATTCTCCCGGCTGCGCTTCACTCAAAAATCCGACCCGGCCCAGGTTTATGCCGAAAATTGGCGCGTCATATGGCGTCATTAACCTTGCGGCTCTTAAGGTTGAACCATCGCCACCAAGGACAATCAATAAATCAAAATCAGAGAGCTGACCATTAATCTCTTTGTCATCCCAGGCCGAACCAACCCATGAATGAATTCCCTGGTCTTTTAACCAACTTGCAATTTTCTCGGCAAGCAGTTCTGATTCGGGAATACGACTTTGATGAAGGATGCCAATAAATTTCATGACGTCAGAGCAGTCTGCAACCAATCGACAATTTGGCCACTGGCCAGGGAAAATTGTTCCCCTTCCTCCATCGGCCGAACGGTAACTTGACCCGCTTCCAGCTCTGATTCTCCAACTATCAACATAAACCGTACATTTTTGCGGTTGCCTTCGCGCATTTGACTTCTCATACTGCGCCGGTCTCGGCCGAAAGCGATAATCGCTCCAATCCCAGATTCTCTCAATTCATACAATAGTCGATTCGCCTCAACTTTGGTTTCATCCCCAAAATGAGCAACGAGAACAGCAGGATTTTCCAGTGGTGGGGGGTCGATCTCTTGTTCCTTCAATCCCAATATGATGCGCTCAATCCCTGAGCCAAATCCCACCCCGGGTGTACCGGGTCCGCCAATGGCTTCGGAAAGTCCATCATATCTTCCGCCACCGCATAAAGATGCCTGTGCGCCTATGCCTTCAGCCCATACTTCAAAGACAGTCTTGGTATAGTAATCTATTCCGCGAACTAACCGGAAATTTATACTGTACGACACTTTAACAGTGTTTAGCAAACGTCTTAATTCTGCAAAATGGTTCGCGCAATCATCACAAAGATAATCGATGATGTGCGGCGCTTCAGCCAGGAGTTCATCCATTCCAGGTTCTTTACTATCCAGCACCCGCAGTGGATTCTTGTTCAATCTCACCTTATCAACTTCGGCCAGTCGCCCTTCATGTTTATTCAAATGCTTTTTTAATTCCTTGATATAGGCCGGTTTACATTCTCCGCATCCCGTACTGTTGAGTTGAAATGACAGGTCCTTATATCCCAACCGGCGATATAAATTCATGGCCATCATCATCACTTCAAGATCGGCCGCCGGATCAGTTTCACCCAAAATCTCAACATTTATCTGGCTGTGCTGGCGATAACGTCCAGCCTGGGGTCGCTCTCTGCGGAAAATCGGCCCCATCATTATCAGCTTCACCGGCTGCGGCCAACTTGACATCCCATTTTCAATATAGGCACGCACAACCCCGGCCGTGTACTCCGGACGCAAAGTGATGCTCGTCCCATCCGCCTCTTCAATGGTATACATTTCTTTCTGTACAAAAACATCGGATGCAGTTCCCATGCCCCGCGCAAAAAGCTCTGTATATTCTATGATGGGAACATCAATTTTTGAAAAGCCGTATTGTAAACCTAATTTTGATGCCGTTTCGATGATCCAATCCCAATAAACAGTGTCTTCCGGAAGCAGGTCCTGCATTCCGGTGACGCGTTGAATCTTGGCCACAAGTGCCTCCATAAATAATTATAAAGTTTATATTATAACGATTGTTTAGGTGTTGGGCACAATCTAGAGGATAATGTTTAAAGGTTCACCAACACAGGCAAACACCCTGTTCTTGAATACCGTTCTGGTTGCTGAAAATTTATGTCTGAAGTGTGATCTGTTGGTTACATGCATGTCCAAAACCGCATGCTGCACAGCGATTAGGTTCATTGTGGTTGCGGTTCAAGTCATGAGCATGGTGATCATGGCGCATATCATCCAATAATTCCAGAAGGGAGTCCTGAAGTTCGGGCGTGTAATCAATTGCAAACGCCCGGTCTTTATACTGGATGATGCCGTAGGACGGCCGAACATCAAACGACTCCTCAACCAGCAAGCAATAGGCCGCCAGTTGGTAAATGTGTCCCGGCCAGGGAGATTTTGGGGCAGGACGGGATTTCACTTCAACAGGGATAATTTCCCCGGAATTTTGACGAACAATATAATCTGGTTTTCCGACCAGCCTCAAACTGGCGCTGTGTAATGGATTTACATTGGGATACCAGGTCTCATCATCCGTATATATGATTTCACCATCAGGCAAACCACTCTTTTTTCGTAATTTCCCGGAAGAAATCAACAATAATCCAGCCATAGCCAAAAAAATAAGCACCAGGCTAAACGTTAAACCACCCCAGGCCATCATCTACATCCATCCAACCAGCAGTTGAAATACGAAAATCGTCACGGCAACAAAAACCAGGGCATAGGCCAGCCTGCGCAACCATATAAATTGGCGAACCTGGCCGCCATGGTTAAGATGATATTTTTTCCCGGCCTTCAACTGGCGCACATTGGAGGTCCGCAAGTTTTTCACCTGCTTTAACCACCAGGCCCTGCGGCAATAAACATATTCACCAATTTCGCTTGCGCGAATCCACGGATAGCTCATATGTTCTAGTCTATGACCTAATAATTTATTTGTCAAGTTTGAATGAGATTAACGTGACTGTCACTTGTTTGGGATTGGAATTTGAAGAAACGGCCGATCTTGAGAATCGAGAAGCGTCTTCCCTTCAATCGCTTCATACATGCCAACCCTAATAGATAAATCTTCAGCTCTAACCGATTTACCAATCGTCAGGTAATGAATATCCCGCACCTCTTCACCTATCTCAAGGACGGAAGTTGGTCTATGAGTGTCGGCCGGCCAACTATCACTTTGCCCCGCTACTTGACCATCAGTGTCAACCGCATGGACAAAAACAGTATAATTTTGACCCATTTCCGACACCACATCCCAATAGAGCATGACCCTTAAGATCGTTCCGGTGGAAAGCTCATCTGGAAGGTCCCCAAATTTTTGCCCGGGTAACGCGGCAGCTAAACTGAATCCTTGAAGATGAAAAGCCTCATCCCAGGTCTCATTCACGTCAAGTTGGGCTTCATCTGCATCCACATACTCAAACATGTGAAAGCTATCGACTTGATTGATCAATGCATACTCAGTTCCGGCCAACACATCAAAAAAAGCAGACCGATATGCATCCGTACTGAGAGGATAAGTTCTCATCTGCTGATCCAGGATGATGTATTGTGGGGGTTGTTCATACCGGTTCCAGGGAAAAAGATGAATTTCCTGGCGATGGGAGAGATGAGGCACGATGGGGTCTTGGGCCATCACGGAAGCTTCGGGTGGGATCTCCTTTAACATTTCGGCCACCTTTTGATCGTGTGAGTTTACCTGGTAGCGGTTAATCTCGAATTTGTTTCCTGGCCACAATTGGCTCATACTCAACCAGGCTACAGAACTTGTCACCAGCAAGGTTGCCAGAGCTATTTTTTGCCACTGCCCTTTCAGTCGGGATGCCCCAACTGCTACAGCCCAGAATATCATGATGATTAGGACTGAAGGATACCATCCCTGCAATGTGCCCATTGCATCTGAAGTACTGGTAAGTAAAAATGCCAGGTGAGGCAGTAGAAAAAACGACAATCCTGGGGCCAATAAAAACAGAAATGCTGATGGCCAAAACAGATTTAAAACCGCTTGCAGCCGGTTCATCTGGCCGGCAAACTCAAAGAATATTCCCGGGTTGCGAACCGCTGTTTGAACAATCTCAGGTAAAGAGTCGCCTAGATAATCATAATAACTGACCGCATGCTGGTAGCCTTCTGACTGATCGTGGGTCATGATTGACGGCAATAATGTAAACGGAATGAAAACCAACCATAATACACCCACAATAATGGTGGGTACACCAATTTTCCAATTACGCTGAACAAAGACAATATAAAGCCCAAAAGCGATGGTGGTCAGACTCATATCCTCTTTACTCAATAACGCAAGAGCCAAGCCTACAACCATCCAACCATATTGTCTGCGCAGCAAATGATATACAGCAAATGATGTGCCAAAGACAGCCAGGGTCAGCCGCCGAAATTCAATTAAATTGATTTGATGCAGCGCCGGCTGCATTAAATAGGCACCAAATACGGCAAGCCCTAACCAGGGGCTATCTTTACGAAAAAACCAATAGATAAAAAATCCCGCCCCACCCAGCAATATACTCTGCATGATGAACAATGCTCGGATGTCTGGCCAGATCCAGTAAATGGGCGCAAAGATAGCCAACGCCGGCGAGAAATGACTTTGGATTACAAGATCCTCGCCAATGCTGATTTGATAGGGACGACCGTGTGCCGTATTCCAAATGCTTTGGTCAAATTTTGCCAAATCTAAGGCATTGGTATTGAAACTTTGATGCTGGCGAATGGTCAGGGTGGAAAAGGTGATGACATACAGCAAGAGCAAAACATAAGCCACCCAATCATGGCGCTTTTGTGCTCTTAAGACGGCCGAGATTCTATTCATTATCCCATTCTAGAAGCCGCCAAACTATTCAACTAACCCGTTTCGCAAATGACGAAAATGAGCGCCTTAACTATTCACCAGCGGAATCTCGCCATTTTCCCATGAAACCAGTAGGGGTGTCGCAATGAAAATGGAGCTGTAGGTCCCGCTAAATAAACCAATGAAAAGTACAGCGATAAATGGTTTGATCGATACACCGCCAAACAAGAGAATGGCCACCATAATAAACATTGCGCTGAGTTGGGTGACCAATGACCGGTGAACAGTCTCTAGTATGGAACGATCGACCAGTTTTTCATACCGTTCCAACGGCCGCCTGGCGATGTTTTCACGGATACGGTCAAAGACCACAATCGTGTCCTGCAAGGAGAAGCCAACGACGGTTAAAACGGCCGTCAAAAACAAAGCATCTACCTCCCAGCCCAGGAATACACCTGTGATCGCGGCAAAACCGGAAATAATAAATAAATCATGGACCATTGCCGCCACAGCACTGGCACCATAGCGGAAGGAGTTGGGCACCTGGCGGAATACAAGCATGATATAAACCAGGATAACCAAAGCCGCCACAATGACGGCAATGAACGCCGCCCTGGTAACCTCAGCCCCAACCGTTGGGCTGACACTTTGAATTTGAGTTGTCCCTTCAACCAGCGGCTCTAACTGATTTTCAAGAGCATCGACGATATCTTGTGCTCTTTCCGGTGAGACGAACTCTGAGCGAATTTGCCAGGCATTTTCTAAATCCTCGCCTCGTAAAGCGATAATGGATGGATTGGCGATGTCCTGATCGTTAAAGACCTCACGAATTCCCTGCTCCTCCACCGGTTCACTAAACTGTAGTTCAAAGCGGGTTCCACTGCGAAAATCCACGCCAACACGGAAAATGGATCCCGTGGTGACATAGGCATAAACCATAGCACCAATGCCTAACATAATTAAGATGCTGGAAAATATAAAATATTTGCGGCGATGATCAACAATCGAATATATGAAATCAAACATGCTGGCTCTCCCTATACCCCAATCGTTAACTTCTTGTTGCTCGTCCAGCTTAATGAACTGCCTAAGACAATTCTGACCAATGTGCGGGTGACAAATACCGCGGTGAACATACTGATTAAAACGCCAATAGCCAACGTATAGGCAAACCCTTGTACGGTACTGGCCCCAAAGTTGCGGCCGAATATCCATAATATGAAGCAGATGACCAACGTTGCCAGGTTGGAATCACGAATAGATGTCCAGGCCCGGTCAAAACCAGTGGCGATCGCTTCGCGCATGGAAGCTCCCTTACGAAGTTCCTCCTTCATGCGCTCAAATACCAGCACATTGGCATCAACCGCCATTCCCGTCGATAACAAAAAGCCGGTGATCGCCGGAAGGGTCAATGTTATCGGAATAAACATGAAGACGGCGATATTCAGAACCGCATAAACCAGTAGAGCAATATCAGCCAGACCGCCGGCAAGGCGATAGTAAAGGAACATAAATAACAATACAACCAGCAATCCAATCGTGCCGGCACGGATACTCGCCTCCACTGACTGCTCACCAAGAGTCGCGCCGACCTGGCGGGTGCTCTCAATGCGCAGCGGGACCGGCAAACTACCAAACCGCAGCTGCAAAGCCAACTTTTGGGCCTCTTCCAATGTGAAATTGCCGGTAATGGTTCCCGCCTCACTGATCACGGCGTTAATTTGCGGACTGGAAATCACTTCCTTGTCCAATACGATAGTTAGAAATTGACCCTGATTTTCACGCGTGAATGTCTCGAATGCGGGAGCCTCCTCGGGTTGCAAGGTAAAACTGACAAAAAAATCGCCAAATTGTCCACTTTCCGCATTAGCCTGCCGTAACGCCGCACCGGTTATAACTGTATCAAAGGTCGGTGCTGGATTTTCCACCTCATCCGTCACCGGTTGGCCTGGAGCAAACTCGCATCGGGAAGGTCCTTCATCATGAGTTGTGCGAACGCACATTCCCTCCGGCAAAGGTGTATTTCCCGTATCAATAAACTCCAGCAGAGCTGTTTCTTGAATCAATGCAATAGCATCTTCGGTGTTACTGATTCCAGGTAGTTCAACGAGAATTCGGCGGTCACCTTCTGTTTGCACCAGCGGTTCGGTGACGCCTAATGCATTAACCCGGCGATCAATAATTTGCCGTGCCGTATCCATTTGATCGGCCGTAATCTCTTCATCGTCGGGAACATCCGCCGCCATCAATACTTGCAAGCCGCCTTGTAAATCTAAACCGCGCATAATCGGATAATTGGGATTTTGAATGATCCAAATACCGGCAATTACAATGATTACAATGACAACCAGCCACATCAAATCACGTCTGGTCATAAAACTATCCTTAAACGACAAACGTAAAACGCTTGATCCAGTTAGTCAACATCGTTTTACGTTTTTCGCTCTTTATTAAATCCGACTGAGAATTATAACAAGATCACCAATCTAGGGCACGCAAGCGGAAATCCAAGAAGGGGGCAAGTTGTCAATAAAATTACCCGCAGAATAGATTAGGATCGAATTTTGGCAAAAATCATAGTGTCGCGCAGATTCCCGGTTTGGTGATGGCGATCATCATTTCTGAGGGTTCCCTCATGAGAAAAACCCAATCTACGAGGAATGGCCATGCTGCGCACATTTGTTGAATCACAGCGAATCTCAACACGTTTGGCATTTAAATACTCGAAAGCAAAATTTGTGATGCCGGTCACGGCTTCACTGACATACCCCTGGCGAGTGTAACTTGTCCGTACCCAGTAACCAATCTCGAAGCTGGGCACATCCCAATTGATACGGTGCAGTCCACTGCCTCCGATGATCGTTTTCGTGCCCTTCAGGATAAGCATCATCCACAAATCCTCACGAGCCAAAAATTGTAACTGCCCTTCTCGAACACGTGCCTCGTATTGCTCTTCATTAAGCGGGTTCATCGCCCAAGGCAGCCAGGGCTGAAGTTCCTCCAAAGATTCATGTACTGCTGCGTGTAGTTCCAGCCCATCACCCGGCAATGGCCCGCGAATAATCAGCCGTTCCGTTTCAAAACTGTAAGGAAAATCCAGCAAAATTGGTTTTTTCATTATCTTCCCTTACTAATCTAACGCCTCATTCGTTTCGCCAAACAGTGCTGGGATGAAAACTCGTTCGGTGAACTGCGGAGGCAAGGGTGTTGATGTCGCCGTTGGGGATGGGGTCATGGTCATGGTGGGCGTGATTGTCGCAGTCGGAG
>JANQGC010000288.1 GCA_028277515.1 Anaerolineae bacterium
CGGCCTGGGCACGAATGCCTGCCGGAGCCTTGACCAGGTGATGCGCCTCTATAGCTGGGACTAGATTTTGCAGCGCTTTTACGAAGGCATTCTTGTTTGCCGAACGCCACATTTCGCCCAATCCAGTCCGCCAATATTTTGCCGCTAATTTTTGAAAGCCGGGATAGCGCAATATTTCGCTAAGTTCTCCAGCATTTAAATCAGTTAACTGATACCCCTCTCTGGCAAACGCCAGAACTGCGTTGGGACCACATTCAACTTTTCCACTTATCATCAAGGTAAAGTGAACGCCTAAGAAGGGGAACTTTGGGTCAGGGACCGGATAGATCAAACTACTGCACAAATATTCGGCTTCTGGTATTAGTTCATAATATTCGCCGCGAAAAGGAATTATCTGGGCAGGTGAATCCATGCCGGTCATGCGTGTCACCTTATCGGAATGCAATCCTCCACAGTTAATTAAATAGTCCGCGCTGAAGTCCCCGGCATATGACACGGCCGTAACCTGGTGGTTGGTTTCCTGGATACCAATCACTTTTGCACCTGTGATGATTTGATGCCCCTGTTCCTCTAAAATTTGGGCCAGGCACCGGCATACTTCTTTATAATCGACGATGCCTGCTTCCGGGACATGGATCGCTTCGATCCCGGCCGTATGGGGTTCCAGCTCATCCAATCGCTCGCGTCCTATTAATTCACATTGGACGCCATTGGCCAGGCCACGATTATATATATCGGCCAAAATCGGCCGTTCTTCCTCTTTCGTGGCCACAATCACCTTGCCACATATTTGGAAAGGAATATCCTGCTCGATGCAGAATTGTTCCATCATTTTCTTCCCGGTCCGGCAGTTGATCGCTTTTAAGGAACCAGGTTTGTAATATATTCCTGAATGCAAAACCCCAGAGTTACGCCCGGACTGGTGAAAGGCCAGGGTATTCTCTTTTTCTAAGATGGTGATACGAATGTCCGGCTCTTTTTGGCTTAATTGATAGGCAGTTGCCAGCCCTACGATTCCAGCGCCGATGATGATGATGTCCGTCTTAGCCATATGGATGATTCATTTATTATAATAATTGTCAACGGGAAGTTATTCGTATTCAAAAGATTTGTCAATTTTTTCTGTGGGATTTCCAGAGATACAAAAACAAAGATTAACAAATCTGATGAAAAACTACTTAGGTGAGTGAGGCAATGATGAGGTCTCCCATCTCTTCTGTGCCGGTTACCGGATCTCCGGATTGGGCCAGATCGGCAGTCCTTTTGCCCTGAGCCAGAACGTTAGAAACCGCTCCCTCAATCAGATCAGCTTCCTGGGAAAGTCCGAGACTCCAGCGTAGCATCATGGCTGCACTTAAGATCATAGCCAGGGGATTGGCGATCCCTTTTCCGGCAATATCCGGCGCCGATCCATGAATCGGTTCAAAAAGGCCGGCCGCTCCAGGCCTGCCCAAGGCCGCAGAGGGCAGCATGCCCAGCGAGCCGGTGATCATGGATGCTTCGTCGGATAGGATGTCGCCAAACATATTGCCTGTGACGATCACATCAAAGTCTGATGGGCGGTTAATCAGGTACATCGCGCAAGCATCGACCAACACATCTTCAAATTCGATTTCCGGGTATTCTGCAGCGACTTCATGGGCAACTTCCCGCCAGACGCGGGAGGAAGCCAGGACATTGGCTTTATCTACGGAGGTTACTTTTCCACGCCTTGCCCGGGCCAGTTCAAAAGCAACATTGAGAACACGGCGGATTTCTTGTTCATTGTAGCGCATTGTATCAAATCCGGCGCGGCCGAATTCTGTTTGTTCACGCCCCTGAGGGGTACCAAAATATATGCCCCCGGTCAACTCTCGGACAAAGATGATATCCACGTCTTTTATTATTTCTGCTCGTAATGGACTGGATGAAGCCAATGCATCAAAAACTTTCACAGGCCGCAAATTGGCGTATACATTCAATTCTTTTCTTAATCGCAAAAGACCCTGCTCTGGGCGAATGGCTGCTGAAGGGTCACTCCACTTAGGACCTCCGACGGCTCCCAAAAGCACGGCGTCGCTTTGCAAGCAAACTCCCAAACTTTCCTCTGGGAGCGCCGTGCCATAATTATCAATGGCAATACCCCCAATCAAGGCTTCTTCAAACTGAAATTGATGGTCAAATTGTTGGGCGATCTTCTCAAGAATTTTTTTTGCTTCGGAAATAACTTCTGGTCCTATGCCGTCACCGGGCAATATGGCAATTCGTGCTTTCAATGGATATTTCTCCTGATTGTGAAGATGCTGACGTTAATAGATTAGCATCTTTAACAAGTGGCAGTCACTTTATTATCGGTATTACCGGTCAAATAATGACCAAAGTGGCTGTCACATGATTTATGTTTTTTAGAAAACAGACCAGTTAAGATAGTAAAGCATATTCCATGCTATCCACCAGAGCCAGCCAGCTTGCCTCAATAATGTTGGCACTGGCCCCTACCGTGCTCCAGCGCCGTGTCCCGCTTTTACTATCAATCAGCACGCGCGTAGTGGCAGCGGTGGCATTTTCACCATCCAGGATACGCACTTTGTAATCGACTAAGCTGACGCTGCTGAGTTGAGGATAGACATCGACCAGCGCCTTGCGCAGCGCCATATCCAATGCATTGACGGGTCCGTTGCCGGCGGCGGCCGTGTGCATCAGCTTATGGCCGACGCGTACCTTGACGGTGGCCTCAGCATTAATGCCGCGTCGTCTTTGCTTTAGGACCATAACAGTGAAATCGACCAATTCAAATGGGGGCACATAGGCGGGATGGGTGCGCCTCAACATCAATTCAACACTGGCTTCAGCGCCTTCAAAAGTAAAACCTTGCGCTTCCAAATCCTTGATCTTATTTAAGACACCACGAACGTTGACTGAGTCTGCATCAAGATTGAACTGTTGGACCTTATCAATGATGTTGCCACGTCCGGATAATTCAGAAACCACACTGCGCTGCTCGTTGCCGATCAATGTGGGATCGATATGCTGATAACTCTCAGCATTTTTTAGCATGGCAGCCACATGAATGCCCCCTTTGTGGGCGAAGGCACTGGTTCCAACATAGGGCGCATGTTCATTTAAGGCTAGATTGGCCACCTCAGAAACATACCGGGATAGTTCCGTGAGTTTTTTTAGATTCTCCTTTTTGACACAAGAATAACCCATTTTCAACTGAAGGTCGGGAATTAATGTGCAGAGATCTGCGTTGGCTACTCGTTCACCGTACCCATTGATTGTACCTTGTACCTGGGTTGCTCCGGAACGCACAGCCGCTAGCGTATTGGCCACCCCACAACCGGCGTCATCATGGGTGTGTATTCCCAAAGGTGTATCTCCAAGTTTTTCCTTAACCTCTTTTACGATTTTTTCGATTTCCCAGGGCAGTGAACCACCATTCGTGTCGCAGAGAACAACGGCATCAGCCTCATTAACGGCGGCCGATTGAACGGTAGCTAGCGCATATTCCGGGTTGGCTTTATAGCCATCAAAGAAATGTTCAGCATCATAAATCACTTCCTTTCCCTGGGCTTTGCAGTAGGCAACGCTATCAGCGATCATAGCCAGGTTTTCTTCCAGGGTTGTTTCTAATACATCGTGAACATGGAGATCCCAGCTTTTACCTACAATAGTTATAACATCAGTATTGGCATCCATGAGCGCCTGGATATTGGGATCGTTTTCAGGGGATGAATTTTTACGCCTGGTGCTGCCGAAGGCAGTTATTTTGGCATGTTTTAAATTTAAGGATGGGGCACGCCGAAAAAATTCGACATCTTTGGGGTTTGATCCCGGCCACCCACCTTCAATATAGTGGATGCCGAAATCGTCCAACTTTCGCGCTATTTTTAATTTGTCGTCAACGGAAAGGGAGATGCCTTCCCGCTGAGTGCCATCACGAAGGGTTGTGTCATAAAGAAATATTTGGCTCATCATTTTCTGTTCAGGTCGTTAAGCCCGTTCCGAAAGGCTCCACTTGTTAATTTTTTGGATTTATCCCGTGTTTACACGCGCCGGGTGGTTTTTTTCATAAGCGATTATTGCATCTTCATGCTTTAATAAATAGCCTAATTGATCGACACCTTCAAGCAGACATTCTTTGTTGAAAGGATCAATGGGGAAGGAGACGGATCGGCCGTCCGGCAGGGTCAGGGTTTGGTTTTCAAGATCAACAATGATGGATACATGGGGATCTTCTTCAAGGAGACTGAGCAGCTGCCCGTGGGTGTCTTCATCCACAACCACAGGGAGTAGACCATTTTTCAAAGCGTTGTTTTTAAAGATGTCGGCAAATGAGGTGCTGACAATGGCTTTGAATCCATAATCCATACAGGCCCAGGGCGCATGTTCGCGGCTGGAACCAGAGCCGAAATTATCACCGGCTACCAATATCTCCGCTTCTTGGGCGTGGGAGTGATTTAATATAAAGTCGTGACGGTGTGTTCCATCATCATGGTAGCGCCAATCGTGGAACAGATGTTTACCCAGGCCCAGTTTGGAGATCGTCTTTAGAAACCGGGCAGGAATGATCTGGTCCGTGTCAATATTTTCAGTGGGGATGGCGACCATCGTGCCGGTTAATTGTTCAAATTTTTCCATAGATATCCTACTTTATGAATTTAGTTTAGTGTCCGGACGTCAGTTACGATTCCTGTCAGAGCGGATGCGGCTGCGGTCAAGGGGCTGGCCAAAAAGGTTCGGCCGCCTTTGCCCTGCCGCCCTTCAAAATTACGGTTGCTAGTGCTGATGGCATATTGGCCTGGTTGGAGCTGGTCACCATTCATGGCGATACACATGCTACAACCGGATTCTCGCCATTCTGCGCCGGCTTCTTTGAAAATACGGTCTAGCCCCTCGACTTCAGCCTGTCTTTTGACCATTTGTGATCCGGGAACGACCATCATGCGCAGGCCAGGCTTGATTTTGTTGCCTTTTAAAATGCCGGCTGCCTGTCGCAGGTCAGAGATACGTGAATTGGTGCAGCTCCCTAAGAACACGACGTCAATTTCTTTGCCTATTAACGGCCGACCGGGCTGCAAATCCATATATTCCAACGCTTTTATCATGGATTGCCGTTCACTAACGGAAGGTATATCATCCGGATCAGGGATAATTTGCGTGATAGGAATGCCCATTCCAGGGTTGGTTCCATAAGTTATCATTGGCTCTAAAACATTGGCGTCAATAGAAACCGATTTGTCAAATTCAGCGCCTTCATCTGTGGCCAGGTTACGCCAGTACTCAACGGCATCATCCCATGCCTGACCCTTAGGAGCATATTCCCGGCCCGCCAAATATTCAAAAGTTGTATCATCAGGGGTGACAAGGCCGGCGCGCGCGCCGCCTTCAATACTCATATTGCATATCGTCATACGCTGTTCCATATTGAGACCGCGAATCGCCGAGCCGCAATATTCAAAGACATGGCCTGTGCCTCCACCCGTTCCGATTTTCGCCAACAAAGCAAGGATAATATCTTTAGCAGCAACGCCCTCTTGCAGCCGGCCCTCAACTTGCACTTGATAAGTTTTGGGCTTGTTTTGCAGCAAGGTTTGCGAAGCCAACACATGTTCAACTTCACTGGTACCAATGCCAAAAGCCAGCGCGCCAAAAGCGCCATGCGTGGCAGTATGGCTGTCTCCACAGACGATGGTCATTCCCGGCTGGGTTAAGCCCAACTCAGGTCCGATGACATGAACAATTCCTCTATAGGGACTTTGTCTGCCAAATAATTTGATGCCAAAGTCACGCGCATTTTTTTCTAAAGTCTGCATCTGCCGCAACGCAATTTGATCGGTAATTGGCATATCCAAAGGTGTCGTCGGAATACCATGATCCATCGTCGCGATTGTTTGGGCGGGTCGCCTTACTTTCAGACCACGATCACGTAGTCCTTGAAAAGCCTGTGGGGATGTGACTTCGTGGACTAAATGTAAATCGATATAAAGAATAGCCGGGCTTTGTGGGTGTTGGATGACCACATGATCCTGCCAAATCTTGTCGAGGGTTGTCAACTGTGCACTCATTAACGTCTCCGTGTTTAGACTCGCGGATTATACTTTAACCGGCGTGCCGCTTGATTTTAGTTCACTATATTTGCCTTCTCGCGCAGCCAGAAGTTTATTTAACGCACTTAAATAAGCACGGGCGCTGGCGACAACAATATCCGTACTGGCTCCATGTCCGCTGAAGGTTCGCAAAAATTGGCGATTGGTTTGCGGGTTAACGCTGTACTCGGACTCTCCATTGTGAGGTTGAATACGGACTGTTGTTTCGGCAATCGCATCCATCCCTTCAGTCACCGCGTTGATGCTGAATTCAATGAGGGAATTAGACACGCGTACCAGGCGATTAATGGCCTGGTATACGGCATCAACCGGTCCTGTACCACAGGCCGCGTCTTGATATTCCTTTCCATCAGGGCCAGTCAAGTTAATGGTAGCCGTTGGAATACTATGATCGCCGCAAGACACCTGGATATGGTTTAGTTTCCATATTTCAGGGGGTTGGTAAATTTCATCAGCAATTATCGCTTCTAAATCGGCATCGGTAATAACTTTCTTTTTATCAGCTAATGATTTAAATCTCTTAAAGGCAAGATTTATTTCCTTTTTGGTTAGATTGTCATAGCCCATCTCTTTTAGCCGTTCGCGGAAGGCATGTCTTCCGGAATGTTTGCCCAATACCAGGCGCGTTGCGTCCAATCCGACGGTTTCCGGGCGCATGATTTCATAGGTTTGATGATGCTTGAGCATGCCATCCTGATGAATGCCGGCTTCATGAGCAAAAGCGTTCGCTCCGACAATCGCCTTATTAGCCTGGACGACCATGCCCGTGTAGGTGCTGACCATGTGGCTGGCACGCATAATTTGAGTTGTGTCGATATTTGTTTGGACATTGTACATTGTGGGGCGCGTGGCAATGGTCATGGCCACTTCTTCTAGAGAAGTATTGCCGGCTCTTTCGCCAATACCATTCAAAGTAACTTCCGCCTGCCTGGCTCCGGCTTTAACTCCCGCTAATGTATTGGCCGTAGCCATACCGAGATCGTTATGGCAATGAGTTGACCAGACGACTTTTTCAGATCCCTCTGTGTTGTCAATGAGATATTTCATCAACCAACCAAATTCTTCGGGAGTCGTATAGCCTACGGTGTCAGGGATATTTAAGGTCGTGGCCCCAGCCTTGATCGCTTGTTCCAAGATCTGGACAAGAAAATCAGGATCAGAACGGCCGGCATCCTCCGGAGAGAACTCAACATCGTCACATAAGCTGCTGGCAAAGCTGACGGCTTCAATAACTTGATCGATACACTCTTCCCTGTCAATTTTTAGTTTATGTTTCAAATGGATATCACTGGTCGCCAAAAAAGTGTGGATACGATGTTTCGGCGCTACTTTCACGGCATCATAGGCCCGCTGGATATCTTCTCGATTAGCCCTGGCAAGCCCGGCGATAACCATTGGTTCCCCCGATTTTCGCCCTTGCGTTAAGGGGCCAATTTCTTCCGCGATACGACGAACAGCTTCAAAGTCTCCTGGCGATGCGATAGGGAAACCGGCCTCACATATGTCGACGCCAAGGCGGGAAAGCTGGCGAGCGATTTCTAATTTTTCGTCTACATTAAGCGTGGCTCCAGGTGATTGTTCGCCATCCCGTAATGTCGTGTCAAAAATCAGTAATGTATCTTTGCTTTCAGCCCCATTATTATTCATCGTCATATCTCCTATAAAAAAATATCTGCATTTTTCATCATAAAAAATGCAGATAAGTGTTTTACTCGACTACTTTAGCATTTAGCCAAGGCATCATTTCTCTCAAATTCTTGCCGACTTCTTCGATTTGGGTTTGGCGTGCCTGTTTGCGCCGCTCATTAAACCAGGGGCGACCGGCAACGTTTTCATCTATCCAACCTTCAGCGTAAGCGCCGGATTGGATATCAGATAGTATTTGTTTCATCGCTTTTTGGGTTTCTTCGGTCACGATTTTCGGTCCGGCCGAATAATCTCCATGCTCGGCCGTATCACTGACACTGTAACGCATGTAACTCAAACCGCCTTGATACATGAGATCAACGATCAGCTT
Source organism: Anaerolineae bacterium (assembly GCA_028277515.1). The sequence goes on from JANQGC010000288.1 coordinate 8,107, forward strand.
CAATTCATGCAGACATTCAAAGTAAGCGATTTCAGGCTGATAGCCGGCATCAACCAGGATGTTAAATGCCGTTTCGACCAGCGCGCTCACGCCACCACAAAGAACCGCCTGTTCTCCAAACAAATCCGTTTCTGTTTCTTCAGTGAAGGTGGTTTCGATAGTTCCGGCACGGGTGCAGCCGATAGCTTTGGCATATGCTAGAGCCAATTCGAGTGCTTGCCCACTTCTATTTTGATGGACAGCAACCAAACCTGGCGTCCCCACGCCCTCAATAAATAATTCACGCACGCGGTGCCCTGGCGCTTTTGGGGCAACCATGCTGACATCCACGTAGTCGGGAGGAATGATTTGACTGTAGCGAATGTTGAATCCATGACCAAACATTAACGTTTTACCTGGCTTCAAGTGGGATTGGACGGATTGTTGATATATAGTCGGCTGTTTTGTGTCCGGTGCCAATAACATGATGATGTCTGCCTCGGCACAAGCATCGGCCGTTGTTTTAACCGTCAAACCTTCAGCTTCCGCTCTAGACCAGGAAGCTGAGCCTTCATAAAGCCCAACGCGTACATCCTGTCCGGAATCCTGTAAATTTAAGGAATGGGCATGCCCCTGGCTGCCATAACCAACGATGGCGATTTTCTTGCCCTGTAGCAGACCCAAATCCGCATCTTTATCATAAAATATGTTTGCCAAAATCCAACTCCTTTCTATTAAATCGCGTGGCCATTTCCAACGATGACACTTTCCATATTCTCTTTTGAGATGGCACTGCCTCTTACCATAGCCACCCGGCCGGTGCGCACCATTTCTCTAATGCCAAATTGTTCAAGCAGCCTGAGAAGGGCGTTCACTCTGTCTTCCCTGGCTACGATGCGAATGATCACCGAATCTATGTCCACATCAACAACACTAGCCCGGTAGATGTCAACCAACTGCATGATCTCCCCACGCGTACTGCTGTCTGCGTTGACCCGGATGAGCGCCATTTCATATTCTACCCTGGGCTCACGGGTCACATCCTGGATTTCCAGAACGTTGATTAATTTATATAACTGCATGCGCACTTGTTGGGTATCCCGTTCGCTGCCTTTAACCACAAATGTCATGCGGCTGACTCCCGGTTTTTCTGTGTTTCCAACCGTAAGACTTTCGATATTAAAGTTTCGCCGACCGAACAAACCAGATACACGGTTTAGTACGCCCGGTTTATCCTCAACCCAGGCGATCATGGTGTGGCGTTTTTGTTGATTAGCTTCCATTATTCTTCATTCTCCTTTTCCGGTAGAGGGCGCCGGATCATGTCAACATTACTGCCGCCTGCAGCAACCATCGGAAAGACATTTGTCAGTTCATCCACCTGGAAGTCAATTAAAAATGGTCCATCATAAGCTTGTGCTTCCTTAAGTACCTTGCTGACATCTTCTTTGGCTGTAATTGAACGGCCGGGAATACCATAAGCCTCAGCTATTTTTATGAAGTCCGGGTTAAATAATGGGGTGCCGGAATAACGCTTGTTATAAAAGATATCCTGCCATTGCCGGACCATTCCCAAATAACCATTGTTAATCAATGCCATTTTGATAGGTAAGCGTTCTTGCATGACGGTCGAAAGTTCATGCATGGTCATTTGGAATCCACCGTCCCCGGCCACAACCCAAATTTCCTCATCCGGGCTGCCAATTTGAGCGCCAATCGCGGCGGGTAGGGCATAGCCCATTGTTCCTAAACCCCCGGAGGTGAGCAGGCTGCGTCTCTTGGTGTGCGGAAAGTATTGCGCTTCCCACATCTGATGTTGGCCAACATCGGTAACGACCGTGCAGTCCCCTTCATTTGTTGCATACCATAATTCACGCATGATATAAGGTGCAATCAGGTCGTCAATCTCTTGATACAAAATATCCCGTTCATCGCTGTCAGATTTCCATTCGTTTATTTGTTCGAGCCAGGCCGGATGCTCATTTGGTTCGATTAGCGGCAGAAGCTCGCGTAGAGTGAGTAGAGCATCTCCCACAACCGGGGTGTGAATGGTTAAATTTTTGCCCATTTCGGCCGGATCGAGATCAACATGAATGATCTTTGCCTTGGGAGCGAAGGTGGAAAATGCGCCGGTCAAACGGTCATCCAACCGGGCACCAATGGCAAACATCACATCACATTCTTGCATCGCGTAATTCGTATGTGATGCGCCGTGCATGCCTCCCCAACTGATCGATAGGGGATGCGTTGAGGGGAAGCAGCCAATGCCAAGCAAACTTGTGGCCACGGGAATGTTGGCCAGTTCCGCGAACTGGCGTAATTCTTTTTCAGCTTTGGCAATTGAAACCCCTTGTCCGGCAACAATGACAGGCCGGTTGGCTTCATTAATCAATTTAGCTGCGCGGGCGACGGAATGGGGATCGGGCGCCGTCAGGTTGGGTCTATACCCGGGAAGATTGACTTCAGCCGGATATTCAAACGGCATTCTATCTTGTTGAACGTCCTTGCAGATGTCTACCAGCACGGGTCCCGGACGGCCGGTTTGGGCGATGTAAAAAGCCTCTTTTAGGGCCATTGGCAAATCTTTAATTTCCGTAATCAGATAATTATGTTTGGTGACAGGCATACTGATGCCAAACACATCCGATTCTTGAAAGCCATCCCGGCCGAGCAAACTGGTCGGCACCTGTCCGGTGATAGCCACAACGGGTGTTGAATCCATATAAGCCGTGGCCAATCCGGTGATCAGGTTTGTAGCTCCGGGTCCCGAGGTACAAATGGTTACTCCGACTTTTCCTGTAGCTCGCGCATAACCATCAGCCATGTGTGAAGCACCTTGTTCATGAGTGGTGGTGATGGCATGAATGGGATAATTATATTTACTCAGGTCGTCATAAGTTGGGAGGATGGCTCCACCGGTGATGCCAAAAACGACATCAACACCCTCATGCATTAAGCTCTCCCAAATTATTTGGCCTCCGGTCTTCATCTCGCTCATAGGGTTGCTCCTCTTTTTTGCCTGGTTAAAGGCTAATGGGCGCAAGCTGGAAAGCATGCGCTACTTTGTAAAACGAACATTCCTGTTTGTTTAAGGCGCAAGCTAGAAAGCTTACGCACCAATAAAAAAACCGCCCTGTTGGGCGGTTTTTGATTACCTGTGCTACTCTTTTTGCACTCGTTTCTCACCCAACAGATATTGCATCCTTATCAATAATAAGGACGAGGCTAATAAGAACGACGAGTTTGCTATTAAAATTCATTCTACTATCTCTAAAAAAGTGGCTACCCAACTTTTAAAGTAGTATAGTGGGTTGCTTTATAAACTGCTATATACAATATGCCCCACGATTGTACCCCCAAGTTATCGGAAGTGCACAAGGGATCGTGAAAATGAATACCGGGAAAACATCAAAAAGGGCGATATGATTGTCGCCCTTTTTGATTCCCACTATTTCCCACTGAACCGCGCATTTAAGCGCAAGCCTATAAAGAGTATAGCAGGGGCAAGGTTTTCAATCTACGGTAAAGTTGTCAGATTATATCTGGTAGAAGATTGTGAAAAATATACAAAAGCTGCTGTTAATTGATTAAAGATCGCTGTTTATGCAGTTGCCACAGCTTTAATGAAAGGTGTAGGGCTAATCGCATATTGGCGTTATTTAAATCCTGTCCGGTGAGTTCTTGTATACGCTCCATGCGATAAAGAAGGGTGTTGCGGTGGACAAACAAATTTTCGGCCGTGCGGCTGATATTACCATGATGGTCGAAGTAAGCTTCTAACGTTTGCACAAGGCTGCCTCGGTGTTCCTCATCATATATGGCGAGGGGGGAGATGATTTGGGAGGAAAATTTTTCGACCACTTCGATGTTTTCTAATTCACAAAGCAGTTGGTAGACACCTAAACTGTTGAATTCAACGATGGTGCGGCCGAGTTTTAACCTTTCCCCGACATCCATCGCCTGCAATGCTTCACGATAGACACGAGGCCAATCTTCTAGGGTGTTTGCCGGACCACTCATACCACCAATGAGGTTTGCATTAGGAAATTCAACCTCAACCTGTTCCGTCAGGCGGCGGGTTAATTCATGGGCAGCATCCATATTATCAGGCTCTTTAAGTGATTGAAAAACACATAAAAACTGGCCACCATAATCATGAACAAGAGCGGGACGGGTATGATTGTTCAGCAACCAATTTAAAGTTGTTTCCAGCCGTCTCAATGTGGGCGCATTTGGACCCATCCAGGTTAAGGTCAAAATGGCATGTGCGGGACGTGTATCATGATCGAGCCGGCTAGAGAGCCGCGTGATCTCATCCGCCGGAAGGGTCCCGGCTAACAAACCCTCTAAAAAGTCGCCACGTAACGCTTTTTTAGCCTCACTGACAGCCTTAGCCTTGGCCATTTCGAGGGCGCAGGCCGCTGCGCCTTGCTCTACGGTTAAGCTATCTAATAAATCGAGGCTGCCCGCCGGTCCAACGACAGATAGATAGCCGCGCGCTCTGTCACCGGAGATGATAGGGCTTATCAATCGACCCATTTTTTCGATAGGCAAGATTTGCTGCCAATTGCTTTGCCGGGCGCGTGCGGCCGCCTTTCGATTCAATAAAATTGGCGGAAGTTGGTCCCTCTGTTTCATAGCACGGCGGAGCAGATCTTGATCGACCGAACTGTCACTTGGCCAGCTTTCAGCCTTAATTTCCAAACGCTTATCCTGGACAATAACGATTTTCCCGGTGAGATTGGACATGACATCGGTCATCGCTTGAAGCCCTTTCCCTTCGCGCGACATTTCGGATAGCCTGCGGTAGAGTTGCATTGTGCGCTCGCTTGTTGCCTGCTGCCGATCAACCAGGAGCGAAGAAATGGATTGGTGGACTTCGCGCACAGAAATATCTTGGGAGCAGATGACTAACGGCAGATTGTTTTTTCGCGCATCCTCAGCTACTACAGATGGCACATTACGAAAAAGGACAACGGCTGAAACGGAAAGATTGGCCAGCAATGAGAGGCGATTGGAAAAATCGACAACCGTTAATTGTTCCTGAAGATGGAGGGGAACAATCACTAAATCTTCTTCTTCAATTTGTTCGGCCAAATCTGACCAGGAGGTTAACAAAGATACCCAGCGAATGACACGTTTTGCTCCACTTGCTCCGCCGACAATTGTCGTGCTAAGTGGAAGGGCTAATCGTAATATATCGCCTAGATTGACTTCGTTGGGTCGGTTTTGGTTCACCATTGCAGTAAATTATAAATAATTATTAGGGTGTCGTTTGTTGGGCAACCGGGAGGCGAACTATAAAGGTCGTTCCTTCATTGGGCAGGCTGACGACGTTTATCTCCCCCCCGTGTTGCTCAATGATACGATGACAGGTAGCCAAACCAAGTCCAGTTCCTTTTCCAGGTTCCTTGGTTGTATAAAAAGGTTCAAAGATATGGGCTGATTCGGCCGTTGACATCCCCTTTCCATTATCGTGAAACAATATGTGGATTTGATCGGGTTGCTCTCCTAAACGGGTAACGATTTCTATACGTCGCTCACCCGACTTTTCTTGCAAGGCATCGCGAGCGTTTAATATCAGGTTGAGCCAGACGCTCTTCATATGTTCCCAACTGGCGACGATGGGAGGAAGTTGATCATTCGTGCGCCGGCTGACTTCGATTCCGGCCGAATTAAGCTGATAACTGACCAGGTCTAAAGCCGCATCGAC
>JANQGC010000023.1 GCA_028277515.1 Anaerolineae bacterium
TTTTGGGCAAGCGAGGGTAAAACTTCAAACAGGCCATCAACTTCTTGCGGGGTCAGCACAGCCGTTGGTTCATCCAGGATGAGCAGCTTGGCGTTGCGATAAAGGAGTTTGAGAATCTCCACCCGCTGTTCGACGCCGACCGATAAATGCTCAACGCGAATGTGCGGATCGACGGCCAGGCCATGCTGGTCGGAAAGCGCCGCAATATGTTCGGCCGCGCGATCCAGATCGAGCAATGGCCCAGAACCTTCTTCATCCAAGCCCATGACTATGTTTTCAGCAACCGTGAAGGGAGGTACCAGCATGAAATCTTGGTGAATCATGCCGATACCCAGGGCAATAGCATCCCGAGGTGATTGGATCTCAACCGGCCGGCCATTGATCAAAATCTGCCCATCATCTTTATGATAGAGACCATAAAGAATATTCATCAAGGTGCTTTTACCGGCGCCATTCTCACCCAACAAGGCGTGTATTTCGCCGGCATTGAGGATTAGATCGACCTGGTCATTGGCAATGACACCCGGAAAACGCTTGCTGATTTTTTTTAATTCAATATATGGGGCCATAAGCCTTCCTGGAAATAATCGAAAGAAACCCGGAAGTTAAATCACAAAATCGCAACCAGTCCTTAAGATACGAGTTACGGGTTTCTAAAATCATTTGCACAGAAATTTGACAACTTTTCACTTGATACATGGGCGAAAGCCATTTAATAAAAGTTGTCAAATTTTAGGTAACACAATACTTAATCTGTTCTCTTTTGCTCAAGATTTATATTCAAAACGAGCGATTTCTCGCAAAGCAGCTTCCACGCGATTAACCATATTTGTAAGACTCTCTTTTCCCTCTTCACTACTTGAGCCGGCGGGGTCACCAATAACGCCATCGTGACTGAGATCGGTGGTATCCCATCCCGTCCGTACCAGCCCTCCTTCAGGGGCTAACAGCTCGAAGCTGCTAAAGCTGCTGGTGAGTGGATCTTGATTTTCCTGGCCAAGATTTTTGTACCGCCCAGGCTGAACCAACTCCGGCCGGACAGCTAACATAAGGCTCGTTTCAAAATGGCCGGCATGCATATCGCTTTTACTCATCTCCTGTGGTTCATCAGACGCCCCCAGGAATGTGAAGACGATATCAATTAAAAAAACCAACATCTTATGCCGCTGGCGGATGTCGCGCAGCATGGCTCCCAGCAAATCACTATTGCCACCATGCCAGTTCATGAAGACCATTTTTCTAAAGCCGGAATGGCTGATGGCGGCGGCGATGTCATGAATGAGAGCCATCATCGTTTCGGCCTGCAGATATAATGAGCCGGGAAAGGCGATATGTTCGTTGCTCTTGGTGCACCACAACGGAGGAAGAAGGAGAACGTTTAAATCGGCTATACGCGGTTTTGTGCGCTCTAAGACTGCTTCAACCAAAAATAAATCGGTGCCCAGCGGCAAGTGGGGTCCGTGTTGCTCGGTCGCGCCAAGCGGTAGCAAGACGAGTGTGTTGGTTCGATCCAGTTTTTCAATTTCTGTGGTTGATAAGCGATTCCAGTCCAGGACTGCCATCCTGTCCATCCTCTAGAAGTGACAGTCACTTAATTCTAAGTGACTGTCACTTGTTAATTTATTCCGTGTTAATCGGATAGTCGATATTCCCAGCGTCGAGGTCATTCCATATTTCCATATAAGTTTCCCAGACGTCGTCAGGAATGATGTCTGAATTGTGATCGGATTCACCGGCAGACCAGTGCCACATTTCAGACACGGATGGACGCCATTCTTCGCCGGCCGCAAATGTGTCGTTGCGCACGTCCTGGCCCAGTTTTTGCACCATCTGGTTGAGATCCATGACCAGGCTGGCGCCCATATGCTCAGGTGCGATGCCGGTCTGGTCGGAATAAGCGCCCAGGACTTTGACATCGCTGGATACCCCCCCTTCAATGGCTCCCAGGCCGGTAACATCTGCGGCATGCCAGATCACATCAGCACCATTGCCGATCATGGTGATCGCCGATTCGCGCCCTTTTGCGGCATCATTATAGTCGCCGGTCACAACGCCAAGTCCGGTGGTTCCGGGCACGGTGTTTTCCGCACCGGTAATAAAGGCGTTCATCATACCACGTTGGGTCGGGTTATCGCCACCGCCAACAAAGCCGACGACATTGCTATCGGAGATGAGTGCTGCCAGGGCGCCGGCGGCATAGGCGGCGTCATAATAAGCAGCATCAATATATTGTATGTTGGACGGTATCTCATCTTGGGGTTGGAAGGTTGTAGCAAAGAAATTTTGCTCAGAGTAATCAGGCGCGATTTCCAGGAAGGCGCTGCCGAATTCAAAGCCATGTCCGATAATCAGGTCATAACCATCATCGGCATATCCTCTGGTGATTTCCGCAATATCGGCCTGGCCGATGTTTTCGGTGAAGGCGCCGTCAAAGCCTTCTTGCTGCTTGAGTTCTTCAAGCCCTTCATAGGCTAATTGGTCCCACCCACCATCTGTGATCGGTCCTGGTAGTAGGAGAGCAACTTGCACAGTTTCGGCCGTGGATTCTTCAGCAGCAGGTTCTTCTGCTGCTGTTTCCTCGGCCGTGGTGTCTTCTTCAGGAGGGGCTGCTTCCTCAACTTCTGGGCTTCCTCCACAGGCAGCCAATACAAATATGCCAAAAATGAGTACAAATAATGATAAACGATTTTTCTTGTATAACATTTTCCTACACTCCTTTTTAAAAATAAACATCTAAGTCATTAATCGAAAGATTTGTCAAATTTTATTTTCTTATACCTTTGGAAGTCCCACAGAAAAAATTGACAAATCTAATGCAAACCTACTTAATACTTCATACATGTTTTAATTGTTGTGGTGTAGGATGGTGTGAGACCATCTCGGCGGCGATCCGGTTGTGGCAGGCAATTAAATCGTCTTGATCGATTGTTTGAATATTGCCGTCTTGTACAATTACCTGGCCATTAATGATGGAAAGGTTTACTTTGTCTACGCGGCAAAGCAGCAAGGCAGCTTGCGCATCATGAACGGCGCCCCCGGCAAGGCTCAGGGTGTTCAGGTCAATGCCAATGAAATCTGCGGCTTTGCCAACTTCTAAAGAGCCGATTTCATCCCGTCCTAAGACGGCCGCGCCGCCTCTTGTGGCTAATTCCCAGCCCTCATAGATAGTGAAACTGCCCGCGCCTCCGTTGACCCGTTGCAGCAGCACGGCCGTACGCGCTTCATTGATCACATGACCACAATCATTACTGGCCGAACCATCCACGCCGATGCCCACCTGAACGCCGGCGTCCAACATCTCGCGAACCGGGCAGATTCCCGATCCCAGGCGCATATTTGAGGAAGGGCAGTGGGCCACACCTGTCCCTGTTTCAGCCAGCATTTTGATTTCATCCCGGTTAACAAAAATGGAATGTGCCCACCAGACGTCAGACCCCACCCAGTCCAATTCAGCCATATAATCGGCCGGGCGCTGGCCAAACTCTCGTTGGCAGTAGACCTCTTCGTCCAATGTCTCGGCCACATGTGTGTGCAGGCGCACATTTTGATGTGCTCGAGCCAATCGCGCCGTTTCGCGCATGAGCTGCTTGGTTACGGTAAATGGAGTGCAGGGGGCAATACCGATGCGCAGCATAGAAAATGGGTTCGGATCATGATAGGCCGTGATTAATCTTTGGCAATCTTCCAGGATTTCTTCCTCACCCTGTACCAGGTTATCCGGCGTTAACCCACCTTGACTATGACCTAATGACATCGCGCCGCGTGTGGCATGAAAACGCAAGCCAATTTCCTGGGCTGCTTCGATTTGCGCATCCAGAGATGCGTCGTTGGTATAGAGATAATGATGGTCACTGCTGGTGGTGCAGCCGGACAAGATCATCTCCGCCATGGCGGTTAGAGAGCCAAGGCGCAAGGCTTCATATGTCAGTTCCCCATAAATAGGAAAAAGACGGGCCAGCCAGTCGAATAAACCATGATCCTGCGCGCCAGGTATTGCTCTAAATAAGGATTGAAAAAAATGATGATGGGTATTGACCAGTCCGGGAAGTAGGGCCAGGCCGGTGGCATCAATGACCTGGTCCGCTTCTTTTGGAAGCTCTTCCGAGCGGCCGATTTTTTCTATGATATTGTCACGCACAAACAGCCCCCCACCATGAATTTTTTGCCTCTGGGCATTCATGGTAATGACGATGTCGGCATTGGCTACCAATAGTGTGCTCATTCCACCATCCGCTCGTTTTTAAGGGTTCAACTTTTGTTTAAGATCGAATAGAAATGGGACATTGTCAAATTGGTCGGGTTGAACGGCCTCCCAATTGACGCCGCCGGGTTGGCTTAAGGTGGTTTTGGTTTCGATAACTTCATCGGGGGTAATGATCCAATCTAAGGGTGTATCATGCCCTAACATGATAACGCGATCATCGTCGACAACTTGATAGGAATGGACGGTGGTGACAATGGGCGTTTGTGGCGTGACCAGGTTCATATCTCGAAAGATGCCCAGTTCCAGGTCAGCAAATCCACCCCCTTTGCCGCTGCGTCCACCGTTGCGTGTGACGGCAACACAGCCGACAATCGCCAGGTCGAAAGGTTTCATATCTTCAAAGTTCACTTTTCGGCCGAACTTGAGCGCCCCTTCGATAGGAGCCACTTCCTCAAAAGGAATGCCTCGTTCCCGTAATTCGGCCGGATCTAATTCAATAAAAGGGAAATCCTTTACCAACTCAGGGACGGGGGCATATAATAGTTTGCCATCTTGCAGAGCACGCAAACGAACCGGGATTTGTGGCGGATCGGGGTTTGATTTAACGATTTTGGCTTTTTTCCAGATGTCTAATTCGGCTAATCGTTGGGCAGCTTTATCCGCGCCGTCGAAATTGGGAATGCGACTCCACACTGGACCAATAGATACGGCGCGGTTCTCAAGCAATGACCAGATTTCGGATCGCAGAGCATCCTTTGCGCTGTTTCTTCCTTGCCAACGGGCTTCAGTTTCCGGGTTCCCCGTGCTCATATGTTAATCTCCTTGTAGCGCGAGCTTTTCAGCTTGCGGCAGAAACAACCTGGAAAGGTTGTTCTACAGTAGCGTTAGCTTTTCAGCTTGCGGCTAAAACTTTGGCAGCCCAATACCAGGTTAATTCAATCATAAAAGACAAGTGGTCTTGCGTAAAGAGCCACTTCTAACTAATATACTGGTACCACTTGAATTGGGTTTAAGATTGCCCATTGGAGGCACCATTGTATAAAGAAACGCTTCCAGCCATCATCACTTGTATTCCCCTCGACCATCAATCGTCTACGCCGCTTTACCGCCAGCTATATTTTGGTCTGCGGCAGGCGATTTTGAGCGGACAATTCTTGCCGGGAACAAAATTGCCTTCTTCGCGGTTTTTATCCCGACATCTGGGGTTATCGCGTAATACGGTCATCAATTCCTTTCAGCAATTAATCGCTGAAGGGTATTTAGCCGGCCGGCATGGTTCGGGAACTTATATTGCAGCTACGGTGCCTGATGACTTGATGTCCGTTCCGCCTCTGCCACAGGTTGTTGAGCCGGAACATATAGATGAGAAGCCGGTCA